>JALORP010000025.1 GCA_025458865.1 Steroidobacteraceae bacterium | reverse complement strand
CACGGGCACCGACGCGAGCGGCGAGCAGCGCATCACCGATGACGTTGCCAACAACGAGGGGCGCATCGTCTTCACCGTCGCGACCACGCTGCCCTGGTAGCGGAGGGCGGCCGCGGCGAGGCCTTCCCGGCCGTGCGGCCCCGGGCGCCCCAGGCGCTCCGGGGCCGCTGGCCTTTGAAGCGGGCGCGCGGCGCCCATGCCGCCGTCCTGCGGGACGGGCTGCAATTCCAGTAACATTTCGGCCCTACGATTTCGGGCAACTTAGCTTGGGGACACATTGATGATGAGCAAGAAGAACTGGGTTCTGGCGGCGGCGCTGATGGCGGCCACGGGCACGGCCAGCGCGAACGAGTTTTCCTCCACGATCACGGCCGCTTCGGAGTACGACTTTCGCGGCGTGTCGCAGTCCGCCAAGGACCCGGCGCTGCAGGCGAGCCTCGACTTCGCGGCGGACAGCGGGGTGTACATGGGCGCCTGGGCCAGCAACATCGACTTCGGCGGTGCCGAGAGCGTCGAGATCGACGGCTACATCGGCTGGGCCTACGAGGCGGCGAACGGCGTCGCCCTGGACATCGGTGTCACGCGTTACTTCTACCCGGACGACGAGTCGGACATCGACTACAACGAGTTCTACGCCAAGGTGGGCTACGGCAACTACGGCGTCGAGGTCTGGTACTCGCCCGACTACGGCAACAGCGGCTATGACACCTGGTACTACGCCGGCACCGCCGACTTCGAGCTGGCCGAGAGCTGGGTGCTGAACCTGGGCCTCGGCTACCAGACGGGCCAGTACTTCGACAACGGCTGGGGCGCGGGCCCGGGCTCGGAGGACGGCTCGTACTGGGTCTACTCGTTCGGCGTGACCAAGACGTGGGGCAACTTCGACATCAACCTGCGCTACCAGGGCGTGGACGTTCCCGGCCAGTACAGGGTCGAGGATGACGTGTTCAACAACGAGAACCGCGTGATCTTCTCGATCAGCACGACGCTGCCCTGGAGCAAGTGATCGCGGCGGCCGCCCGGTCGCCCGGGCGACGGCGCTGACGAAAACCGAAGGGCCCCGGCCGAGCCGGGGCCCTTTTTCTCTCAGTGTCCGGCGAGCACGTCGGCCAGCGTGCCGAAGATCTCGTCCACGTGGCTGCGCTCGATGATGAGCGGCGGCGAGAGCGCGATGATGTCGCCCGTGGTGCGCACCAGGACGCCGCGCTCGAAGCAGCGCAGGAACACGTCGTAGGCGCGGGCCGTCGGCTTGCCCGCGATGGGCTCGAGCTCGATGCCGGCGATCAGGCCGTAGTTGCGCAGGTCGATCACGCCCGGCAGGCCCTTCAGCGAGTGCACGGCCTGCTCCCAGTACGGGGCCATTTCCCGCGCCCGCGTGAGCAGGCCCTCCCGCTCGTACACGCCCAGGGCCGCCAGGCCCGCCGCGCAGGCGACCGGGTGCGCCGAGTAGGTGTAGCCGTGGAAGAACTCGATCGCCTGCGACGGGCCGGACATGAAGGCCTCGTAGATCCCCTTCTGCACGAGCACCGCGCCCATCGGCACGGAGCCATTGGTGAGGCCCTTGGCGCAGGTGATCATGTCGGGCACCACGCCGAACTCCTGCGACGCGAACGGCGAGCCGCAGCGGCCGAAGCCCGTGATGACCTCGTCGAAGACGAGGAGGATGCCGTGCTTCGTGCAGATCTCCCGCAGCTTCTGCAGGTAGCCCTGCGGCGGCATCAGGACGCCGGTGGAGCCCGCGATGGGCTCCACGATCACGGCGGCGATGTTGCTGGCATCGTGCAGCGCGACCAGGCGCTCCAGCTCGTCGGCGAGGTGCGCGCCCCAGGCGGGCAGGCCGCGCGACCAGGCGTTGTGCGCCAGCGAGTGCGTGTGCGGCAGGTGATCCACGCCGGGCAGCATGGATCCGAAGAACTTGCGGTTGTTGACCATGCCGCCGACCGAGATGCCGCCGAAGCCGACGCCGTGGTAGCCGCGTTCCCGGCCGATGAGCCGCGTGCGGGTGCCCTCGCCGCGCACGCGGTGGTAGGCCAGCGCGATCTTGAGCGCGGTGTCCACGGACTCCGAGCCCGAGTTGGTGAAGAAGACGTGGTCGAGGCCGGCAGGCGCGATCCTGACCACCTCGTTTGCGAGTTCGAAGGCCAGCGGGTGCCCCATCTGGAAGGGCGGCGCGTAGTCCATCTCCCCGATCTGGCGCGACACCGCGGCCGTGATCTCCTTGCGTCCGTGGCCCGCGTTGACGCACCACAGACCCGCGACGCCGTCGAGGATGCGCCGCCCGTCCGCGGTCCAGTAGTTCATGCCCTCGGCGCGGGCCAGGAGGCGCGGAGCGGCCTTGAACTGCCGGTTGGCCGTGAAGGGCATCCAGAAGGCCTCGAGGCGTTCCGGCGGGAAGGAACCGGGGTCGGCGGCGGTCATGCGCGGGTCTCCAGGGGACGCGGGGCGATGAGGATATTTGACACCACGGGCGTCAATTGCCGATATTAGCCGCGTTGCGTTTAATATCCTAGACACCTAGGCCCGACCTTCATATGACGCTGGACGTGGGATCCCGGCTCAAGGCCGTGCGGCAGCTCTACGGGCTCTCGCAGCGTGAGCTCGCCAAGCGCGCGGGCGTCACCAACGGCACGATCTCGCTGATCGAGCAGAACCGGGTGAGCCCCTCGGTCAGCTCGCTGAAGAAGGTGCTCGACGGCGTGCCGATGACGCTCGCCGAGTTCTTCACGCTGGACCCCGAGGCGGCGCCGCAGGTCTTCTACGGCGGCGACGAGCTCACCGACCTCGGCTCGGGCAAGGTGTCGCTGCGGCTCGTCGCCGCGCGCCGCCCGGGCCGGCGGATGTCCATCCTGCGCGAGGTCTATGCCGCGGGCGCCGACACGGGCGAGGAGATGCTGAGCCACGAGGGCGAGGAGGGTGGCATCGTCGTGCGCGGGCGCATCGAGCTGACGGTCGGCGGTCAGGCGAAGATGCTCGGGCCCGGCGATGCGTACTACTTCACCAGCTCGCTGCCGCACCGTTTCCGGAATCCGGGCCGCGAGGAGTGTGAGATCATCAGCGCTTCCACCCCGCCCACCTTCTGACGCCACGACGGAGGATGTCCATGTCTGCCATCGATGACCGTGCGACGTGGCACTCGCGCGCCCAGGCGCTGAAGCCCCGCACGCAGGCCTTCATCGACGGGCGCTACCGGGACGCCGATTCCGGCGAGACCTTCGAGTGCGTCAATCCCGCCACCGGCGCCCTGCTGGCGCGCGTCGCCTCCTGCGGCGCAGCGGACGTGGATGCCGCGGTCGCCTCGGCCCGGCGCGCCTTCGAGGCGGGACACTGGTCGCGCATGGCCCCGGCCGCCCGCAAGCGGGTGCTGCGCCGGTTCGCCGAGCTGCTGATGCAGCACCGCGACGAGCTCGCGCTCACCGAGACGCTCGACATGGGCAAGCCGATCGCCGACTCGCTGGCGGTGGACATCCCCGCCGCGGCGCGCTGCATCGAGTGGTACGCGGAAGCGATCGACAAGGTCTACGACGAGGTGGCGCCGACCGCGCACCAGACGGTCGCCCTGGTCACGCGCGAACCGGTCGGCGTGGTGGGCGCGATCGTCCCGTGGAACTTCCCGTTGCTCATGGCTTCGTGGAAGCTCGGACCCGCGCTCGCGACCGGCAACTCGGTCGTTCTCAAGCCCTCCGAGAAGTCGCCGCTCACGGCGCTCAGGGTGGCCGGGCTCGCCATCGAGGCCGGCCTGCCGGAGGGCGTGCTCAACGTGGTGCCGGGCTTCGGCCACACCGCCGGCGAGCCGCTCGCCCTGCACATGGACGTGGACTGCATCGCCTTCACCGGCTCGACGCGCATCGGCCGGCGCATGCTCGAGTACTCGGGCCGCTCCAACATGAAGCGCGTCTGGCTCGAGTGCGGCGGCAAGTCGCCGAACATCGTCTTGGCCGACGCCCCCGACCTCGAGCGTGCGGCCCAGGCCGCGGCGCTCGGCATCTTCTTCAACCAGGGCGAGATGTGCTCGGCCGCGTCGCGGCTGCTGGCGCAGGAGTCCATCCTGGAGCCGCTGGTCGAGCGCATCGTGGAGATCGGCCGCGGCATGGCGCCGGGCGATCCGCTGGATCCCGCCACGCGCGTGGGCGCGCTGGTGGACCGCGCGCAGCTCGACACGGTCATGGGCTACATCGAGGCCGGGCGCGGCGAGGGCGCGCGCATCCGGCTGGGCGGCGAGCGCGTGCTCGAGGAGACGGGCGGCTGTTTCGTCGAGCCGACGGTCTTCGACCGTGTGCGCGGCGACATGAAGATCGCCCGCGAGGAGATCTTCGGGCCGGTGCTGTCGGTCATCGGCTTCCGCGATGAAGCCCAGGCGCTCGCGCTCGCCAATGACACGATGTACGGGCTGGTGTCGGCGGTGTGGTCGCGCGATATCGGCACGGCCCACCGCGTCGCGAAGTCGCTGCGGGCCGGCACCGTGTACGTCAACTGCTACGACGCCGACGACATCACCGTGCCCTTCGGCGGCTTCAAGCAGTCCGGCAACGGGCGCGACAAGTCGCTGCACGCGCTCGACAAGTACACCGAGCTCAAGACGACGTGGATCGACCTGGGAACCTGAGGAGAGCCCCATGCAGGTGACCGTTGCCGCCACGCAGATGGCCTGCGGCTGGGACCGCAACGCCAACATCGCGAATGCCGAGCGCCTCGTCCGCGAGGCCTCCGCGCGCGGCGCGCACGTGATCCTGATCCAGGAGCTGTTCGAGACGCCGTACTTCTGCAAGGATCACCTCGCGGCCCACTTCGAGCTGGCCACCCCCGTGGCCGACAACCCGGCGATCCGCCGGCTGCGCGCGGTGGCCACGGAACTCGGCGTCGTGCTGCCGCTGTCCGTGTTCGAGCGCGCGAACAACGCCTACTTCAACACGCTGGTCATGGTGGACGCCGACGGCGCGATCCCGGGCATTTACCGCAAGTCCCACATCCCTGAAGGCCCGGGCTACCACGAGAAGTACTACTTCTCGCCGGGCGACACAGGGTTCCGGGTGTGGGACACCCGCTTCGGGCGCATCGGCGTCGGCGTCTGCTGGGACCAGTGGTTCCCGGAATGCGCGCGCGCGATGGCGCTGATGGGCGCCGAACTCCTGCTGTATCCGACAGCGATCGGCTCCGAGCCGCACGACCCGACGCTCGATTCGCGCTTCCACTGGCAGCGCACCATGCAGGGGCACGCCGCGGCCAACGTAATGCCGCTCGTCGCTTCCAACCGCATCGGGACCGAGCGGGGCGAGAAGGTCGAGATGACCTTCTACGGCCATTCCTTCATCGCCGACCACACCGGCGCTGTCATCGCGCAGGCCGACGACCGCAGCGAGACCGTGCTCACGGCGAGCTTCGACCTCGAGGCCGTGCGCCGCTATCGCCACGCCTGGGGTGTCTTCCGGGACCGGCGCCCGGACCTCTACGGGCCGCTGCTTTCGCTCGGGGGCGAGCCCCGCTGACGACGATGCTCGACGGTGAACTGGCCTGCGTGGACCTCGAGACGACCGGGGGTCACCCACTGCTGCACCGCGTCATCGAGGTCGGCATCGTCACCCTGCGCGGGGGCGCCGTGGTCGATGAGTGGAGCTCGCTCGTCAACCCGGGCGGGCGAATTCCCCGCAACATCTCCGCGTTCACCGGCATCACGGACGAGATGGTCGCGGATGCGCCGAGCTTCGCCGACCTCCGCGGCGAGGTGCTCGCGAGGCTCGAAGGCCGGCTCTTCGTCGCCCACAACGCCCGCTTCGACTACGGCTTCCTGCGCAACGAGTTCCGCCGCCTCGGCCTGCGCTTCAGGGCGCCCGTGCTGTGCACGGTCAAGCTCTCGCGGCGCATGGATGCCGGCGAGCGTGGCCACAGCCTCGACGCCGTGATGGCCCGCCACGGCATCGAGTGCCAGGCACGCCACCGCGCGCTCGGCGACGCGCAGGTGCTTGCGCGGTTCCTGCCGATCCTGCAGCGCCGCCACGCGGCGGACGAGCTCGAGCGGGTGGTTTCGGAGCTCGTTCAGGAGTCGCCGCTGCCGCCGCAGCTCGACCCGGAGCTGCTGGAGGACCTTCCCGAGGGGCCGGGCGTGTACCGCTTCTGGGGCGAGAACGACGCGCTGCTGTACGTCGGCAAGAGCGTCAACCTGCGGACCCGCGTGCTGTCGCACTTCGCGGCCGACCACCGCGACTCGAAGGAACTTAAGCTGTCGCGGCAGGTGCGCCGGGTGGACTGGCAGGAAACGGCCGGCGAGTTCGGCGCGCTGCTGCTGGAGTCGCGCTGGGTCAAGGAGCTCGAGCCGCTGCACAACCGCCGCCTGCGCGCCGCGCGCGAGTGCTGGACCATCGTGCTCGACACCGAGGGCGACGGCCTGCGCGCGCGGGTCGCGGAGATGGGGGCGTTGCCCGCTTCCGGGTCGACATCCCGCGGAGACGCATCGCTGTCCGACGACGGTGCAAGTCCCCATTTCTTCGGGACGTTCCGCGCGAAGCGCGACGCGACCAAGGCGCTCGACGAGATCGTCCGGGCCCACCAGCTATGCCGCAAGGCGCTGGGTCTCGAGCCCGGCGAGGGCAGCTGCTTCGGCTTCCAGGTAGGCCGCTGCCGGGGCGCCTGCGCCGGCCGGGAACCCGCGGCACTGCACGCGGCGAGGGCGCAGCTTGCGTTCGCGCCGCACCGCCTGCGGCCCTGGCCGTTCCGCGGCCGGCTCGCGATCTGCGAGCGCGACTGGCGCGGCGAACAGCAGCTGCACGTGTTCGACCACTGGCGGTACGTGGGCACGGCGCGGGACGAGGACTCGCTCGCGGCGCTGGACCGGCCGGCCGGCGGCTTCGACATCGACACCTACCGCATCCTGGAGCGGCTCCTGCGAAAGCCGCCGCCGCGCACCCGCCTCGTGGAGCTTGATTGAACGCCAGCCCTGCCACTTTCTTCGTCACGGCCGCGGCCGGCACGTCGGACCTGCTGGCGGCCGAGCTGGCCGCGCTCGGCGGCGAAGAGCTGCGCGAGGTGCGCGGCGGCGTCTACTGCACGGGCACGCTCGAGACGGCCTACCGCGCCTGCCTGTGGTCCAGGGTCGGGCTGCGGGTGCTGTGGCCGGTCGCGGAGTTCGAGGCGGCGGACGAGGCGGCGCTGTACCGCGGCGTGCGCGGCGTGGACTGGTCGCGGCACCTCGCTGCCGACGGCACCCTGCTGGTGGACTTCACCTCGCACGAGAGCGCGATCACCCACGCGCGTTTCGGCGCGCAGCGCGTCAAGGACGCGATCGTCGACCAGTTCCGCGAGGCCACGGGCCGCCGGCCGTCGGTGGATGCCGAGGCGCCGGACCTGCGCGTCAACCTGCGCCTCGACCGGCAGCACGCCGTCGCCAGCATCGATCTGGCCGGCGACAGCCTTCACCGGCGCGGCTACCGCGCGCGCCAGGTCGCGGCGCCGCTCAAGGAGAACCTGGCGGCGGCGATCCTGCTGCGCAGCGGCTGGCCCGCGATTGCCGCGGCCGGCGGCGCGTTCGTGGACCCGATGTGCGGCTCCGGGACGCTGCCCATCGAGGCCGCGCTCATCGCGGCCGACGTCGCGCCGGGGCTCATGCGCGAGCGCTTCGGCTTCAGCCGGTGGCTCGGGCACGATGCTGCCGCCTGGCAGCGCCTCGCGATCGAGGCCGAGCAGCGCCGCAGCCGCGGCAAGCTCGCCCCCGGGCGGATCTTCGGCTTCGACCGCGACGTCGGCGCCATCGCCGCGGCGCGCGAGGCCTCCCGCCGCGCGGGTGTCGACCGCAGCATCGAGTTCCGCCGCGCGCTGCTGGCCGAGCTTCCGGACGCGCCATCCGCTGCCGGGCTGCTCGCGGTGAATCCCCCCTACGGCGAGCGCATCGGCAGCGAGTCGGGCCTGCCCGAGCTGTACGAACTCCTCGGGCGGCGGCTGCGCGAGGGCTATGTCGGCTGGCAGGCGGCGGTCTTCACGGGCAATCCGCCGCTCGGGCGGTCGCTCGGCATCGAGGCGCGCCGGGCCCACCGGATGATGAACGGGCCGATCGAGTGCCGGCTGCTCAGGCTCGAAGTGTCGCCGGAACGCTTCGACCGGCCTCGCGACCCGTCCCGCCCGCCACCCTTCGACGCGGCCGCCGCCCGCGCGCGCCCCGGTGCGCAGATGTTCGCGAACCGGCTCGCCAAGAACCTCCGGGAGCTGTCGGGCTGGGCGAAGCGCGAGGGCGTGGCCTGCTACCGGCTCTACGACGCCGACATGCCCGAGTACGCCTTCGCCATCGACCTCTATCGCAGCGGGCCCGAGGCCGACGCGCGGCGCTGGCTGTTGATCCAGGAGTATGCGGCGCCGGCCTCGGTGGAGCGCGACCGCGCGCGGGCCCGCCGCGAGGAGGTGCTGTCGGTGCTCGGCGAGGTGACGGGCGTCGCGCCCGAGGCGACCTACATGCGCGTACGGCGCCCGCAGAAGGGCAAGGCGCAGTACGAGAAGCTGAACGAGGAGGGCCGCTTCGAGGTGGTGGAGGAGGGCGGTCTCAGGTTCGCGGTGAACTTCACCGACTACCTCGACACGGGCCTGTTCCTCGACCACCGGCTCACCCGGGCCAGGATCCGCGAGCTGGCGAACGGCAAGCGGTTCCTGAACCTGTTCGCGTACACGGGCACCGCGACGGTCTACGCGGCTGCCGGCGGCGCGGCCAGCACCCGCACGGTGGACCTGTCGAACACCTACCTAGACTGGACGCGGCGCAACCTGGAGCTCAACGGCTTCGGCGGCGCACGCCACGTGCTCGAGCGCGCGGACTGCCTCGAATGGGTGCAACGCCCCATTATGGAGCGCTACGACCTCGCCTTCGTGGACCCGCCCACCTTCTCCAATTCCAAGGCCATGGATCGCGAATTCGACGTGCAGCGCGACCACGCCGACCTGCTGCGGCGGGTGCTGGACCGGCTGGCGCCGGGCGGCCTGCTGGTGTTCTCGACCAACCACCGGCGGTTCCGCCTCGATGCGGACGCCCTCGGCGGCGTCGCGATCGAGGACTGGACCGCAGTCACCCTGCCGCGGGATTTCGCCCGCCATCCGCGCCAGCGCCAGGTCTTCGCGCTGCGGCCGGGGCGGTGAGGGAGTTACGTAGCTTCTCCGGCCCCCGTCCGGCGGTTTAAGGTTAGAGTGCGGCCGCGGTGCGGTGCGCGAGGACGGCGACGAGGATTCCTGATGGATGCGATGCGTGACGATTTTCCACAACGCGGGGGCCAGGTGCTGACCGTCGGCAACCTGCGTTCGGTGCTTCTCGAACGCATGACCCGCTCACTCGGCCGGGACCCGCACACGGCCTCTCCGCGGGACTTCTACGACGCCCTGTCGCTCGCCCTGCGGGAGGAACTGACCTCGCGCTGGCTCGCCACCCAGCGCCGCGTGGCGGCGGCCCACGTCAAGCGCGTGTGCTACCTGAGCGTCGAGTTCCTCACCGGGCGCTCGCTGATGAATGCGCTGGCCAGCCTCGACGGCGAACTGCAGCAGGAGGCCCGCGAGGTCATCGCGGGTTTCGGCCTCGACCTCGAGGCCCTCGCCCAGCTCGAGGTGGACCCGGGCCTCGGCAACGGCGGCCTCGGCCGCCTGGCCGCATGCTTCCTCGACTCGCTCGCCACCCTGGGATACCCCGCGGTGGGCTACGGCATCCGCTACGACTACGGCATCTTCACCCAGGTCATCGGGCCGGACGGCGGCCAGCGCGAAGTGGCCAGCAGCTGGCTGAGGCTTCGCAACCCCTGGGAGATCCCGCGCGCGGATGCGCAGTACCGCGTCCGCTTTGGCGGCCGCTGCGAGGCGCACCGCGGGCCGGACGGCCGCGAGCGCCACCGATGGGTGGACACGAGCGACCTCCTGGCGGTCGGCTTCGACCACCTCGTTCCCGGCAACCGCAGCCCGACGGTCAACCACCTGCGCCTGTGGTCGGGGCGCTCGGTGACGCCCTTCCACATCGAGGACTTCAACGCGGGCCACTACGCAGCCGCGGTCGAGTCGCAGGTCGCCGCCAAGAACGTCTCGCGGGTGCTGTACCCGGACGACTCGACCCCCCAGGGACGGGAACTGCGCCTGCGGCAGCAGTATTTCTTCGTCAGCGCGAGCCTGCAGGACCTGCTGGCGACGCACGTGGTCGAGGGCCGCTCGCTTGCCGACCTGCCGGACTCCGTGGCGATCCAGCTGAACGACACCCACCCCACGCTCGCCATCCCCGAGCTGATGCGCCTCCTGGTGGACGAGCACGACATGGAGTGGGAGCAGGCCTGGGACATCACCCGGCGCACCTTCTCATACACCAACCACACGCTTCTGCCCGAGGCGCTCGAGACCTGGCCGGTCGCGATGTTCGAGCGGCTGCTGCCGCGCCACCTGCAGATCATCTACCTGATCAACCGCGATTTCCTGCTGGCCGCGGCGGAACGGTTTCCGCATGAGCACGGGCGCTTCGAGCGGCTGTCCATCATCGACGAGAGCCACGGCCGGCAGGTGCGCATGTCGCACCTCGCGGTGGTCGGCAGCCGCCGCGTGAATGGCGTCGCGAGGCTGCATTCCGAGCTCATGACGAAGACCATCTTCGCGGACCTCGCGCAGATGTACCCAGGGCGGTTCACCAACGTCACCAACGGCATCGCGGTGCGCCGCTGGCTGAAGCAGTCGAACCCCGGGCTCTCGGCGCTGATCACGGGCCGGCTCGGCCACGCCTGGGAGAACGACCTCGACGAGCTCGACCGGCTGCGGCCCGCGGCCGGGGAGCCGGGTTTCCGCGAGCAGGTCCGCGCGATCAAGCTCGAGAACAAGCGCCGCCTCGCGGCCGTGATCGGCCGGCGCTGCGGCATCGCGGTGGATCCCGAATCGCTGTTCGACGTCCAGGTGAAGCGCATCCACGAGTACAAGCGCCAGGTGCTCAACCTGCTGCACGTCATCGCGCGCTACAACCGCATCCGCAGCGGGGCCGATCCCGACCCGGTGCCGCGCACGGTGATGTTCGCCGGCAAGGCCGCGCCCGGCTACGCCCTCGCCAAGTGCATCATCCGCCTGATCAACAACGCCGCGCGCGTGATCAACGCCGACCCCGCGGTGGAGGGGCGCCTGAAGGTCGTGTTCCTGCCGGATTACGACGTGTCCCTCGCGCAGCAGATCATGCCGGCGGCGGACCTCTCGCAGCAGATCTCGACCGCGGGCATGGAGGCCTCGGGCACGGGCAACATGAAGCTCGCCCTGAACGGCGCGCTGACCATCGGCACCCTCGACGGCGCGAACATCGAGATCCGCGAGCGCGTAGGCGCGGAGAACATGTTCGTGTTCGGACTCGACGCCGACGGCGTGGTCGCCCTTCGCAGCCAGGGCTACGTTCCGCACGACTACGTGCAGGGCGACCCCGAACTCGCCGAGGCGCTCAGGATGATCGAGCAGGGGTACTTCAATCCCGACAACGCCGATGCTGCGCGCCCGATCGTGAATCGCCTGCTGGGTCTCGGTGAGCCGTACCTCGTGCTGGCGGATTTCTCCGCCTACGGCGCCGCACAGGACGAGGTGGACCGGGTCTTCCGCGAGCCCGACGAGTGGAGCCGCCGGGCCGCCATCAACATCCTTTCCATGGGGCCGTTCTCGAGCGACCGCAGCGTCCGCGAGTACGCCGAGGACATCTGGGCCGTTCGTCCCGTCATCTGACGGGCCGGGCCGGCGGAGGGCGCAGCATGGACCGTGGACAGCGACTCGCCCGAGAGGAGATCGAGGCGCTCGTCGAGGCGCGCCACGGCGAGCCGCGCTCGGTCCTCGGTTACCACGAGTATCCATCCTCGAAGGGCGATCCGCTCTCGGTGGTGCGCGTGCTCGAGCCCGACGCGGAGTCGGTGGAGGTCCACTGGCAGGACGAGCCGGCGGAGTCGGCCACGCCGCTCACGCGCCTGCATCCCGCGGGGCTGTTCGAGGGGCGGCTGCGTTTCCGCCGGCCGGTCGTCCCCTACTGGCTGCGGGTCCGATACCGCGACGGCAGCGAGCACCTGCGCCACGACCCGTACTTCTTCGGACACGAGCTGTCGGACTTCGACCTTTACCTCTTCGGCGAGGGCCGGCACCACCGC
Organism: Steroidobacteraceae bacterium; assembly: GCA_025458865.1. Taxonomy (GTDB): domain Bacteria; phylum Pseudomonadota; class Gammaproteobacteria; order Steroidobacterales; family Steroidobacteraceae; genus SG8-30. The sequence continues at coordinate 27,443 of JALORP010000025.1, read as the reverse complement.
ATCCACGACAAGCTCGGCGCGCATCCGCAGGTGCGCGACGGGCTCGCGGGCACGCGCTTCGCCGTCTGGGCGCCGAATGCCGAGCGCGTGAGCGTCGTCGGCCCCTTCAACCTCTGGGACGGGCGCCGCCACCCCCTGCAGCAGCGCGGCAGCAGCGGCTGCTGGGAGCTGTTCGTGCCGGATGTCGGCCCGGGCACGCCCTACAAGTTCGAGCTGCGCACGCGCGACGGGCGCCGCCTGCTCAAGTCGGATCCCTACGGCTTCGCCATGCAGCTGCGGCCGGAGAACTGCTCGGTCGTGTGTGAACTCGGCGGCTACGCCTGGGGCGATGCGGCGTGGCTCGAGCGCCGCGCGCGGTTCGACCCCGCGCGCGAGCCGATCAACGTCTACGAGCTGCACCTGGCGTCCTGGCGGCAACGCCCGGACCGTCACCCGCCGTTCATGAGCTGGCGCGAGGCGGCGGACGAGGTGATTCCCTACGTCGTCGGCCTCGGCTGCACCCACATCGAGCTGATGGGCGTGGCCGAGCATCCGCTCGACGAGTCCTGGGGCTACCAGGTCACCGGCTATTACGCGCCGACCGCGCGGCACGGGACCCCGCAGGACCTCATGCACTTCATCGACCGCTGCCACCAGGCTGGTCTCGGCGTGATCATGGACTGGGTGCCGGGCCACTTTCCGAAGGACGACCACGGCCTCGCGCACTTCGACGGCACGGCGCTGTACGAGCACGAGGACCCAAGGCTCGGCGAGCACGCGGACTGGGGCACGAAGATCTTCAACTACGGCCGGCACGAGGTCCGCAATTTCCTGGTGTCGAACGCGCTGTACTGGATCGACCGCTTCCACGTGGACGGGCTGCGCGTGGACGCGGTCGCTTCGATGCTCTACCTGGACTACAGCCGCGAGCCCGGGCAGTGGATCCCGAACCGTTACGGCGGCCGAGAGAACCTCGAGGCGATCGAGTTCCTGCGCGACCTGAACGGCACCGTGCGCCACTACCACCCGGGCGTGCTCACCATCGCCGAGGAGTCCACCGCGTTCCCCGGCGTGACCGTGCCGACAGAGCACGGCGGCCTCGGTTTCGGCCTGAAGTGGAACATGGGGTGGATGAACGACACCCTGCGCTATTTCTCGCTCGACCCCGTGCACCGGCGCTACGAGCACCGACTGATCACGTTCTCGTTCGTGTACGCCTGGTCCGAGAAGTTCCTGCTGCCCCTGTCGCACGACGAGGTCGTGCACGGCAAGGGCTCGCTGCTCGGCAAGATGCCCGGCGATCCCTGGCAGAAGCGCGCCAACCTGCGCCTGCTGCTGTCCTACATGGCCGTGCATCCAGGAAAGAAGCTGCTGTTCATGGGCGCCGAGCTGGGACAGTGGCACGAGTGGCGCTGCGACGGCGAGCTCGACTGGGCCCTGCTCGGCGACGCGGGCCATGCCGGGCTCGGCGCCTGCCTGCGCGACCTCGCGCGCCTGTATCGCGAGCTGCCGGCGCTGCACGCCAGCGACTGGGACCCGGCCGGGTTCCGCTGGCTCGACCTGCACAACGAGGCCGAGAGCGTGTTCGGCTTCCGCCGGGGCTACGACGGCGATCCGGCCGCCGCGCCGCTCGTCTGCATGTTCAACGCCACGCCCGTGCCGCGCGACGCCTACCGCGTCGGCGTCGAGGCCGACGGGATGTACCGCTGCATCTTCGACTCCGATTCGCCGTTCTACGGCGGTTCGGGCTATTCGCGCCAGGGCGCCGCCCGCGCCGAGCACGGTGGTCGGGAGGGCTTCCCGTGGTCGATCGCGATCACGCTGCCGCCGCTGTCGGCCGTGATCTACCGGCGGGAGGGCCCGTGAAGGGCGCATCCGCGCCCGCGGTGCAGCCCGGCAAGCCGACGCCGCTCGGCGCCCGGGCGAGCGCCGGCGGGGTCAACTTCGCCGTGCACTCTGCGCACGCGGAGCGGATCGAGCTGTGCCTGTTCGACCCGGCGACCTGCGAGGAGACGCTTCGTCTCGAGATGCCGGGACGGACCGGCGACGTGCGCCACGCCTTCGTGCCCGCGCCGCTGGCCGGGCCGGGGACCCTGTACGGATACCGCGCCCATGGACCCTGGGCGCCCGAGCGCGGCCTGCTGTTCAACCCGGCCAAGCTGCTGCTCGACCCCTGCGCCCTCGAAGTCGTGGGCGAGGCAGCCTGCCACCCGGCGCTGCTGGCCACGGACCCGCGCGACTCGGCTCCCTTCGTGCCCCGTTCGCGGGTGGTGGACCGCAGCTTCGAGTGGGGCTCGGTCCGCGCGCCGGCGACACCGTGGCGCGACACCGTGATCTACGAGCTGCACGTGAAGGGCTACACGCAGCGCCATCCCGAGGTGCCTCCCGAGTGGCGCGGCAAGTACCTCGGGCTCACCGTGCCCGCGGTGCTCGACCACCTCGTCCGTCTCGGCGTGACCGCGGTGGAACTCATGCCCTGCCAGTCGTTCGACAGCGAGTGCTTCCTCCGCGACCGCGGGCTCGTCAACTACTGGGGCTACAACCCCCTGGGCTGGTTCGCGCCCGACCGGCGCTACGCGGTCGAGGACCCCGTGCGCGAGTTCAAGCAGATGGTGGCGGCGCTGCACGCGGCCGGCCTCGAGGTGATCCTGGACGTCGTGTTCAACCACACCGCCGAGGGTGGCGTCGGCGGACCGGTCCTCTCCTTCAAGGGACTCGACAACGCGACCTGGTACCGGCTGGCGGCGCAGGACCCGGCCCGCTACGAGGACTTCACCGGCTGCGGCAACACCGTGAACTTCGAGCGGGCGGTCGTCCGCGAGGTCGTGCTGGACTGCCTGCGCTACTGGGCGGGCGACCTGCGCGTGGACGGCTTCCGCTTCGACCTCGCGCCCGTGCTGGGCCGCGGCGCGTCCGGGTTCTCGGCGCACGCGGCGCTGTTCGCGGCGCTCAGGGCCGACCCCCTGCTCGCCTTCGCAAAGCTCATCGCCGAGCCCTGGGACGTCGGGCCGGGCGGCTACCAGCTCGGCCGGTTTCCCGCCGGCTGGTCGGAGTGGAACGACCGCTACCGCGACACCGTGCGCGCCTTCTGGCGCGGCTCGGATGGCGTGGTGCCGAGCCTCGCCGAGCGGCTCGCCGGCTCGAGCGACCTGTTCCGCCAGGAGGGGCGCTCGCCCGGCGCCAGCGTCAACTTCGTCGCGTCGCACGACGGCTTTACGCTCCACGATCTCGTCTCCTACGAGCGCAAGCACAACGAGGCGAACCACGAGGCCAACCGGGATGGGCACGAGCACAACCTGAGCTGGAATTGCGGGGTCGAAGGTCCCAGCACGGACCCCGGGGTGCAGCAGCTCAGATTGCGCCAGGTGCGCAACCTGCTGGCGACGCTGTTCCTCTCGCAGGGCGTGCCCATGCTGCAGGCGGGCGACGAGTTCGCGCGCAGCCAGCGCGGCAACAACAACGCGTACTGCCAGGACAACGAGCTCGGCTGGCTGTCCTGGGAGCACGGCCCCGCGGAGCGCGAGCTCGCTGCGTTCGTTGCGCGGCTGGCCGGGCTGCGGCGCGACTGGCCGCAGTTGCGCCGCAACACCTTCCTCAAGGGCGCCTCGACGCTGCAGTCCGGGAAGGACGTGCACTGGTGGCACCCTGCCGGGCGCGAGATGACCGACGGCGACTGGGCTGATCCGCGCATGCGGCGGCTCGGCGTCTGGCTTCCTTCCTCGCGCGGCGACCTGCTGGTGCTGCTGTCCGCCGACGACTCGGACGGCGAATTCGTGCTGCCCGGATCCGCGGGGCGGCCGTGGCGGCTGCTGCTCGACACTGCGAGCGCGGCGGCGGAGCCGCCGCCCGCCGAATGGGTCCAGCGTTGCGTCGTCGCCGGACGCAGTGTCGCCCTGCTGGCGCGCGAGGCGGCCCGGCCGCGCAGCGCGGGAGGAGGGCGGCCCGAATGACGGACCCGACGGCGCTGGCCGAGCTCGCGACGCTGCGCGGCATCGGCGAGGAGTACCTCGACTTCCGCGACCAGCCGCGGCAGGTGTCCGCCCGGTCGCGCGCCGCGATCCTGCGGGCCATGGGCGTGGACGTGGACTCGCCCCGGGCCGCGGAAGCGGCGATCGATGAGGCGCGCCGCCTGCAGCTCGCCGGGGCCGGCGCGCGCGGCGGGCAGCCGATGGAGGCGGGCGACGAGCCCGTGCGCTGCTTCGAGCCCGCCGACCTCGCGAACGGCGGGCGGCGCTGGGGTGTATCGGTGCAGCTGTACACGCTGCGCTCCGCGTCGAACTGGGGCATCGGCGACTTCGGCGATCTCGTGGAACTCGTCCGCCGCGCGGCGGATGCCGGCGCCGACTTCGTCGGGCTCAACCCGCTGCACGCGCTGTTCGCCGGCGATCCCGCCCACGCCAGCCCGTACAGCGCCTCGAGCCGGCATGCGCTCAACGTGCAGTACATCGCGGTCGAGCAGGCACCGGGCTACGCCGACTGCGCCGAGGCGCGCGCCCGGGTGGCCGGCCCGCAGTTCCAGCAGGAGCTCGCGCGCCTGCGGAACACCGCCCACGTGGACTACGTGGGCGTGGCCCGCGCCAAGCTGCCCGTCCTGCGGAGCGTCTATGAGCACTTCCTGCGCGAGCACGTCGAGGCGGGCAGCGCAGAGGGCCTCGAGTTCGAAGCCTTCGTGGCCGGGCGCGGGGAGACGCTGCGGCTGCATGCGCTGTTCGAGGCGATCGACGAAGTGATGCGCGAGCGGCGCGAGGCCGCGGGCGGCTGGCTGTCGTGGCCGGTGGCCTACCGCGATCCGCGCGGCCGGGTCGTGGCTGCCTTCGAGCGCTCGGCCGCGAGCCGGGTCGGCTTCCATGCCTGGCTGCAGTGGGTTGCGGACCGGCAGCTCGGCGTGGTGGCGGCCGCGGCTCGCGCGGCCGGGATGGGGATCGGTCTCTACGGAGACTATGCCGTGGGCGTGAACGCCGGCGGGTCGGAGGTCTGGTCCCGCCAGCACGTCTACCGGCTCGGCGCCGGGGTAGGCGCGCCTCCCGACGCGCTGGCGCTCCTGGGCCAGGACTGGGGCATCCCGCCGATGGACCCGCTCGCCCTCATGGCCGAGGACTTCCGGCCGTTCGCCGAGCTCATGCACGACAACATGCGCCATTACGGCGCGCTGCGCGTCGACCACGTGATGTCGCTCTATCGCCTGTGGTGGGTCCCTCGCGGGCTGCCGGCAACGGAGGGTGGCTACGTCCATTACCCGCTCGACGACCTGCTCGCCGCGGTCGCGCGGGCGAGCCGCGACTGCCGTTGCCTCGTGATCGGCGAGGACCTCGGCACGGTGCCGCGCGAGATGAGCCTCGCGATGAAGGCTTTCGGCGTGTACCACTACAAGCTGCTGATGTTCGAGAAGGAAGCCGACGGTTCCTTCACGCCGCCCGGCAAGTGGAGCCGCCGCGCGATCGCCGCGGTGACGACGCACGACCTGCCGACGCTCGCGAGCTGGTGGGCCGGGTCCGACATCGAGCTGCGCGCGCGCCTCGGCCTGTACCCGGACGAAGCCACTCGCCTGTCGGTCGAGCAGGAGCGTCGCCGCGACCGCGAGCAGATGGTTGCGGCGCTGGCCGGTGCAGGGTTGAGGCCGCCCTGGCCGGTGGACCGGTTCGAGCCGCATTTCGCCGCCGCCGTGCACGCCTTCCTCGGCGCTTCGCGCTCGGCCCTCGTGGCCGTCCAGGCCGAGGATCTGCTCGGCATGCTCGAGCCGGTGAACGTCCCGGGCACGAGCACCGAGCACCCGAACTGGCTGCGCAAGCTGTCCGGGGATCTCGCGGAGGTGTTCGACGGCGCTTCCGCACAGCCGATACTGGAAGTCATGCGCCGGCAGCGCCCGCGCGGCGAGGGCCTGTGATTCGGGCGCGCCGCAGCACCTGAGGAGCACCCCGATGAAGACCCGCCGCAAGACGCATGCCCTGCTGCTCGGCGCAATGCTCGCGTTCGGTGCGGTCGCGGCTACAGTCGCTGAGCCCGTCGCCGAGGAGCTGCGCGGGCCGGTGGACGTGCGCCGCACCACGCTGATCGTGCGCGACATCGACCGCTCGCTGCCCTTCTGGCGCGACGCGCTCGGCCTCACGGTGGTCTACGACGAGGTCATCGAGCGGCCGGGCCGGCCCGAAGACCCGCCGGGCACGACGCGCAGCATGCGTCTCGTGCTCATGCGCGCGAACGACACATTCGTGGGCGCGGTCGGCCTGCTCGAGTACATCTCCCCGCGCCGGCCGGATCCGGGCATGGGCGAGGACCGCGCGGGCATCGGCGACTTCATCATGGTGGTCAATGCGGCCGACCTCGACACGCGCTGGGAGCGCGTCAAGGCCGTGCCGGGCGTGAAGGTGGTCTCCGAGCCCGAGCGCATCGAGTACCCGGCGCCGGGCGGCGGCGTCATCCCGGTGATGGTCACGATGGTGCGCGACCCCGACGGCTATTTCGTCGAGCTCAACCAGATCCTCGGCAAGCCGGCGGGCGCGCCGCAGTAGCTGGCGGCGCTCAGCGCCAGCGCGACATCACCGGCCTCCCGAGGCCGAGGAACAGGGCGAAGTCGCCGCTGTCCACGTAGCCTAGCGAGAGCGACACAGGGCCGAAGGGCGTATTGCCGCCCAGGAACAGCCGGCCGCCGACGTGCAGGCCCGTGGTCGAGTTGCTGTCGTCGATGCCCTCCCAGACGTTGCCGGCCTCGAGCGCTCCCCCGGCGAAGAGCGTCATGCCCAGCAGCGGATCGACATCCACGAGCCGCCATCCCATGCCCGCCTGAAGGTAGGCGAATTCGGCGCCGCGAAGGGCACCGTACTCGAGTCCGGACAGCGCGCCCGGACCGCCGAGACGGAACGCCTGCTGGAATGGCACGTCGGTCCCGAACGCCGTGCCGCCTGCCACGTCCATGAACAACAGCGCACGCCCGAGCGCGCGCGACTCGTTGAGTTCGATCAGCAGCGAGCGCCAGTCGGCCTCGGCCCCGAGGCCTGTCTCCGCGGCCTGGAACTCGAGCCGCTGGCGGGAGCCGCGCGTCGCCCAGAGGTCCGAGTCGCGGGTGTCGCGCTCGTACTCGAACAGGTACCCGCCGTCCTGGTAGTCCCGCACTTCCGGAAGGTCCGGCACGCCGATGTCGCGGAGCAGGTCGTCGCGGCGGCGGAAGAGGCCGACCTGCAGTTCGCCGGACGTGCCGAGTTCGAGGCCGCCCCGCAGTTCGGCGTAGAGGCTCCGCTCGTCGTAGGTCGCGATGCGGTCGTTTTCGAGGAAAATGTCCTCGCGCTGGTCGTACCAGCCGACGCGGGGCAGGATGAACGTGCGGCGCGTCGCGCCGAAGTTCACGCGCAGGTCGGTCTCGAGGCGGGTCTCGGCCCCGAACTGGCCGAGCACGCGCCATTCGCGGCCGCCGGACTCCGGCCAGGTGTGGCGCATGAGGGCGCTGGCGACGAGCAGCGGGTTGCCCTCGAGCGAGGTTTCAACGCCGTAGTCGAAGGAGAGGAACGTCGGTCCCCAGGATTTCCTCACGGGGAAGAAGACGACCGTGGGAGCATCGCCCGGCCCCGTGATGTCGTGGCGCACCGACTCGTACACGCCCGTCGCGTAGATCCGCAGGGCGTCGTCCGCGACCACGGTGGCATCCAGCGGCTCGCCCGCGCGCGTGCGCAACCGGGAGGCAAGCCAGGCGGCCGTGTCCGGGGCGACACCCTCGAACCTGACCGCGGCCACGCGCCGGTCGGCTGTCTGTGGCGGGCTGGCGTGGGCTGCCCGCCACGCGGCGTATTCCTCGGGCGGGATCGAGAACGCCGCGAGCCTCCCGGCGGCTGCGCGCGCCGCGCGCTCGCCCTGCTCGATGGCGTCGGCCGCGAGGTGGAAGTCCGCGCTGGTGACCCCCTCGACGTTGATCTCGAGGGCGACATCGCCGGGGTCGAGCGAGTCGAGGGAGGCCTGGACGTTGCTGCGGATCAGGATCTCGACCATGCGGCCCAGCGAGCCGGTCGCGGAGCGCATCTGCTCGATGCGCGCCTCGGGCTGCGAAACCGCGATCGCGATCACGACGTCGGCGCAGGTCTCGCGCGCGACATCCACCGGAAGGTTGCGCCGGATGCCGCCGTCCACCAGCAGCCAGTCGCCGACCTCGACCGGCGCGAAGGCGCCGGGCACGGACATGCTGGCGCGCATCGCGGTGGGCAGGTCGCCGGATGCGAACACCACCATGTCGCCCGACTTCAGGTCCGTCGCGACGGCGCGGAAGGGTATCGGCAGCCGGTCGAAGTCCTCGACGCCCGACTGGGACGCCACCATGTTCCGCAGCAGGGACTCGACCTGCTGGGTCTCGATCAGGCCGCGCGGCGCGATCAGGCCCTCCTCGTCCAGACCGAACTCCAGCTTGTTGGAGACGGTCCGGTTCTCGCGCTTCACGCTCATGGGCTGGTAACGCCGCTGCTGCTCGCGCCGGAAGATGCGCTGCCAGTCGATGGCGCGCATGAAGGCGTCCATCTCGGTGGCGTCCATGCCGCTCGCATAGGCGCCGCCGACGAGCGCCCCCATGCTCGTGCCCGCGATGCAGTCCACGGGCACGCGCAGTTCCTCGAGGACCTTGAGCACGCCGACATGCGCGGCGCCGAGCGCGCCGCCGCCGCCGAGCACGAGCCCGATGCGCGGCCGTGACGGGGGGGCATCGTCCGACGCGCTGGCGAGCGTGGGCCAGGCCATGGAGCAGGCGAGCAGGGCGCAGGCGAGGCGCGCAAGGGTGTTCATCGGCGGGTCCTCCACGCGGCGCGGCACGCCGCGAAGCGACAGTCTACCGCCGTCCAGATGCGGCTAGAGCAGGTCGCGCATCCGGTACCAGAGCATCCCGAGCACGAGCGCGGGGCGGCGCAGCGCCATGCCGCCGGGGAAATCGTGGTGGGCGATGCGCCCGAACAGGTCGAAGCGCTCGGCCTGGCCGGCGATCGCCTCCGCGGCCAGCTTGCCGGCGACGCCGGTGAGCGCCATGCCGTGCCCGGAGAAACCCTGCAGGAAGTACAGGTTGCCGCCGAGGCGGCCAAAGTGCGGCGCGCGGTTCATGGTGATGTCCACATAGCCGCCCCAGGCGTACTCGACGCGCGCGTCGGCCAGCTGCGGGAAGACCTTGAGCATTCGGGCGCGCGTGGCGCGCTCCGTGCCGAGCGGATCGAGGCCCGAGTAGCTGACGCGGCCGCCGAACAGCAGCCGGTGGTCGGCGGAGAGGCGGAAGTAGTCGAGCACGAAGTTGACGTCGGTCACGGCGAGGTTGTCGCGGATCAGCGCCCGCGCACGCCCGGCACCGAGCGGCTCGGTCGCGACGATGTAGGTGCCCACCGCCATGATCTTGCGTTCGAGCTCGGGCACCAGGCCGCCGAGGTACGCGTTGCCGGCGAGCACCGCGTACTTCGCGCGTACGCGCCCGCCGGCGGTCGATAGCGTCACGGTGGATCCGCGCTCGAGCCGGGTCACCCGGCTGCCCTCGTGGATGACGGCGCCGGCCGCCTCGGCGGCCCGAGCGAGGCCCCGCACGTACTTGAGCGGGTGGCAGTGACCGCTGTTGGTGTCGAGGACGCCCGCGATGTAGCGCTTCGTGGCGAGCAGGGACTCCACCTCGGCGCGCTCGAGCAGTCGCAGCGAGCGGTATCCGTACCGGGACGAGAGTTCCTCGCACTCGGCGACGAGGTCGCTGCGCTGGCGGGGCTTCAGCGCCACGTGCAGCTGTCCCCAGGAGAGGTCGCAGTCGATGGCGTGGCGTGCCACGCGTTCGCGCACGAGGTCGAGGCCCTCGGTCGCGATCTTCCACATCGTGGCGGCCGCCTCGCGTCCCGCGAGTCGCTCGATCTTCTCCTGCCCGCAGGCGTAGCCGGAGATGAGCTGCGCGCCGGAGCGGCCCGAGGCGCCGAAGCCGACGCGGTCGGATTCGAGCAGCACCACGCTGTAGCCCCGCTCCGCGAGGTGCAGCGCGGCCGAGCAGCCGGCGATGCCGCCGCCCACCACCGCGACGTCGCAGGTCACCTCGCCGGCGAGCGCGGGGCGCGCCGGAGCCGCCGGCACCGAAGCCGTGTAGTAATTGCGGATGTTCTGCTCGGAGAGGATCACAGCTGCGAAAGGTACCACTCGTGCTCGAGCGGGGAGACCTGGGAGGCGAAGTCCTCCCACTCGCCGCGCTTGAGCGTCGAGTAGAGCTGCACGAAGCGCTCGCCGAACAGCTCGCGCATCGCGTCGCTCGCCTCGAAGCGCAGGATGGCCTCGCGCCAGTCGTTCGGCAGGGGCTCCGCGTCGATGCGCTGGTGGTAGGCGTTGCCGATCAGCGGCGCCGGCGCCTCGAGACGGCGCTCGAGGCCCGTCAGCATGCCGCCGAGCACCGCCGCGGTCAGCAGGTATGGATTGACGTCGGCGCCCGCGACCCGGTGCTCGAGGCGGCGGTCGACGGCGCCCGACACCGGGACTCGCACGGCGACGCCGCGGTTGTTGTAGCCCCAGGTCGGGTGCATCGGCACGTAGGACTCGGGCCGGAGGCGGCGGTAGGAATTGGCGTTCGGGCCGAAGATCGCCATCGCGTCCGCCATGGTCGCGAGGAGGCCTGCCGCGCACTGGCGCAGCGGCGCGGAGCCCACCGGGTCCTCGCTCTCGAAGACGTTGCGGCCGGCTGCGTCGAGCAGGCTCACGTGGATATGCGCGCCGCTTCCGGCCATCTCGCGGTAGGGCTTGGCCATGAACGTGGCCTCGAAGCCCTGCGCGAGCGCGACGCCCTTCACGATGCGCTTGAGGCGAATGGCGTGGTCGCAGGCGACCTGTGCGTCGGCCACGTGACGCAGGTTGACCTCCCACTGCGCCGGGCCGTACTCCGCCAGCGTCATGCCGCCCGGCACGTCCTGCGCACGGCAGGCCTCCACGATGGCGCGGAGCACGGTCGAATGCGCGTCCAGGTCCACCATCGAGTTGATCTGGGTGCGGAACTCGCGCCGGCCGGTGAGCGGCGAGGCGGGCGGCTGGGCATAACCGGCCGCGGTGCGCTCCCGATCCACGAGGTAGAACTCCAGCTCGATCGCGACCACCGGCGTCAGGCCGAGGGCGGCAAAGCGCTCGAGCACGCGGCCGAGCTGGTGGCGCGGATCGCCGAAGAACGGCGAGCCGTCGTGGTCCACCATGCTCACCTGCAGCTGCGCGACCTCGGGTCCGAGCCAGGGGCAGGGCTGCAGGGTGCCGGGCACCGGCAGGCAGGGACGGTCCGCGTCGCCCTCGTCGAAGCCGAAGCCGGTGGACTGGATCGTGCCGCCGAGCACATCGAGCGCGAACATGGAGCCCGGCAGCAACATCCCGCGCTCGTAGACCTGGCGCAGGTCGTCGGCCTCCACGCGCTTGCCGCGCGGGACGCCGTTCATGTCGGGCAGGAGCAGGTCCACGCAGCGGACCGCCGGGTGCCGGGCGAGGAATGCTTCCGCCTGGGTGAAATCTTCGCGAGTGGCCGCCATGTGTCCCCGGGCGTTTAAGATTTGGTGATAGTCGAGGGCGAGGCCCCCTGGCAGGATAATCATCCGTCGCAGGGGCCGGCAAGGCATTCCGGCGCCCCGGCGTCCGGCGTAAAGGCCCGAAATTCGGTATCCGGGCCCAGTTCCGGCCGGGACTCCGGGCAAGGCCCCCGTCAGGTGTGCCAGAATGGTGGCCACCGTACCTGAGCCGATGCGCCCGGGGCGTTCAAAATAATCGACATGCCAGTCCGCAAGCCCGTCATTGCGATCCCCGCCGACCGCCGCCTCCTCGGGCCGCACTGGTTTCACTGCGTCGGCGAGAAGTACCTCGCCGCCGTCGCCGAGGCGGCAGGCGCCGTGCCGGTGGTCGTCCCGGCCCTCGGCGAACAGCACATCGGCGAGTGGCTCGACAGCTTCGACGGCATCCTCTTCACGGGCAGCGCCTCGAACGTCGAGCCGCACCGCTACCAGGGGCCGCCGAGCGACGAGGGCACCTGGCACGACCCGGCACGGGACTCGACGACCCTGCCGCTGATCCCGGCGGCGATCGCCTCGGGCCTGCCGGTCTTCGGCATCTGCCGCGGCTTCCAGGAGATGAACGTCGCCTTCGGCGGCACGCTCTGGCAGAAGCTGCACGAGCTGCCCGGACACCTCGACCATCGCGAGGACAAGGAACAGCCGCCCGAGGTGCAGTACGGCCCGGCGCACGAGGTGGAGCTGGTGGAAGGTGGACTGCTCCACGGCCTGGCGGGCCGGCGCAGCGTGACGGTCAACTCGGTCCATTCCCAGGGCGTGCAGCGCCTCGGGGACAAGCTGACCATCGAGGCGGTGGCGCCCGACGGCGTCGTCGAGGCCTTCACCGTGACGGGCGCGCCGGCCTTCGCGCTCGCGGTGCAGTGGCACCCGGAATGGCAGGTGATGAAGAACGAATTCTCACGCGCGATGTTCGCGGCTTTCGGCGCCGCGGCCCGCAACCGCGCACTCGGACGGTGAACCATGAGCGACATCAAGCAGTTCCTGCGTGACCACTCCATCTCGGAGGTCGAGGCGATCGTCGCCGACATGACCGGCGTCGCCCGCGGCAAGATCATGCCGGCGGAGAAGTACGCCGAGGACGAGGGCATGCGCCTGCCCGAGTCCATCTTCCTTCAGACGGTGACCGGCGAGTACCCCGACGACGACAGCGCCATCAATCCGTCGGAGATCGACATCGACCTCGTGGGCGACCCGAACAGCATCCGCGTGGTGCCCTGGGCGCCCGAGCCCACGGCACAGGTGATCCACGACTGCTTCTACGACGACGGCCGCGTGGTGCCCATGTCGCCGCGCTTCGTGCTGCGTCGGGTCATCGAGCTCTATGCCGCGAAGGGCTGGCGCCCGGTGGTGGCGCCGGAGCTGGAGTTCTTCCTGGTCGACCCGAACGTCGACGCCGATTACCCGCTGAAGCCGCCCGTCGGCCGCTCCGGCCGGCCGGAGATCGGCCGCCAGGCCTACAGCATCGCCGCGGTCAACGAGTTCGACCCGCTGTTCGACGACATCTATGCCTTCTGCGAGGCGCAGAGCATCGACATCGACACGCTGATCCACGAGGACGGCGCGGCGCAGATGGAGATCAACCTGATCCACGGCGACGCGCTCGACCTCGCCGATCAGGCCTTCCTGTTCAAGCGCACGGCGCGCGAGGCCGCGCTGCGCCACAAGATGTACGCGACCTTCATGGCCAAGCCCATGGCCAACGAGCCGGGCAGCGCCATGCACATCCACCAGAGCGTGGTGGACACTTCGACGGGGCAGAACGTCTTCAGCACGCCCGAGGGCGGTCCGTCGCCGCTGTTCTTCTCGCACATCGCCGGCCTGCAGAAGTACCTGCCGGCGGCGATGTCGCTGGTCGCGCCGAACGTTAACAGCTACCGGCGCATCACCCGCTACAACATGGCGCCCATCAACGTGCAGTGGGGCTATGACAACCGCACCGCCGGCCTGCGCGTGCCGACCTCCGAACCAGCCAACCGGCGCGTCGAGAACCGACTCGCCGGCTCGGACGCCAACCCCTACCTCGCGATCGCCGCGTCGCTCGCCTGCGGTTACCTCGGCATGATCGAGGGCCTGAAGCCCACCGAGCCGGTCACCGGCTCGGCCTATGAGCTGCCCTTCGGCCTGCCAATGACCCTGGCCGAGTCGCTCAGGATGCTGCGCGGCTGCAAGCCGCTGGTGGAGCTGTTCGGCGAACGGTTCGTGCTGGCCTACGGCGCCGTCAAGGAAAACGAGCACGAGACCTTCCTGAGGGTGATCAGCTCCTGGGAGCGCGAGCACCTGCTGCTCAACGTCTGACCAGGGGCACCTACATGAGCCGAGCCGCGCCGATCGCCGATCGCGCCACCCGCGAGTGGCAGGAGCTGGACAGCCGCCACTTCCTGCACCCGTTCACCGACTTCAAGGCGCTGGCGGCGGAGGGTGCGCGCATCGTCACCCGCGCCGAGGGCGCCTACCTGTACGACTCCGAGGGCCGGCAGATCCTCGACGGCATGGCCGGCCTGTGGTGCGTGAACATCGGCTACGGCCGCAAGGAGCTGGCCGAGGCGGCCTACCGGCAGATGCAGGAGCTGCCGTACTACAACAGCTTCTTCAAGAGCGCCAACCCGCCGGCGATCGAGCTTGCGCGGGTCCTGGCCGGGCTGACGCCGCCGCAGTTCAGCCGCGCCTTCTTCACCGGCTCCGGCTCGGAGTCGAACGACACGATCGTTCGCATGGTGCGTCGCTACTGGGACCTGATGGGCGAGGGCGGGCGCAAGGTCATCATCAGCCGGCACAACGCCTACCACGGCAGCACGATGGCCGGAGCGAGCCTCGGCGGGATGTCGGCCATGCACTCGCAGGGCGGCCTGCCCATCCCGGACATCGTCCACATCGAGCAGCCCTACTGGTTCGAGAACGGCACCGACGTCTCGCCGGCCGAGTACGGCGTGCGCGCCGCCCGCCGCCTCGCTGAAAAGATCGAGGAAATCGGCCCCGGCCGCGTCGCCGCCTTCATCGGCGAGCCGATCCAGGGCGCCGGTGGCGTGATCATCCCGCCCGAGACCTACTGGCCCGAGATCCAGCGCATCTGCCGCCACTACGGCATCCTGCTGATCGCGGACGAGGTGGTCTGCGGCTTCGGCCGGACGGGACGCTGGTTCGGCTGCGAGTACTTCGGCTTCGAGCCGGACCTGATGACCCTGGCCAAGGCGATCACCTCCGGCTACCAGCCGCTGGGCGCGGTGATGGTCTCCGACCGGGTGGCCGACGTCCTGGTCGAGAAGGGCGGGGAGTTCTTCCACGGCTATACGTACTCCGGTCACCCGGTGGCCTGCGCCGTGGCGCTCGCCAACCTCGCCATCCTGCGGGACGAGGGACTGGTGGACCGGGTGCGCGAGGACATCGGGCCCTACCTGCAGCAGCGCTGGCGGGATCTGGGCGAGCACCGTCTGGTGGGAGAGGCCCGTGGCGTCGGCATGATCGGCGCGCTGGAACTCGTGGCCCACAAGGGCACCCGCACGTTCTTCCGCAACCGCGGCGAGGTGGGGCTCATCTGCCGGGACCACTGCTTTGCGAACGGGCTGGTCATGCGGGCGGTCCGGGACACCATGATCATCTCGCCCCCGCTGGTGCTCAGCCGCGGCCAGGTGGACGAACTCTTCGAGAAGGCCTGGCGCTGCCTCGACCTGACCGCCCGGGACATCGGCCTGTCCTGACCACCGCGCCGCTGACAATGGCGCTGCCGGTGGTATATTCCGGCCTCAGGTGACGGCGCGGCTCCCCCGCGCCGGGATTCAGGGGATTCCGGGCATTGCCCGGCAGCGGAGGTTTTCACATGCGAGCGATCCTGAGGTCGGGCCTTGTGGCCGTGGCCGTCGTGGCGGGTCTGTCCGCCTGCGGCAAGAAGGAGGAGGCAGCCCCGACTGCTGCGGCGCCGGCGGCTGAGGACAAGGTTCTCAACGTCTACAACTGGTCGGACTACATCGCCGAGGGGACCGTCGGCGATTTCCAGACGAAGACCGGCATCAAGGTCAACTACGACGTGTTCGACTCGAACGAGGTGCTCGAGACCAAGCTCCTCGCGGGCCGCACCGGCTACGACGTGGTCGTCCCCTCGGCCTCGTTCCTCGAGCGACAGATCAAGGCTGGCGTGTTCATGAAGCTCGACAAGTCGAAGCTTCCGAACCTCGCAAACCTGGACCCGGAGATCATGGAGCGCGTCGGCAAGCACGACCCGGGCAACGAGTACGCCGTGCCCTATCTCTGGGGCACCACCGGCATCGGCTACAACCCGGAGAAGGTCAAGGCGGCCCTCGGGACGGACACCATCGACAGCTGGGCCATGATCTTCGAGCCCGAGAACGCCAAGAAGCTGCAGTCCTGCGGCCTGACGCTGCTCGACGCCCCGGGCGAGGTGGTCGACTCCGCCCTGATCTACCTCGGCCGTGACCCGAACAGCGAGGCCCCCGAGGACCTCGCGGCGGCGGAAGAGCTGCTGATGAAGATCAGGCCCTTCGTCCGCTACCTGCACTCGTCGCAGTACATCAACGACCTCGCCAACGGGGAGATCTGCGTGGCGCTCGGCTGGAGCGGCGATATCCTCCAGGCCCAGGCCCGCGGCGCCGAGGCGGCCACGCCGGTCGAGATCGCCTACGCGATCCCGAAGGAGGGCGCGATCATGTGGTTCGACATGCTTGCGATCCCGGCCGATGCGCCGCATCCGAACAACGCGCACGAGTTCATCAACTACCTGATGGAGCCCGCGGTGATCGCGGCCATCAGCAACTACGTGGCCTACGCGAACGGCAACTCGGCGTCCTTCGAGATGGTGGACGAGGCGGTCCGCACCGATCCGTCCGTCTACCCGACCGCCGAGGTGAAGGCGAAGCTCTACCCGCACCTCGCCGAGTCGCAGGACTACAGCCGCCTGTCGAACCGCGCCTGGACACGCTTCCGCACCGGCCAGTAACCCACCCGCCAACCTCCCGGGCCCCGGCGCCGAACGCCGCCGGGGCCCGGGGCCTGCCGCAGGGGTCCCCGCATGGCCAGCCCACGTCCCGAAGCACGCCTCGAGCCGTGGAAGGACCCCGCGGCGGAGCCCTACGTCCGCATCGAGAAAGTCACCAAGAAATTCGGTGACTTCGTCGCGGTCCATCAGGTCTCGCTGAAGATCTACCGCGGCGAGATCTTCTGCCTGCTCGGCGCTTCCGGCTGCGGCAAAACCACGCTGCTTCGCATGCTGGCAGGCTTCGAGCAGCCATCGGAAGGCCGCATCTGGATCGACGGCACGGACATGACCGGCATTCCGCCGTACGAGCGCCCGGTCAACATGATGTTCCAGTCCTACGCGCTGTTCCCGCACATGACGGTGGAGCAGAACGTTGCGTTCGGGCTGAAGCAGGACGGCGTGCCGAAGGCGGAGATCCGGGAGCGCGTGGCGGCGATGCTCGACCTCGTCAAGCTCACGCCTTTCGCCGGCCGGCGGCCGCACCAGCTCTCTGGAGGCCAGCGCCAGCGCGTTGCGCTCGCGCGCTCGCTCATCAAGCAGCCGAAGCTGCTGCTGCTGGACGAGCCGCTCGGCGCGCTCGACAAGAAGCTGCGCGAGCACACGCAGTTCGAGCTGGTGAACCTGCAGGAGAAGCTCGGCGTCACCTTCGTCGTCGTGACCCACGATCAGGAGGAGGCGATGACGCTCGCCTCCCGCATCGGCGTCATGGATCACGGCGAGATCGTCCAGGTCGGCACGCCCAGCGACATCTACGAATACCCGAACTCCCGTTTCGTCGCGGATTTCATTGGCTCGGTCAATCTCTTCGAGGGCACGCTCATCGAGGACGAGCCGGACTATGTCCGGGTATCCGCAGCCGAGCTCGGCGGCACGTTCTACGTCAGCCACGGCGTCAGTGCCCCGCCGAACGCCACGGTCTGGGTCGCGCTGCGGCCCGAGAAGATCACGATCTCGCGTGAGCAGCCGGCAGGCGACGAGGACAATCGCGTGCAGGGCGTGGTGGCCGAGATCGCCTACCTCGGCGACATGTCCATCTACCTTGTCCGGCTGGCGACCGGCCGCACGGTGCGGATCACCCAGCCGAACATCCGCCGCCAGGCGGCGGTCTCCGCGGAGCGCATCACCTGGGACGAGGAGGTCTGGCTGTCCTGGGATGCGGCGAGCCCGGTGGTGGTGACCCAGTAATGGTCGCCCAGGGAGGGCCCTCGACCCTGTTCCTGGCCGGCCTGCGCGGCTGGATCCGGGCCTTTGGGCCTTACCGCTGGGCCAGCGACCGGATGAAGGACTGGGGCATCGGCGGCCGGACGCTCGTGATCGGCATACCCTACCTCTGGCTGCTGCTGTTCTTCCTCGTCCCCTTCATCATCGTCTTCAAGATCTCGCTCTCGGACGTGCGGCTCGGCATGCCGCCGTACGAGCCGGTCATCCAGTGGGTGGACTCGCAGGTCATCGGCATACGGATGAACCTCGCGAACTACGCCTTCCTGTTCGAGGACCCGCTCTACCGAAACGCCTACCTGAACTCCATCAAGGTCGCCGCGATATCGACCCTGCTGTGCCTGCTGATCGGCTATCCGCTCGCCTACGGCATCGCGCGCACGGGCGCCTCCTGGCGCAACCTGCTGCTGCTGCTCGTGATGCTGCCGTTCTGGACCTCGTTCCTGCTTCGCGTGTACGCGTGGATCGGGCTGCTGGGCCGCAACAGCCCGTTCAACCAGCTGCTGCTGTCGCTCGGAATCATCGACCAGCCGATCTCGCTGCTGCAGACCGACATCGCCGTCTACATCGGCATCGTCTATTCCTACCTGCCGTTCATGGTCCTGCCGCTGTACGCCAACCTCGAGAAGATGGACATCACGCTGCTCGAGGCGGCGGCTGACCTCGGCTGCCGTCCGACCAAGGCGTTCCTGACCATCACGCTGCCCCTGTCCATGCCCGGCATCATCGCCGGCTCGCTGCTGGTGTTCATCCCGGCGGTCGGCGAGTTCGTCATCCCGGCGCTGCTGGGCGGGCCGGACTCGCTGATGATCGGCCGCGTGCTGTGGGAGGAGTTCTTCAACAACCGCGACTGGCCGGTGGCGAGCGCGGTGGCCATCGCGATGCTGCTGCTGCTCGTCGTGCCGATCATGTGGTTCCAGTACGCCCAGGCGCGCCAGGTGGGGGTGCACCGGTGATCGGCCGGCGGTCCTTTTTCGTCACCACCGCGATGGCCTTCGGCTTCGCGTTCCTGTACGTGCCGATCCTGTCCATGATCATCTACTCGTTCAACGAGTCGCGGCTCGTGACGGTGTGGGCGGGCTTCTCGACGAAGTGGTACGTCGAGCTGTTCCAGAACCCGCAGGTCCTGAACGCCGCGAAGCTCTCGTTCAAGATCGCGGCGATCAACGCGACGGGGGCGGTGATCCTCGGGACGCTCGCCGGGCTCGCGCTCGCGCGGTTCCGCCGCTTCAAGGGTCGCACGCTGCTCACGGGCATGACGACGGCGCCGCTCGTCATGCCCGAGGTGATCACGGGCCTGTCGCTGCTCCTGCTGTTCGTGGCGATGGAGCAGTGGTTCGGCTGGCCGGCGGGCCGCGGCGTGACCACCATCACCATCGCCCACATGACCTTCTCGATGGCCTACGTGACGGTGGTGATCCAGTCGCGGCTCTCCACGGTGGACGAGTCGCTCGAGGAGGCCGCCATGGACCTCGGCGCGCGGCCTGCCAAGGTTTTCTTCCTGATCACGTTGCCGATCATCTTCCCGGCCATCCTTGCCGGGTGGCTGCTGGCCTTCACGCTCTCGTGGGACGACCTCGTGATCGCGAGCTTCGTGTCCGGGCCGGGCTCCAGCACGCTGCCGCTCGTGATCTTCTCCAAGGTCCGCCTCGGCGTGAGCCCCGACATCAACGCGCTCGCGACCATCATGGTGACGGTCGTGGCCATCGGCATCGTGGTGGCGGGCCTGTACATGCAGCGCCAGGAGCGGCAGCGCGAGCGCGACGTGCAGGCCGCGCTGGCCGGGAACAGCCCCTGAGCCATGATCAGGCTCGGGATCGACACCGGCGGCTCGAGCCTCAAGGCGGCGCCCGTGGACGTCGTCCGCGGCACGCTCGCGAGCGCCGCCTGCAGCTTCCCCACGCCCATGCCGGCGACGCCCGCGGCCGTGGCCCAGGTGATCCGGCAGATCGTCGCCTCGTATCCGCAGGTGGAAGGACCGATTGGCTTCGGGTTTCCCGCGGTGGTCAAGCGCGGCGTGGCCCGGACGGCGGCGAACGTGGATCGCGGCTGGATCGGCACCGACGGCACCGCGCTGGTGCGCGAGGCGACGGGACGGCCTGCGGCCTTCCTGAACGACGCTGATGCGGCTGGCATCGCCGAGATGCGCTTCGGCGCCGGGCGCGGCGAGGAAGGCGTCGTCATGGTGCTGACGCTCGGCACCGGCATCGGCAGCGCCATCTTCCACGAGGGACGCCTGCTGCCCAACACCGAGTTCGGGCACATGGAGGTGCGCGGCATGGAAGCCGAGCACCGCGCGTCCGGCCGCGTCCGCACCGCAGAGTCGCTCGGCTGGGAGGAGTGGGCGGGCCGCGTCAACGAGGTGCTCGCGCGCTATCACGCGCTGCTGTGGCCGGACCTCTTCATCCTCGGCGGCGGCGTCAGCGAGAACTGGACGCACTTCGGCCACCTGCTCGAGTCACCGGCGCGCATCGTGCGCGCGCAGCTCGGCAACGACGCCGGCATCATCGGCGCGGCGCTGGCTACCTTGGAGCTGTAGGAAAATGGGGACAGTCCCCATTTCGCCGCCGGTTTCCGATGGAAATGAGGGATGTCCCCATTTTCCGGCGAAGCTGGCGAGTGTCGGCACGACGATCTTCACCACGATGTCGCGCCGCGCGACGGAGCTCGGCGCGGTCAACCTCGGCCAGGGTTTCCCCGACTTCGAGCCGCCGGCGCGCCTGCTCGAGCTCGTTGCCCACCACCTCGGGGCGCGGCACAACCAGTACGCGCCGATGGCCGGCGTGCCTGCGCTGCTCGAGCAGATTGCCGAAAAGATCGCGCGCCTGCAGGGCGTGGGCGTTGATCCCGCAGCCGAGATCACGGTCACGGCGGGCGGCACGGAGGCCGTGTTCGCAGCCATCACCGCGGTCGTGCATCCCGGGGACGAAGTGGTGCTGCTCGATCCGGCCTTCGACTGCTACGCGCCGGCCGTGGAGCTTGCCGGGGGCCGAACGCTGCGCGTGCCGCTGCGGTTGCCCGGCTTGTCGATCGACTTCGACGCGCTGGGGCGCGCGATCACGCCGCGCACCCGACTCGTCGTGGTCAATACACCCCACAACCCCAGCGGCGCGCTGATCGGCGCCGACGACTGGCGCCGGCTCGCGGCTCTGCTCGAGGGAACGCCGGCCCTCGTGCTCTCGGACGAGGTCTACGAGCACCTCGTGTACGACGGGAAACGGCACGTGTCCGTGCTCGCCGAGCCGCGTCTGCGGACTCGTGCGTTCGCGGTGTTCTCCTTCGGCAAGGTGTTCAACGCCACCGGCTGGAAGGTCGGCTACTGCGTCGCGCCCGCCGAACTCTCCGCAGCGCTGCGCCGCGTGCACCAGTTCGTCACCTTCTCGGTGTCGAGCCCGGTGCAGTGGGCGCTGGCCGACTACTTGGCCGAGGATCCGGACTGGGGCGAGCGGCTCGCTGCGTTCTACCAGGCACGACGCGACCGCTTCCTCGGGCTGCTCGCCGGCTCGCGGTTCGTGTGGGCCCCGAGCTCTGGAACCTATTTCCAGCTGCTCGACTACTCGGCGGTGAGCGACGAGGACGACATCTCGTTTTGCGGCACGCTGCTCGAGCGCCACGGCGTCGCAGCGATTCCCGTCTCGCACTTCTGCGGGCAGCCGCCTGCCGCGCGCGTGCTGCGGTTCTGCTTCGCCAAGTCCGACGAGACGCTCGAACTCGCCGCCGAGCGCCTGCGGCGCGTGTAGGTTCGGACGGGGACATCCCCTTTGACAAAATGCGACCGCGAGCAAGGACCGCGGGGCGCGGAAGGGGCTAAATCGCTGGCACTCCCTGCGGGAGCGAAAGCCAGTGAACATAATCACCAAGCCAACGATGCGCTCGGACGGGCTGGCCGCGGTGCGTCGCGAGCTCGACGCCCTGATCGGGCACGACCGCCTGGACTTGCCGGCCCTGCCGGAACAGGTCGCGCGGGCCGTCGAGATCGCCTTGAAGCCCGGGCGCGACCCCAGGGCACTGGCGAGGCTCGTCGCCTCGGACCGGCGGCTCGCGGCGCGCGTGATGCGGGTCGCGCGCGCGGGGACGTGGCCGCCGGACTCGCACCTGCCTTCGCTCGCACGGGCCATCCACTGGCTCGGCGTGGCCGAGGTGAGTGACATCGTGTTCACCGCCGCGGCCGGCCAGGCGCTCCTCGATGGGGCCGGGTCGCGCCCGCGTGTCACGCGCGCCTGGCAGCACTCGGTGGCCTGCGCCATCTGGTCGCGCGAGATCGCGGCGATGGCGCGACGCCGCTCGCCGCTGGCCTACGCCTGCGGCTTGATGCACGACGCAGGGCAGCTGGTCGCGCTGCTCGTGGCGGCGGACCTCGCCGGCAAGCTCGGCGTCGGACTGACGGACGACGACTACGATGCGCTGGTGCATCAGTTCCGCGGCCAGCTCGGCTCCCTGCTCGCGCAGCGCTGGCAGCTGCCGGAGGCGGTGGTCGCCTGCATGCTGCACTGGCGCGAACCGGAGGGCGCCGGCAGCTTCGCTGACGAGGCGAAGGTGGTGCATATCGCCCACCACGTCGCTGATCTCGTGGTCGGACAGGGCACGGAGATAGCCCGCGCGGCCCTGCGGGCGAATCCGGACTTCGACACCCTCAACATCGGGCCCGATCGCGTGAAGGCGCTCATCGACCGTACGGACTGGGTGATGGGACAGGTCAAGGCGTACTGAGCGGCGGCTGCGGCGGAACCGCGGCCGGAAGCTAGCCGCGGCGCTGCAGCACGCGCGCGAACCCCACCGCATCGAATCCCACCAGAACCTGCTGGCCCACCTCGACGATCGGCCGGCGGATGGCGCTCGGGTTCGCAGCGAGCAGCGCCAGCGCACGGCGCTCGTCGAGGCCGGCCTTGTCGGCTTCGGGAATCTTCCGCCACGTGGGCCCGCGCGTGTTGGCGAGCTTCTCCCAGCCGACGGCCTTCGACCAGGCGGCGAGCCGATCCACGGATGCGCCCTCGCGCTTGTAGTCGTGGAACTCGTAGTCCACGCCGTGCTGCTCGAGCCACGCGAAAGCCTTCTTCATGGTGTCGCAGTTCCTGATGCCGTAGACCCTGACCTTCATGGGGCTTCCTCCGGGCCGGCGTCGATGCGCACATCCACCCACACCAGCCGATGGTCCGAGACCGGGAATGGGTGCGTGCCGACCAGCCTGAACAGCGGGTCGGACATGAGCGGCCAGAACACGCCGCTCGCGACGATGGGCAACTCCCGTGAGGGCAGCACGTAGTCCACGCGCAGGTTGCCCGCGCCGTCGTCGCCGAAGTCGGCGGTGTCCTCCGCCGGGTCGCCGCGGTGCTCGAGGTTGACGCCACCCTGCAGCCGCCCCTGTTCCGCACCCCCGGCGCTCCTGGGCGCGGGGCTACCCTGCACGCGCGGGTGTGCCAGCAGCCGGTTGATTGCGCCGCCGCTCGAGGCGCCGTCGTTCGGGTCGGCGTTCAGGTCGCCGGCGATCACGAAGGGCGCGGCGCCAAGCCCGCCGCGCCGCCCGGTGTCGTCCACGATCCAGTCGTGCGCGCCGTCGCCGACGTACAGCTCCCAGAAGCGGATCTCGTCGTGGTTGCGCCGTCCGTTGCGGTTCTCGGGGCCGTCGAACGCGGGTGGGGTGGGGTGGCTTGCGAGCAGGTGCACCGTGCGGTCGCCGATGCGGATCGGCACGTCGGCGTGAGTCTTCGACGACAGCCGCAGCACCTCGAGCGCGGCATCCGTGTACCAGTTCTCCGGCAGCCAGGCGCCGGGCTGGTCCTTCCAGCGCAGCAGCCGGAACGTGCGGATGCGCTCGACATCGATGGGGTAGCGCGACAGCACCGCGAGCCCGTACTGCCCCGGGTACTCGCCGTAGCCGAAGGCGTCGCCGCCATAGGCGCGCGAGCCGGGTTGGCTCGTCACGACGCCATCGCGGTCGAGATCATGCCCGGAGTGCACGCCTGTATTGACCGCCGGCACGTAGACGTAGGGATAGTCGAGCGGCGCGCGCCCGTCCTGGCCGACCGCGAGGAAGTTCTTCGCGAAGCGGCGAACACTCTCGCCCTCGGCGTCCCAGTCGACCTCGTTGAGCAGCAGCACATCCGGCCGCACTTCCTGGATCGTGGCGGCGGCCAGGCGCGCCTTCTCCCACGCAGGATCCGCCAGCCGCGCGACGACCTCGCCGGCGCGCGAGCCGTGCAGCGAGACGTTGAAGGTCGCCAAGCGGACAGTGTCCGCCGTTCTTCGGTCACTGGCGAAGGCGGTCGTCATGAGCAGCACGCACGACAGAGTGATGCAGAATCGTTGCATACACTCCATTGTACGGAATGCGTGGCTCCCTGGCCGACCGCCTTCAGACGAACCGTGGCGCCACTGAGGGTGCGACTCCCATTTGCGTCTCTCCCGCGTGTGGATCGCACGGCATATCATGACGGACATGAGCACCTTATTCGACTACACCCGCATCCCGCCGCTGCCGCCCTCGGTGTACGTGGCGCCCCTGAAGAAGCCCGCCGGCGTCGGCGACGACTGGCTCGAGCCCGCCCAGCGCAGTTACTCCGCCGAGGAGCACCGCATCTGGGACGACCTCTACGAGCGGCAGATGAAGCTCATGCCGGGGCACGCCTGCCGTGAGTTCATGCACGGCCTCGACCGACTCGACCTGCATCGCGGCGGCGTGCCGGATTTCGGCGAAATCAGCGAGGAACTGAAGGGTCTCACCGGCTGGACGGTCGTTCCCGTGCCGATGCTGATCCCGGACCACGTCTTTTACTACCACCTCGCCAATCGCCGCTTCCCAGCGGGCAACTTCATCCGCACGCGCGAGACCTTCGACTACATCCAGGAGCCGGACGTCTTCCACGATGTCTTCGGCCACGTGCCGCTGCTCACGGACCCCGTGTTCGCCGACTACATGGAGGCCTATGGCCGCGCGGGCTGGAAGGCGCTCAAGTACAACCGCCTCAAGGCGCTGTCCGCGCTGTACTGGTACACCGTCGAGTTCGGTCTGATCCTCGAGGATGACGGGCTGCGCATCTACGGCGCCGGGATCCTTTCGGGGCCCACCGAGACCGTGTTCGCCATCGAGGGCGCTTCGCCGAACCGTATCCACCTCAACGTGGATCGCGTGATGCGTACGGACTACACGATCTCCGACCTGCAGGCGACCTATTTCGTCATCGAGTCCTTCCGCGAGCTCTTTCACCTCACCGAGCAGCGCGGCTTCGAGCCGATCTACGAGTCGCTCGCGCCGGCCTTCCAGTACGCCAAGACCGCGGCGCTCGACACCGACCACATCTACCACCGCGGCACGCAGGAATACGAGCTGCGCGGCGGGCGCGGCTCGGGCGCGAAGCCGATCTAGGTGTTGCCGGACGTTTGATGCCGTGATGCGATGATGCTATGATGCGGGCCGCTGGATGGAGGCCCCTGATGCGAACCACCGTCGACATCGATGCCGAGGTCATGAGCGCTGTACGGCAGATTGCCGCTGCGCGATCGAAGAGCCTTGGAGAGGTCATTTCGGACCTCGTTCGCCGGGGCCTTGCTTCGCAGGCCACTGTGACCGAGCGTAGCGGCTTCCCGGTCTTCAAGGTTTCGGAGGGCGCGCCGCCTCTGACACCGGAGGACGTCCGGCGCGCCGAGGACGAGGAGTGACCGTCCACCTTCTCGACACGAATGTACTCATCGCGCTGGCATGGCCGCAGCACATCCATCACGCCTCGGCGCATCAGTGGTTTGCCGGCGCTGGGCGGCGCGGTTGGGCCACCTGCGCGATGACTCAGGTGGGCTTCATGAGGATTTCTTCCAATCCGAAGATCATCCCGGATGCGGTGAGCCCTCGCGACGCCCTTGCAGCGCTGGCGCGCATCACGCGCCTGACCGGGCATCACTTCTGGCCCGATGATCTGCAGCCGACGGAGGCAAAAGTGCTGGGCAGCTTGGCGCTGGTAGGCCATCGCCAGGTCGGCGATGCCTACCTGCTGGCGCTGGCCCAGTTCAAGAAGGGCAAGCTGGCCACCTTTGATCGAGGTCTCTCCACGCTGATCTCGGACCCGAAGCAGCGTGACCGCCATGTATTCGTTCTGGAGTGATCGCCTCGTTGGGACGGAGTGCCGTGTACCAGCATGAACACTGCAAGTGAGGATATCTTGGCGCAGTCGCAGGCCCTCCTTCCGGACCTGATCGCGCTGCGGCGCGCGATCCACGCCGAGCCGGAGCTGGGGTTGCAGAACCCGAAGACCGCGGCCAAGGTGCGCGCGGCGCTCGCCGGCCTGCCACTCGAGTTCCGCGAGGGCACATCCACCAGCGGCTTCGTCGCGGTGCTCGCGGGCGCGCGACCGGGTCGGAGCGTGCTGCTGCGCGGCGACACGGACGCACTCCCGATGCACGAGGACACGGGACTCGAGTACGCATCCACCGTGCAGGGCGCCATGCACGCCTGCGGGCACGACGCCCACACCGCCATGCTGGTCGGGGCGGCGCGCCTGCTGTCGGCGCGGCGTGAGTCGCTCGAGGGCTCGGTCATGTTCATGTTCCAGCCGGGCGAGGAGAGCTGGCACGGCGCGCGCTACATGCTGGACGACGGCCTGCTCGACCCGCTTCCCGACGCCGCCTTCGCCCTGCACGTGATGCCGAACCTCGAGCGCGGCGTGTTCGCGGGCCGCATCGGCCCGCTGCTCGCCTCGGCGGACGTGATCCGGATCGCCGTCGTCGGCCGGGGCGGCCACGCCTCCATGCCGCACGACTCGCTCGACCCGGTGCCGATCGCCTGCGAGATCGTCACTGCGCTGCAGGCCTTCGTAACGCGGCAAGTGTCCGTCTTCGACCCGGCGGTCGTTACGATCGGGAAGATCGAGGCGGGCACGACGCATAACGTGATTCCCGAGACCGCCCGGCTGCTCGGGACCATGCGGACGCTCTCGCCGGCAAGCCGCGAGCGCGTGCAGGTGGGGATCCGCCGGCTCGCCGAGGGGATTGCGGCCGCGCACGGTGCGCGGGCCGAGGTCGCCTTCGAGCGCGGCTATCCGGTGACGCTCTGCGACGCCAGGGCGGTGGGGCTCGGCCGGCAGGTCGCTGAGTCGCTGTTCGGCGCCGCCGCCTGGCGCACGATGGAATCCCCCATCATGGGCGCCGAGGACTTCGCCTACGTGCTGGAGAAGGTGCCTGGCGCGATGTTCTTCCTAGGCGCCGCCGCGGGCGAGGGCGAACCGTCGGCCTGTTGCGGATTGCACTCGAACCACATGGTGCTCGACGAGCGCGTGATGACCCGCGGTGCAGCACCCGCGGTGCAGCGCTGCTCGCCGAGGTGGCGGCGCGCTTCATGCGCGAGGGCTTCGGGCGCTGCTGACCCGCGTCCGCCGGCCGCGGCCGCCGGGCTGGCCCGGCGGCGGCCCGTCCACCGGTCTCGTTCGACGCCTCCAGGCGTCATGATCCGAGCTTCAGTTCCCGAGTGAGCCATCCGCAGCGGGGCGAGCCAGCGCGCACCGTGAGCGTCCCGTCGCCGCGCACCAGCCACGACAGCGACGCGCGGTGGCCGTTGCCGCGGCTGACCTGGTAGTACACGGCGCTCGCGCCGCTGTGGCGCCCGCGCCCCCATCCCTCGAGGTGGCCGATCGAGGCGCGCGGCTTCGCGCCGCCCTCCACGACGCAGCCCTCGGCCTCGATTGACACGGTCACCGGCTCGTTCCAGTCGAGATTGCGGGACGACTCGAGGACGAAGCTGGGCAGGTAGCCGAGGTTCGCGA
>JALORP010000024.1 GCA_025458865.1 Steroidobacteraceae bacterium | reverse complement strand
CCGAATCGGGCAGCGCCAAATCAGGCGTCACATCACGCGCGCGCGGGCGAGGTGGCCGGAGGCCCCCCAGAGCGAGCGCGTTGTTCCGCGCGAGCGACGCGGGGGCCCGGCCGGATCCCGCCCGCGCGGGAGGCACTGTGCTGATCCCGATTCCCGTCCCGATCGCGGCGCAGGCACAAGTCATAAATCCGGTCGCGCGCCAGGCACGAAAGCTTGCATTGCAGTTCAACGTTTAATTAAATATTGAACCATGAACCGCGACGCCGCCGTCCGCGCGCTTGCCGCCCTCGCCCAGCCCTCCCGGCTCGATGCATTCCGCCGCCTCGTCCAGGCCGGCGACGAGGGCCTGCCGGCCGGCGAGATCGCGGCCGCGCTCGGCGTGTCGCCGCCGGCGCTCTCGTTCCACCTGCGCTCGCTGTCCGAGGCGGGCCTCGTGCGCTCCCGGCAGGAGGGGCGGTTCGTCTACTACTCGGCGCGGTTCGACGCGATGGACCGGCTGCTGGGCTTCCTCACCGAGAACTGCTGCCAGGGCGCCGACTGCGCCCCGGCGCGGCACGCGCCCTGTTCCCCGCCTTCGGCTCCCGCCCGTCGCCGCGCGCGATCCTGATCCTGGACGGAGTTCAGACATGACCACCGAATCGGCCGCTTCGCGTCCCTACAACGTTTTGTTCCTGTGCACCGGCAACTCGGCGCGCAGCATCCTCGCCGAGACGCTGCTCAACCACTGGGGGCGCGGCAAGTTCCGGGCATTCAGCGCCGGCAGCTTCCCGACCGGCCGCGTCAATCCGTTCGCGCTGGACCTCCTGCGCCGCATGGGCATGGACACGACCGGCGCGCGCAGCAAGAGCTGGGACGAGTTCGCGGCGCCGGGCGCGCCGCCGCTCGACTTCGTGTTCACCGTCTGCGACAACGCCGCCGGCGAGGTCTGCCCGATCTGGCCGGGGCAGCCGATGACCGCGCACTGGGGTGTTCCGGACCCCGCGGCGGTGGAGGACAGCGACGTCGAGAAGGCCATCGCCTTCCGTGCTGCCTTCAATGCGCTGGAGCACCGCATCAAGGCCTTCACCAGCCTGCCGGTCGCCTCGCTCGACCGGATCAAGCTCCAGTCCGCGCTGGATGACATCGGCCGCAGCCTGCCCGCCGGCGAGGCCTGAAGGGGCGAGCCGCATGAGCGTGCAGTGCGAGACGGTGGCGAAGCAGGCCCAGGGTGCCGAGCTCGGCTTCTTCGAGCGCTACCTGACGCTGTGGGTCGCGGCGTGCATCGTCGCCGGCATCGCCGTGGGGCGCTTCGTCCCGGGCCTCGTGGAGACCGTCGCGTCGCTCGAGGTCGCGCGGGTGAACATCCCGGTCGGGGTGCTCGTCTGGGTGATGATCATCCCGATGCTCATGAAGGTGGACTTCGCGCGCCTGCACGAGGTCCGCCAGCACGCGCGCGGCATCGGCGTGACGCTGTTCGTGAACTGGGCCGTGAAGCCCTTTTCCATGGCGCTGCTCGCCTGGATCTTCATCCGGGGGCTGTTCGCGGACTGGCTCCCCGCGGACCAGCTGGACAGCTACGTCGCCGGGCTCATCCTGCTCGCCGCCGCGCCGTGCACGGCCATGGTGTTCGTGTGGAGCAACCTCTGCCGCGGCGACGCCAACTACACGCTATCCCAGGTCGCGCTGAACGACGTGATCATGGTGTTCGCCTTCGCGCCGCTGGTGGCGCTGCTCCTCGGCGTGTCGGCCATCCACGTGCCCTGGGACACGCTGCTGATCTCGGTGGTGATGTACATCGTGATCCCGCTCGCGATCGCGCAGGCCTGGCGCGGCTGGCTGCTGCGCCGCGGCGAGGCCGCCTACCAGCGCGCGGTTTCGCGGATCGGCCCGATGTCCATCATCGCCCTGCTGCTGACGCTCGTGCTGCTGTTCGCCTTCCAGGGCGAGGCGATCCTCGCGCAGCCGCTCGTCATCGCGCTGCTGGCGGTCCCGATCCTGATCCAGGTGCTGTTCACGTCCTCGCTGGCCTATCTCCTCGACCGCAAGCTCCGCGTGGCGCACTGCGTCGCCGGCCCCTCGGCGCTGATCGGTGCGTCAAACTTCTTCGAGCTGGCCGTCGCGGCGGCCATCAGCCTGTTCGGCATCAATTCCGGCGCGGCGCTCGCCACGGTGGTGGGCGTCCTGATCGAGGTGCCGATCATGCTGCTGGTGGTGCGGGTCGTCAATGCGACCCGGGGCTGGTACGAGGCTCCGGCGGCCGCCGGGGACGGGCGCTGAGGGCGCTCTGCTAGAATCATTGCGGGCGCCCGCGGCCCGCAATCATGCTCGTCCACGTACTCATCCTGCTCCTGCTGATCGCGATCAACGGCCTGTTCGCCATGGCCGAGCTCGCGGTCGTTTCCTCGCGCCGGACGCGCCTCGAGCAGCTCGCCGAGGAGGGCAGCCGCGGCGCGCGCGCGGCGCTCAGGCTGGTCGACGACCCGACCCGCTTCCTGTCGTCGGTGCAGATCGGCATCACTCTGATCGGCGTACTGGCCGGCGTGTACAGCGGCGTCACCTTCGCCGAACCGCTGGGCGGCTGGCTGGCGCAGTGGACGCTCATCGCGCCCTGGGCCGAGACGGGCGCCTACGTCATGGTGGTGATCGGGGTGACCTACCTCTCCGTCGTTCTCGGCGAGCTGGTGCCGAAACGCTGGGCGATGACGCACCCCGAGGGCACGGCGACGCTGCTGGCCCCGGTGCTCGAGGGCGTGGCCTGGGCCAGCGCGCCGCTGGTGTGGCTGCTGCAGCGCTCGACGGAGGTGCTGCTCGGGCTGTTGCGCCTCAATCGCACGGAGCGGGCCGCGATCACCGAGGACGAGATCCGCGCGATGATCGCGGAGGGCACCCGCACCGGCGTGTTCCACCAGCAGGAGCACCGCATGATCGAGGGCGTGCTCCGCCTCGCCGACCGCACCGTGCGCAGCGTGATGGTTCCGCGCGGCGACGTCGTGTGGCTTGACCTCGACGACTCCCGCGAGGCGCTGGGGCGCCTGGTCCAGGCGAGCGGCCATTCGCGCTACCTGGTCTGCCGGGGTGAGCTCGACGAACTGGTCGGCGTGGCGCGCGCGACCGATGTCATCGACTGGCTGCACGCGGACGCCGGTGTGGAACTCTCGCAGCGCGTCGCGGCGCCGCTGGTCGTGCAGGAGACGACGACCGTGCTGCGCCTGCTCGAGCTCTTCCGCGAGGCCGCGCTGCAGATCGCCATCGTCGTGGACGAGCATGGCTCGATCGAGGGCGTCGTGACCCCGGCCGACGTGCTGAAGGCGATCGCCGGCGAGCTGCCGGAGTCGGGCGGGCTCGAAGCGCCGGAGGCGGTGCGGCGCGACGACCAGTCGTGGTTGCTCGACGGGCGGCTGCCCATCGACGAGGCGGAGCGCCTGCTCGAGCGGGACGACATGGCCTCTGGCGACGACTACACGACGGTCGCCGGCTTCGTGCTGGCGCAGCTCGGGCGGCTGCCTGCCACGGCGGAGTCCTTCGTCTGGAAGGATCTGCGCTTCGAGGTGGTGGACATGGACGGCAGGCGCATCGACAAGCTGCTCGTGCAGCACGTTGCGCCCGCCAAGTCGTCGGAGCCGGCGACCAACTGAGGCTGAGCCTGCGCCGCGACCGGGATCCGGATTGTGCCTAGCGCGCCGGCGGGATCCGGCCGGGCCCCCACTTCGCTCGCTCGGGAAGAAAACTCGCTCGCTGCGGGGGGCCACTGGCCACCTCGCCGGCGCGCGCTTGAGGCAGCGCCTGATTCGGCACCGCCGATGCTACCGCAACGCTTCGCGCTGCGGCCGAGGTGGCCGTGGGGGATGCCGCGCAGAGCGCGGCGCCCCCCGGCCGGATCCCGGCCGCAGCGCGGGCTCAGCCGCCGGATCCCGGTCGCGGCGCAGGCACCACTTCCGGATCCCGCCCGCGCGCGGCACAGTCCGGGTTTCGGTAGCGGGTCAGCGCACCAGCACGTCCATCTGCATGGACGTCAGCGGCCGGCAGCCGTCGGCGGTGACGAGCAGCGTGTCCTCGAGGTGCATGGAGCCCCAGCCGATCTCGATGAACGGCAGGTCCACGTTGATGACCATGTTCTCCTCGAGCACGGGGTCGCCGTAGTCCAGTCCGTCGCGGGTCATCACCGCCGGGTCGTCGGTGTGCTCGAGCCCCAGGCTGTGCGGCACCGCGAGGCAGAATTCCGGGAAGCCCGCGCGCTGGATCGCGTTCACGGTGCGCAGTGCAAGCTCGCGGTAGCGAAGGCCCGGCCGGACGGATTCCAGCACCTCGCTCCAGCCGGCCTGCATCGCGCGGCTGCGCGCGACGAGTTCCTCGTCGGGCTCGCCCAGCACCATGCTGCGCCCGAAATCGCCATGGTAGCGCTGGTAGTGGCCGAAGGCATCCACCATCACCGGCTCGCCGCGGCGCGGCGTGGGCGCTGGCAGCCCGCCCGAGCCGCCGACGAGGTACACGCCGCGGCCGCCCCGCCGGGCCATCGCCGCCATGTAGGCGTTCTCGATCTCGTCCCAGGAGATGTCGTCGCGCAGCGCGCGGCTCGCCTCCAGGCAGGCCTCCTCGTTGATGCGCGCCGCGGTCGCGAGCAGCTCGATCTCCGCCGGCGTCTTGACCCGGCGGATCTCGCGGAACACGTGCTCGGCCGGCACGAACTTCGCGCGAACACCGGCGGCCGTGAGCCAGGATGCGATCCGCGGGTCGTCCACGCCGATCACGCGGTGCTCCAGCCCCGCCTCGCGGACTGCGCGTGCCAGCGCCCATACCGCCGAAGCGGCCTCCTGGCCGCGCAGCCGGTCCTGCACCTCTATCCACGCCCGCTCGCCGGGAGTGAGCTTCGCGCCCTCGCGGACCGGCCAGCCCTGGTAAGGGTGGGCGCGCGGCATTCGCGGCGCGCCGACCTCGGGGCCCTCGGGACCCTGCGTCGCGTGGTCGGCGTCCACCGGCGCGGTGTAGCCGACGAGGTTCGGGATCCAGGTCCCGCCCTCGGTGACCAGGCGGCGCCACTCGAAGCTGCCCATCACGAGCCCGGGGGGCTCGCGGCCGCCGCGCGGAAGAACGGCGAAGTAGGAGTGGCTGCGCCCCGAACCCATGAGCACGCCCCAGTAGCCCGAGGCGTAGTAGACGTTCACTTCCTGCGCCGCGACGAGACCGTCGAGGTGGTGCCGATCCATGACCGCGACGGCACGCGCGGCGTTGTAGAGCGTCCGGACCATCTGCGGAGCCTCCGCAGGCGATGGACGCATCGGGCGCCTTCGCGTGCCTGCGTGTCAATCGGACTGACACGTATACTCGGCGCATGCCCTTGATTCGCTGTGCGCCATGACGGTGCAGACCATCTACCGCCCGCGCCGCGTCGCGCGCGAGGAGCGCATCAGCGTGCGCGGCATCGAGCATCGCATTCTGCGCTTCGGCCCGCCCTCGGCCGACCCTGTGGTGCTGCTGCACGGCTGGCTCGACACGGCGGACACCTTCCAGTTCCTGGTGGACGCCTTCGCCTCCGACCTGCCGTTCGCGGCCTTCGACTGGCGCGGTTTCGGCGGCAGCGGGTGGAGCGCACACGGCTACTGGTTTCCCGAATACTTCGCCGACCTCGACTTTCTGCTCGAGCACCTGTGCGCCGGCGCGCCGGCGCGGCTCGTCGGTCACAGCATGGGCGGAAACATCGCGCTGATCTATTCCGGGATCCGCCCCGAGCGGGTGCGCCGCGTCGTGAGCCTCGAAGGCTTCGGCCTTCCGCGCTCGCGGCCGGAGGACGCGCCGGGCCGCTACCGCGACTGGCTGCAGCAGCTGCGCGAGTCGCCCTCTTTCGGCGAGTACCAGGATTTCCAGGAGCTGGCGCACCGGCTGCAGCGCGGCAATCCCCGCCTCGCTCCGGAGATGGCGATGTTCGTCGCGCGGGCCTGGGCGCGCCCCGCGCCGGGCGGCGGGGTTCGACTCGTTGCCGACCCCGCGCACAAGATGCTGAACCCCTACCTGTATCGCCGCGAGGAGGCCGGGGCCTGCTGGAGCCGCATCACCGCGCCGGCGATGCTCGTGCTGGCCGAGCAGTCAGAATTCCTGCCGCGCCTCGGCGAGGACGGCCGGCCGGAGGCGTTCCGCCAATGGATCCCGGGCCTGCGTGTCGAGGTCATGCCCGGCGTGAGCCACATGCTGCACCATGAGCGGCCGGCGGAGGTCGCGCGCCTCGTCGAGGGCTTCCTGCTCGAGGAGTGAGTGCGCGGGGTTGCGCGGCCGCGCGGCTTGCGGGCAGGTTGGCCGGACCACTACCGATCGGCTTCGTGCGCTGGACGCTCGCCGGCCGGTCCGACGGCGGCCCGTGCACCTTTAGTCGTCCTCGTGATCCTCATGATCCGCGTAAGGTGTGGAGGCCTGTCCGTGCTCCCCGGCCACGCCGGCGAGCAGCGGGCTTCCTGCCGTCGTCGCGGCCCAGGTCCAGAAGCCGATGACGGCCACCGCGAGCGCCGAGCCGAGCGCCCAGCGCGAGCGTGTCGTGACTTCCGGACCCGGCCCGCGCGCTGCGCCCGCGGCGCGTTCGACGACCGCTTCGGGCACGCGCCCGGTGACCATGGACGCCGCGAGGTTGCGCCGGTGCGCGAGGCTCGAGACCACCACGCCTGCCACGTGCAGGACCACCAGCGCGAGCCAGGCGTTCGCGAACGCCTCGTGGACCTCCTCGAAGGCCTCCTCGCCACCGACGCCGTGCAGGTTGAGCCAGCCCGTGATGCCCGTCGCCATGGCCAGGACGATGATCCCGTAGATCGCCCAGCTGCCCGCGGGGTTGTGGCCCGCGTAGTCCCGTGCCCGACCGCGCGCCAGGTCGCGGAGGTAGCCAAGCGCCGCTAGCGGGCTGTAGGCGAAGCTCGCGAAGCGCGACGCGCGCGAGCCGATGAATCCCCACACCAGCCGGAACGCGACCAGGCCGAGCACCGTGTAGCCGAACATGACGTGGAAGCCTCGCGCTTCATCCGCCTCCGAAAGCACATAGGCCCCGGCGAAGGAAACGGCAAGCGCCCAGTGGAAGATCCGGGTCGGGAGGTCCCAGAGCATCCTCCCGCCGCTGGTCGTGGTCTGCATTCGAGTGCCTCCTGCCCGCCGCCGGTCAGAGCCCGGCCTCGCGTGCAAGGTAGGCCGGGCACGTTACGTCCTCCTTAAGCGACCCGCACGCGGGGTGCCGCCAGCCGGCTAAAGATCGGCCCGCGTCCGCCGTTCAACCGGGGTGAGATGAAAATCACCCGGATCGATCCCGCACTGCCCGTGCTGACCGAGGTCCGTCCCGCGCGCGGGGTGGCCACGGAGCCGGCTGCCGCGTCGCCGCTCCCCGCGCGCATCGGCGCGGCGCTGGCGTCGCCCGATGCAGCCGGGGCGCTGCGCGTGCTGGTCGAGGAGGTTCGCACGGAGCTGCAGGCTCGCCTCGGGCCCTCCGCGCCGCTTCCGCCGGCGCGGCCCCAGCCGCTGGATGGCGACGCGGCGGTGGCCGTGCTGCTTCGCTACCTGCGCGCAGCCGCCCGGGGCATGGGAGGCGCAGGCGACGCGCAGCCGGAGGCGGTCCGACAGGCCGTCGAGACCGGTCTGACCCGCGCGAGGGCGCTGCTGGCCGGCTCGGCGCGGCTTCCACCGACGGCGATGGGGGCGGTGGAGCAGGTCATCGCACGCGTGCGAGCGGCCGCCGAGGCGCTGGCACCGCGGCCGCCAGCCGCGCCCGCTGCCGCCCAGTTGCCGGGGGCGATGGTGCGCGAGATCTCCGCCGCCCTGTCGGAGCGCATCGGCATGCTGCCTGCGGCGGCCGCATCGGCACGCCCGCCGCAGGGCCCGCGGGAGGCGCTGGTGCAGCTCGCGCAGGTGTTCCGGGCGGTGGCCGAGGATTCCGTGCTCGGCGTGCGAGCTTCGCAGCGAGTGGCCGAGGCGGCCGTGAGCGAGGGCGTACAGCGCGCGCTCGCATCGCTGCCAAGTGCTGCGCGCTCCGACCCCACCGTCATGAGGCTCTCGACCGATCTGGCGGCGCTCGCCCTGCGTTCCGCCGTGGCGCCCGGCGCTGTCTGGCCCGCGCCGCGCACGCCTGCCGCGGCGATGGCGCTGATGGTGGCGGAGTTCAGGCAGGCCCTCGGGGAGTGGACCGCCGAACTGCGGCCCGGTCCAGCCGCATCCCCACCACCGGCGATGCGGGACGCTGCAAGCGCGGTCGGAGGAATGGCCGCCGCCGCGGCAGAAGCGCTGGCGAAGGTGCCGCCGGCGCAGGTCATAGCGCTGCGCGCGGTGCTCGAGAGTGCCGCTCAGGCGGCCCTCGGGCGCAGCCTCCTGCAACTCGCCCCCGCCGAGACGCAGGGCCCGGCGCGGGCCGTCCTCGAACAGCTGCACGTCGCATTCCGCGGTCTGCTGGCGGCCGCGGACTCGGCTGCGACCGGCCGTGGCCTGGACTCGCGGGGCTGGGTCGGCTTGCTGGCCCGGGCCGGTGAGACGATGCAGCACGGTGGCGCGCCCCCGTTTCGATTCGACCTGCCGGTCGCGAAAGCCGGCGCCCGGCAACGTCGGCCAGCCGCGGGGGCGGCCGGCGAAGCCATCGATGCCATCGAGTCCTCGGATCCCGAGGCAGTCACGGGGTGGGATGAGGATGATCGGTCGCCGGGCCCGCCGCTCTGGCCAAGGCCGCCGTCGAACTGACGGTTACGCCTCGCGCGAATTGTCGGCGACAATAGGTCCGTCCGACGCAGGATCCGGCACCGTGGGCAGCTTCCGCCGCTGGCTCGAAGAATCCATCACCTACCGCATCGCGCGGCGCATCGTCGTCACGCTGATCGGCGGCACCGTGCTGCTGATCGGGATCGCGATGACGGTGCTGCCCGGACCCGCCATCGTCGTGATTCCCGCGGGCCTCGCGATCCTGGGTCTCGAGTTCGCCTGGGCCCGGCGGTGGCTTTCGAAGGTGCGCGAGCAGGCGAACGGCCTGGTCAACAGCATGAACAGGGGCCACGGCGGCCGGGCCGCCAGCCGCGACGTCCGGCCCCCCGACGAACGCTGACGCGGCAGCCGGCGCGGCGGGGCGCCGATCAGTCGTCGCCGATCAGGCGGGCGTCCGCGATGTCCCGCCTCGTATCCGCATCCGCCTCGCGCACTGCGGCGCGCGCCAGCAGGTGCGATGCGACCGGCAGGGTCACGAGCAGGAACAGGAGGATCACCAGGAGTCGCAGCGTCCATCCGCTCGCGCCCGCCTGCAGCATGGCGCCGAGGCAGACCAGCGCCACCGCGAGCGTGCCGGCCTTGGTGGCGGCATGCTGGCGCGACAGTGCGTCGGGCAGGCGGATCACGCCCCAGGCCGCGAGGAGCAGGAGGCCCCCGCCCGCGAGCAGCAGCGCCGAGGCCAGCAGGTGGCTCACCGCGGCTCCTGTGCGCGATCGCGCGGCGTCCGGTCGATCAGGCGCGCCCAGCCGATGGTCGCGACGAAGCCCACGAGCGCGAGGCCGATGCCCACGTCGAGGAACACGGTGCGGCCCGTGTGCAGCGACGCGGCGATGCACAGCGCCACGGCGGCAGCCAGGAAGATGTCGAGCGCCACGACCCGATCGGAGTGTGTCGGTCCACGGAGGATGCCGAGCGTCGCCAGCGCGGCCGCCGCCAGTACCAGCAGTATGAGCGCGGTCAAGATCATCTCGGGCCCTCCCGGCCGAACAGGACCACGAGATAGCGCTCGAAGTCGCGTCGGATGGCGGCGAGCAGTCCGTCGAGGTCGGAGGCGTCCAGCACGTGCAGCAGCATCTCCCGGCGCTCGGGGTCGATGTCGATGGTGGTGGTTCCGGGCGTGAGCGTGATCATGCCGCCGAGCAGCGAGGCGCCGCGCTCGTCCATCGGCGCGTAGCGAAGGCGCACGAAGGCGCTCTTCGGCGCGTGGTCGCCACCGGCGCTCGCCCGCAGGATCACGAGCGCGGTCTGCGCGCCGGATACGACCACTGCCAGGAGGAAACGCCCGAGCAGCAGCAGCGCGGCGACCGGCCGGCTCATGCGGGCGCCGCTCATGGCGCGAGGCTCCCGGCCGCGGCCGTCGCGAACCCGAGCAGCGTGCCGGGCGCGAGGCCGAACCACAGGGTCACGGCCGCGAGCGCCAGGGTCGCGGCCCAGGCGGGCCCGAGGCGCGCGCGGGCGGGCTGCCAGTCCTCGCGCGGGTGCGGCTTCCAGAACGCCTCCATCCAGATCTTCATCATCGAGTACAGCGTCAGCACGCTGACCGCGAGCGCCACCGCGGTCCACGCCCAATGGCCGCCGGCAATGGCCTCGCGCAGCACCAGGAACTTCGCCCAGAACCCCGATAGCGGCGGCAGGCCCACCAGCGACAGCGCCGGCACGAGGAACAGCAGGCCGACGAGGGGCCGGGCGGCGTACAGGCCGCCGATGCGGCGCAGGTCGTAGCTGCCGGCCAGGCGGAACACGATCGCCCCGATCAGGAAGAGGTTCGCCTTCACGATGATGTGGTGGACCGTGTAGAAGACCGTCGCGGCGTTGCCCTCCTGCGTGGCGAGCGCTACGCCGAGCAGGATGTAGCCGATCTGGCTCACGATGTGGAATGCGAGGATGCGCCGGATATCCCAGTGGTAGGCGGCGCCCAGCACGCCGGCGAGCATCGTGGCCGCGGCGATCCAGCCGAGGGCGTCGTAGAAGGCCGGGGGCGCCGGGCTCAGCACGCCGCCGAGGACGCGCAGGACCGCGTAGACGCCCACCTTGGTGAGCAGCCCCGCGAACAGCGCGAGCACCGCCGCCGGCAGCGTATGGTAGGAGGCCGGCAGCCACGCGAACAGCGGGAACGCGCCGGCCTTCACGAGGAACGCGAGCACCAGCAGCGCGAGCACCGGCGCGGGCACCGGCTGCGCAGAGCCCGCCAGCGCCCCGTAGTTGAGGTGGCCGGTCGAGGCGTACACGAGGCCGACGCCCGCCAGCAGCAGCAGCGTGCCGAAGAGGTTGAGCGCGAGGTACTTGAAGGTCGCATCGAGCTGGTCGAGGCGGCCACCGATGGCCAGCAGCCCCACCGAGCAGATCAGCATGACCTCGAACCACACGTAGAGGTTGAACAGGTCCGCGGTCGCGAACGAGCCGCCGACGCCGGCGAGCAGGCCGTGCACCAGCGGCAGCAGCAACGGGTGGCGCGGGGCGGGGTCGGCATCGCTCTCGAGGAACAGCAGCGAGGCTGCGCCCATCAGCGCGGTGACGAGGACGAGCACCGCGCCGGTGCGGTCAACGACGAACTCGATGCCGAAGGGCGCGGGCCAGCCGCCGAAGGCGGCGCGCGCCGGCGCACCCGCGTCGGCCTGCGCCAGGAGCAGCGCGGCGCACAGGCCGAAGGCCAGCACGCCGGCGAAGCTCAGCGCGCGCTGCAGCGCAGGGCGGTTGCCCGCGAGCACGGTCGCGAGCGAGGTCGCGAGCGGCACGAGAACCGGGCTGACGGCGAGCAGGGCCGCGCTCACCGGTGGACCTCGACGGAAGGCGGGTCATCGGCGAGCGGCGGCTTGACCGCGTCCGTCGCCACGGGCTCGGCGGCGCGCAGCTCCAGCGCATCGTCGGTGCCGGCCCGCTGGATCAGCCGCAGCACCAGTACCAGCGAGAAGCACAGCAGCGCAAAGCCGATCACGATGGCGGTCAGCACCAGCGCTTGCGGCAGCGGGTTGGCCGCGCCTGCGAGCGCCGCCTCGCCGAGCGGGACCACCGGCGGCGCCGTCGCGCCGAGCCGGCCGGCGGCGAACAGCGCGAGGTTGGCGCCGTTGCCGAGGAGCGCCAGCCCGAGTACGCAGCGCAGCAGGTCCCGCGACAGCATCAGGTAGGTGCCGGCGGCGAGGCTCGCGAACACGGCGAGCGCAGCGGCCCAGGTCATGGCCGCGTCTCCCGGCCGGCGCCCGGGTCGACCTCGAGCAGCGCGATCGCATAGCCGGCGAGCGCGCCCCAGACGCCGAGGTACACGCCCAGGTCGAACAGCAGCACCGTGGAGAGCTTCACTTCGGTGATGCCGAGGTCGAGCGTCCACCACAGGTGGGTGAGAAACGTGCCGCCCGCCAGCACGCCCGGCAGTCCCGACAGCGCGCCGAGCAGCACCCCGGCGGCGCCGAGCACGCGCGGCGAGCCGAGGGGCAGTCGCCGCGCCGCATCCCCGGGGCTGCGCGCCACGGCCCAGAGCACCGTGGCGCTCACGGCGACCAGCGCGCCGATGAAGCCGCCGCCCGGCTCGTTGTGGCCGCGCAGCAGGACCCAGACCGATGCGGCGAGGATGACCCAGTACAGGCCCCGGGCGGCCACCTCGAGCATCACGACGCGCGGGTTCACGGCCGCTCCTCCCCGCCGCGGGCCCGCGCGCGCAGCCGCTCCAGCAGCGGCAGGGCCGCGAGCAGCGACAGCAGCACGACCGCGATCTCGCCCAGGGTGTCGAGCGCGCGGAAGTCCACGAGGATGACGTTCACCACGTTGCGGCCATGGGCGTCGGGCACGGCCCGGCTGCCGAAGAAGTCCGCCAGGGAGCTGTCCATCGGGCCGGCCGTGGCGACGAGCAGCAGGACCGTGATCACCGCGGCGAAGGCGACGGCGAGCAGCGCCGCCAGCGGGCGGAAGGCCGGCTCGTCGAGGCTCGCCGCGCGGCCGAGCCGCCTGAGCTTGAGCAGCACCGAGGCGACGACGATGACGAACACCGTCTCGACCGTGAACTGCGTGAAGGCGAGGTCGGGCGCGCCGGTGAACAGGAACAGCAGCGCGCTGCCGTAGCCGACGAGGCCCGCGGCCAGCAGCAGCACCAGCCGGTCCCGCAGCGCCGTCGCGAGCGCCGACCCGGCCACGATCAGCAGGCAGGCCCCTGCCACGGCCACCGAAGGCATGCCGAACGCGGGCCATTCGAGTCCGCCGCGGGCGGCGAGCAGCGCGGCGACGAGCGCGGCGGTGACGCTGCCCACGATCAGCGCGCCATAGCCGGGCAGCCGGCCGTGCTGAAGCGCGCGCGTGAGGCGGGCGGCGAGCACGGGCAGCCCCTGCAGCGAGCGCTCGTACTGCGAGGCCATGCCGACGCGGCCGATGCGCGAGCCGGCACGCTCGAAGAGATCGTGCAGCTGGTCCCAGAAGGCGTAGACCGCCACGCCGATCGCGAGCGAGACGGCGAGCGAGCCGAGCGACGGGCCCACCTGCAGCGCCAGCCCCGCGACGACCGCCTCGGTCCCCGGCGTCATGGCGACCGACGCGCTGGCGATCAGCTCCTCGGCAAAGAACGGGAACAGGCCGAGCAGGATGCCGGTCAGCGCGAGGGCGATCGGCGGGATCACGAGCGCCGGCCCGCCCTCGTGCGCCTCGCAGGCCTCGTTAACGCCCGGGTGCCGCCAGAAGATGCGGATCGCGGCGACGCCGGCGACCGCCACCGCGATGGCGCCGAAGACCGTGTAGGCGGCGGTCGCGAAGGCGAACACGTCGGTGGCGCTCTTGGCTCCGACGATCGCATCCTTCACGACGTAGCCGAAGGAGGTCGGGATGCCCGCCATGGACATGCCGGCGAGCAGCGCCGCGGCCGCGGTGAAGGGCATCATGTGCCGCAGGTTGCCGAGCCGGTCGATGACGCGCGTGCCCGCGCCATGGTCCACGTTGCCGGCCACGAAGAAGAGCGGCGCCTTGTAGAGGCCGTGCGCCAGCAGCAGCGCGCCGACGGCCACCGTCGCGCCCTCGCCGCGCAGGCCGATCAGCATCACCAGCGTGCCGAGGGTCGCGACGGTGGACCACGCGAGGATCCGCTTGAGGTCGCGCTCGCGCAGCGCGAGCACCATGCCCCAGGCGGCCGTGACGGAACCCACGACCTTCAGCAGCCATTCCCACAGCGCCCACTCGCCGAAGGCCGGGTCGAGGCGCGCCAGCAGGTACACGCCGAGCTTCACCATCGTGGCCGAGTGCAGGTAGGCCGACACCGGCGTCGGCGCCGACATCGCATTCGGCAGCCAGAAGTGGAAGGGGAACTGCGCGCTCTTGGTGAAGCAGCCGACGAGGATCAACAGCAGCGCGGCGGTGAGCGCGGGCGTCTGCGGCATCGCGGCCACGCGCTCGACCACGCCCGAGATCGAGAAGGTGCCGGCGAGCTGGCCGAGCAGGATCACGCCGGCCAGCAGGAACAGGCCGCCGGTGCCCGTGACCAGGAAGGCCTGCTGCGCGGACTTGCGGCTGCCCGCCTGGTAGTGCTTGAAGCCGACGAGCAGGAAGGACGTGAGGCTCGTCAGCTCCCAGAAGACGAACAGCAGCACG
The DNA here is from genome assembly GCA_025458865.1 of Steroidobacteraceae bacterium. Classification (GTDB taxonomy): domain Bacteria; phylum Pseudomonadota; class Gammaproteobacteria; order Steroidobacterales; family Steroidobacteraceae; genus SG8-30. The sequence goes on along the minus strand of JALORP010000024.1, from coordinate 39,448 downwards.
AGGTTGTCGGCCACCACGCAGCCGACCATCGCGAGCATGAAGAGGGTGAGCAGGACGTAGAGCCGCCCCTGCTGCGGGTCGCCGGCGAGGTAGCCGCCCGCGTAGACGAAGACCGCCGTGCCGATGCCGCTGATCATGAGCAGCATCAGGGCCGACAGGCCGTCGAGGCGCCAGGCGAACTCGACACCCAGCGCGGGGACCCACGCGACGCTGAGCGGCAGGTCGAAGCTGCCGATGAGCCACAGCACGGCGGCGAACACGGCCGCGGGCAGCGCCACGAAGCCGGCCCTCGCGGGCAGGCTCATGGGCGCAGCGGTCGATCGGGGCGGCGAGGGCGTCCCGGCGGGCGTGTCGGTCATGGGTCCCCGTCGTCCGGTTCTTGTTGCTTGGCCAGCCAGACACGCTCTCATCGCGCCCGTGCCGGCACCCAGCCCGTCGAATCAGACCCTTACGGTCCCGTCAGGTTCCCCGGTCGGACAGCCTGCGGCACCGGGCCGTGCCCCGCCCCTGACCAGCCCGTCCGCATTTCTGTGAACCGCGTCATGCGTCCGCTCGCGATTGATGCGGGTTCGCCGGACCGTCTTAAGGGGGCACTAAGCCTGTTCCCGAATGCTTCCCCCCGAACCTCGACATTGGAGCGACGATGCAAAGCCCCGCCCTGATCGACCCGGCACAGATCCCGATGGCGCCCGCCCGGGCACTCCCGGCGCGTGCCCGCGCCGAGAGCCGGTTGCGCCTGCTGACGCGGTCGAGCCCTGGTCGCGAGGAGGCCGAGCGCTTCATCGCCGATCGCTACCGGCGCGAATACGACGCCTCGCTGACGCACTTCCTGCCCACGCTCGTGGCCCTGCCGGCACCGGGCGGCAGCCTGCTCGCGGCTGCCGGCATCGCGCGGGCCAGCGGCGGCCCGCTGTTCCTGGAGCGCTACCTCGATGCGCCGGTGGAGCGCGTGATTGCCCGCAGGCTCGACACGCCGGCCGATCGCGCGGCCATCCTCGAAGTGGGCAACCTCGCCTCGGCCTCGCCCGGCGGCGGGCGCGCGATGATCGCTGCGCTGGTGCGCCTGCTCGAGGGCCACGGAATCGAGTGGATCACCTTCACGGCGACCCGCACGCTCCGCAACAGCCTCGCCCGGCTCGGGATCGTGGCGCACGAGCTCGCCGTCGCCGAGCGCACGACCCTGGGCGCGGCCGCCGCGGCCTGGGGCCGCTACTACGACCACGACCCACGGGTCGTCTCCTGTTCGCTGCAGGCCGCGTGGGTACTCCTGTACGGGGCCGGTGGCGTCGCGTGACCAGCCGGGCCTTCGAGCGCATCGTCCCGGCGGCACGGGGGACCGGGCGCGTCATCGGCGACGGCGTGGAACTGTCCCATGGCGTCCTGGAGGCGTGCGCCTCGCGCCTCGCCGACGCGCTGGCGTCCCTGCAGGTCTCCGCGCTCGGCCTGCTCGCCGACAATGGTCCTGACTGGATCGCGGCCGATCATGCGGCCCAGCGCGCGGGCATCCCGCTGGTGCCGCTGCCGCTCTTCTTCACGGCGGAGCAGATGCGTGCGGCGCTGACGCGCGCGGGCGTGGACCTGCTGCTGACCGACCGCCCGGACCTGGCGGAGCGGCTCGGCTATGCGCGGCCGCGGGCGGTGGCCGCCGGCGCGCTCGGCGCCTTCGCGCCGCTGCGGGAGACCGGACGTGTGCCGCTCCCGGCCGGCACGGGCAAGATCACGTTCACGTCCGGGACCACCGGCCAGCCGAAGGGCGTGTGCCTGTCGGGCGCGCACACCTGGAGCGTCGCCGGCGCCCTGGCGCAGGCGCTCGCGGGCGTGGGCATGGCGCGCCACCTCTGCGTGCTGCCGCTGCCGGTGCTCTTGGAGAACATCGCCGGCGCGGACCTCGCGTGGCTCACCGGCGGCGACCTCGTCGCGCCGCCACTCGCCTCGCTCGGCATGGCCGGCGCCGCGGGCTTCGACGTGCTCGCGTTCGCCGCGGCCGTCGAGCGCTGGCAGCCGCACAGCCTGATCCTGCTGCCCCAGATGCTGAAGGCCTGGGTCGCCGCGCTCGACGCCGGCCTCGCCGCGCCGCAGAGCCTGAGGTTCGTGGCCGTCGGCGGCGGCAAGGTCGCGACCGGGACGCTGCTGCGCGCGCGGGAGCTGGGCCTGCCGGTGTACGAGGGCTACGGCCTGTCCGAATGCGCCTCCGTGGTCGCACTCAACCTGCCCGGCGCCGACAGGCCCGGCACCGTCGGCCGGCCGCTGCCCCATGTGAGGCTCGGCCTGTCCGACGACGGCGAGATCCTCGTGGAGGGCGAGCGCTTCCTGGGCTATCTCGGGGACGGCATCCCGCGTCCGGGACCGCTTGCCACCGGCGACCTCGGCTCGATCGACCCGGACGGCTTCGTCGGCATCACCGGCCGGCGCAAGAACATCTACATCACCAGCTTCGGACGCAATGTCTCGCCGGAGTGGCCGGAGGCGGAGCTCGCCGCGGAGCCGGCGATCGCGCAGGCCGTGGTCTTCGGCGAGGCCGAGCCGCAGGCGCGCGCCGTGCTGGTGCCGGCCGCCGCCGGTGTGGATGACGCCGCCCTCGCGGCGGCCGTGCGCCGCGCGAACCGGCGGTTGCCCGACTACGCGCGCGTCGCGCGCTGGGTGCGGGCCGCCGCGCCGTTCACGCCGGTGAACGGGCTGGCGACGCCTAACGGGCGTCCGCGCCGGGACGCCATCCAGTCACTTCACGCCGCCGCGCTGGCGACGGCCGTCCCAGTCCCATCCGAAGGAGCGGAAGCATGAATTTCTTCGACCGACTGCAGGCCGAGACCGCGGCCGAGCGCGCCACCCTCGTGGCGGCGCCCGTCATCGCGGACGCGCTGGAAGGGCGCATGACCCTGGCCCAGTACACGGCCTTCCTCGGGCAGGCCTACCACCACGTCAAGCACACGCTGCCGCTCCTGATGGCCTGCGGCGCGCGCCTGCCCGAGCGGCTGGAGTGGCTGCGGACGGCGACGGCGCACTACATCGAGGAGGAGACCGGCCACCAGGAGTGGATCCTCGACGACCTCGCCGCCTGCGGCGTCGACAAGGAGGCCGTCCGCCGCGGCCGGCCCGGGCTCGCGGCCGAGCTGATGGTCAGCTACGCCTACGACACCATCCAGCGCGGCAACCCGGTGGGATTCTTCGGCATGGTGCAGGTGCTCGAGGGCACGAGCATCAACCTCGCCTCGCGGGCGGCGGACGCCATCCAGCGGGGACTCCACCTGCCCGACGCCGCGTTCACCTACCTGCGTTCGCACGGCGCGCTCGACATCGGCCACGTGCAGTTCTTCGAGCGGCTCATGAACCGCCTCGACCGCGAGGAGGACCGGGATGCGGTCCTGCACTGCGCCAAGGTGATGTACCGCCTCTACGGCGACATGTTCAGAAGCCTTCCGCCGTGCGGGGAGGTGGCCCGTGCAGCTTGAAGGCGCGCGAGTCCTGCTCACCGGCGCCACCGGCGGCATCGGCCTGGCGATCGCCGAGCGGCTCGCCGCGCACGGCGCGTCGCTGCTGCTCACCGCGCGTGGCGAGGACTCGCTGCAGCGGGCCGCCGCCACGCTCGCCGCACGCGGCGCGACGGTCGAAGTGGTGGCCGCCGACCTCGGCACGGCCGCCGGCATCGAGCGGGTCGCGCTGGCGGCAGAGCGCTTCGGCGCCGATGTGCTCGTCAACAACGCCGGCACCAACGTGTTCGGCATGCTCGAGCAGCTCGGCTCGCCCGACGTCGGGCAGATCCTGCGCACGAACCTCGAGGGACCGGTGCAGCTCGTGCATCGGCTGCTGCCGCAGCTGCTGTCGCGCCGGCGGGCCATGATCGTCAACGTCGGCTCGAGCTTCGGGAGCATCGGCTTCGCCGGCTTCGCGGTCTACTGCGCGAGCAAGTTCGGCCTGCGGGGTTTCACCGAGGCGCTGAGGCGCGAGCTGGCGGATGGCCCGGTGCGCGCCTGCTATGTCGCCCCGCGCGCGGTGGAAACATCCTTCAATCCACCCGAGGTCGTGCGAATGAACGCCGATCTCGGCAACCGGGCCGACCCGCCCGAGGCGGTCGCCGCCGCGGTCGAGCGCGCCATCATCGGCGAGCGCCGCGAAACCTATCTCGGACAGCCCGAGGGCTTCTTCGCGCGCCTGAACGGCCTCCTGCCCGGCGTCGTGGACGGCGCCCTGCGCAAGAAGCTCGCCATCATCAAGCGCCACGCCGCGGCCTGACAGCCGGGGCAGGCAGCCGCTGCTAGACTGCGCCGGGAACATGGCCGGGTGCGCGGCGTCGCCTCGTGGCGGGTCGCGCTCCGGCACCGGGGCCGAACCGCATGAGGATCCTGCTGGTCGAGGACGATGAGCTGATCGGCGACGGCATCGCGACCGGCCTGCGCGACGAGGGGCACGCGGTGGACTGGGTTCAGGACGGCGACGCCGCCCTTGCCGCCCTCGGCACGCACGAGTACGCCGCCGTCGTGCTGGACCTGGGCCTGCCCGGGCGCAACGGCCTCGAGGTGCTGCGCCGGATGCGCGCCGGCGGCAACCGGACGCCGGTGATGATCCTCACCGCGCGGGCGGCCGTGGACGAGCGCGTCGCTGGACTCGATGCCGGCGCCGACGACTACCTCGCCAAGCCCTTCGCCCTCGACGAGCTCGGCGCGCGCCTGCGCGCCATCGCGCGCCGTGCCGCCGGCCGCGCGGCGCCTGTCCTCGCGAGCGGGCGGATAGAGCTCGACCCGGCGGCGCACGCCGTCACGGTCGCGGGCAAGGCCGTCACCCTGTCCGCGCGCGAGTTCAGCCTGATGCAGCTGCTCATGGAGAACGCCGGGCGCGTCCTGCCGCGCGAGCGCCTCGAGCAGGCGCTATACGGCTGGAACGAGGAGGTCGAGAGCAACGCGGTCGAGGTCCACATCCACCACCTGCGCCGCAAGCTGGGCAAGGAATCCATCGTCACCGTGCGGGGCGTCGGGTACACGGTGCCCAGGGATCCCGCGTGAGCGCGCCCTCGCTGCGGCGCCGGATCCTGCTCCTGGGCCTCGGATCGCTGGCGCTCGGGCTCGCGGCGATGGGCGGAGTGGTCTACGTCTCCGCCGTGCACGAGGTCAACGAGCTGTTCGACGCCGAGCTCGCCGAATCGGCGCGGATGCTCGCGGACCTCCGCAGCCCTGGCCAGGAGGCGCGGTCCGGCGACGCAACCGGGCCGGGGCACCCCTACGAGCGCAAGCTCGCCTTCGTGATGCGCGACGAGTCCGGCGCGGTGCTGCTGCAGAGCCGCTTCGGCGACCTGGCGGACAGCCGCGTGCCCTGCCAGGGCTACGACGAGGAGCGCATCGGCGGCGTGGACTGGAAGCTCTTCTGCCTCCAGGTTCCGGAGCAGCGCATGGCCGTCCTCGTCGGCCAGCAGCTCGCCATCCGCAGCGAGCTCGAGGGCAGGATCCTGATCGCCCAGCTGGTGCCCTACCTGCTCGCGCTGCCGCTCCTCGGCTTGCTCACCTGGTTCGCGGTGGGCCGCGCGCTCGCGCCGCTGTCGGCCCTGTCCCGGCAGATCGCCGGCCGCTCGGCCCGGAACCTCGAGCCGGTGAGCGGCACGGACGCGCCGGAGGAGATCGAGCCGCTGGTCGCGGAGCTGAACCGCCTGCTCCTGCGCGTGCAGCGGACCATCGACGACGAGAAGCGCTTCACGGCGGATGCTGCCCACGAGCTGAGGACGCCGCTCGCGGCGATTCGTGCGCAGACCGAGCTGGCGCTCAGGCGCCTGCCGGGCGGAGATGCGACGTTTGCGCTCGGCAAGGTGATCCAGGGCGTTGACCGCGGCGCGCACCTGGTGGACCAGCTGCTCGCCCTGTCGCGGCTCGATCACGCCGAGGAGATCCGCCGCGAATCACTGGCCCTTCGGCCGCTCGCGGAGCGCAGCGTGGCTCAGTGGCGCGAGCGCTTCGCGGCCGCGCAGGTGGCGCTCGGGGTGTCCGGCGACGAGGCGGCGCGCGCGCGCGTGGACGCCGCGCTCGTCGAGATCCTGCTCGACAATCTCCTGTCGAACGCGCTCCGCCACGTGGCGGCCGGCGGTCGCGTCACGATCGAGGTCGGGGACGGCGCGCTGGCCGTCGAGGACGACGGGCCTGGAATCCCGGAGCACGCCCGCGAGCGCGTGCTGCAGCGGTTCGTGCGCGGACCGGACGCCAGGGGCACCGGCAGCGGGCTGGGCCTGTCCATCGTCGCGCGCATCGCGGCGCTGCACGGCGCGACGCTGTCGCTCTCGACGGGGCTTCAGGGGCGCGGCCTGCGCGTCGCGGTGGACTTCATCGCCGAGGCACGGGCATGAGGCGGTTCGCCGCGAAGGCCGGCCTCGATCCGCCCTCCCTCGACTGAGGCCGGCATGGAAACCATCGTCCTCGCGCCTGGCGCCATCACGTTGCCCGCCCTCCGGCGCATCGCCCGGGGCACGGGCCCTGTCGCGCTCGCGGAGGGCTGGCGCGGGCCGGTGGAGCGCGCCGTCGCCGCGGTCGCGGCGCGGCTCGCGGCGGGCGAGGCGCTCTACGGCATCAACACCGGCTTCGGGCGCCTCGCAAAGACCCGCATCGCGCCGGAGGAACTCGCGCGCCTTCAGCTCTACATCGTGCGCTCGCACGCGGCGGGCGTCGGCGAACCGCTCGCCGACTCGACCGTCCGCCTCGCGCTGGCGCTGAAGGCCGCGAGCCTCGCGCGCGGCTTCTCCGGCGTGAGGCCGGTGATCGTCGAGAGGCTGCTTTCGCTCCTGAACGCCGGCGTGCTGCCGCGGGTGCCCTCCCAGGGCTCGGTCGGCGCCTCGGGCGACCTCGCCCCGCTCGCGCACCTTTCGCTCGCGCTCATCGGCGAAGGCGCCGTGCACTTCGGCGGGCGGGTGATGCCCGCGGCCGAGGCGCTCGCCTCGACCGGCATCGAGCCCGTGGAACTCGGTCCCAAGGAGGGCCTCGCACTGCTCAATGGCACGCAGGTCTCGACCGCGCTCGCGCTCGAGGGCCTGTTCGAGGCCGAGGACCTGGTGCTCGCCTCCATCCTCACCGGCGCGATGTGCGTGGACGCGGCCCTCGGCAGCCGCGCGCCGTTCGACGCGCGCATCCACGCGGTGCGCGGCCACGCGGCCCAGGCGGATGTCGCCGCGGCCTTCCGCGAGGTGCTCGCGCACAGCGAGATCGAACGCTCCCACGCCGACTGCGACCGCGTGCAGGATCCCTATTCGCTCCGCTGCCAGCCGCAGGTCGCGGGCGCCTGCCTGCAGCAGCTGCGCGACGCGGCGCGCGTGCTGGTGATCGAGGCGAACGGGGTGTCCGACAACCCGCTCGTCTTCGGCGAGGCGGGCGAGGTGCTCTCCGGCGGCAACTTCCACGCCGAGCCCGTCGCCTTCGCCGCCGACAACCTCGCGCTCGCCATCGCCGAGATCGGCGCGCTGTCCGAGCGGCGCGTCGCGATGCTCATCGACTCCTCTTTGAGCCAGCTGCCGCCGTTCCTGGTGGAGCAGGGCGGGCTCAACTCCGGCTTCATGCTCGCGCAGGTGACGGCCGCGGCGCTCGCCAGCGAGAACAAGTCGCTCGCGCACCCGGCCTCGGTGGACAGCCTGCCCACTTCCGCCAACCAGGAGGATCACGTCAGCATGGCGACCTTCGCCGCGCGGCGCCTGCTTGCCATGGCGGAGAACACGCGCGGCATCCTCGCCATCGAGCTCCTGGCCGCGGCGCAGGGCCTCGACTTCCGCCGGCCGCTGCGGTCATCGGCCGCACTCGAGCACGCCTACGCGCGCCTGCGCCGCGACGTCGCCTTCTACGACCACGACCGGCACTTCGCGCCGGACATCGAGGCGGCCAAGGCCGCGATCCGCGACGAGGCGCTGCTCGGTCTGGTGCCGGCCGGGCTGGTGCCGGGCCGGGACGCCTAGCGGAGCCTGGACCTGCCGGCCCGGGGCAGGCCACAGGCCGCGTCAGTCGCCTTGGCGTGAAGGGCGGCGCGGCCGGATAATCGCGGCTTTGTGATCGGGAGAACGGATGAGCACGGATGCCCGCGAGGCCCAACTGCCACCCGGGATGCAGGCCCTCGGCTTCGGGGGTCTGATTCCATTCATCGCGGCGATGCTCGCGGTGGTTCTGTTGCCGGATGCGGAGGCACGCGAGCTCGCCCGGCGCATCCTCGTCGGCTACGGCGCCGTCATCCTCTCGTTCCTTGGCGGCGTGCACTGGGGCCTCGTGCTGCGCGACCGGCCGGCCGACGGCTTCAGGCCGCTCGTCATGGGCGTGCTGCCCTCGCTCGCGGGCTTAGCCACGCTGCTGCTGCCGTTCGACCAGGCCGTGGCCGTGCAGGTCGCCTGCTTCGGTGGCTTCTGGCTCTATGAGCACCGCGTGCTCGGCCCAGCCGTCCTGCCGTCCGGATATCTCGCGTTGCGACGCTGGCTTACCCTGATCGTGTGCGCCGCGCTGGCGCTGGCGCTGATGGCGCCGACGCTGCGGGCGGGAGGCTGAACCATGATCGAGCCACACAGCTCCACCCTCGACCAGCTGTTGCGCACCTTGCCGCAGCGCGGCCGCGTGACCTGGATCGGCGTGCGGCCTGCGCGCGGCGCCGCGCCGATCGCGGTCGCCTCGGCGGAGGCGCGCCCCGGCGCCGGGCTCACCGGTGACCGCTTCAAGGGGACCGTCACCAGCAAGCGGCAGGTCACGCTCATCCAGGCCGAGCATCTCGCCGCGGTCGCCTCGCTGACGGGTCGCGACCGCGTCGATCCCGCGCTGACCCGCCGCAATGTCGTCGTATCCGGTATCAACCTGTACGCGCTGCGACACGCGCGCTTCCAGGCCGGTGGCGTGCTGCTCGAGGGCACCGGCATCTGCGCGCCCTGCGCGCAGATGGAAGCGGCGCTCGGCGCGGGCGGCTTCAACGCCATGCGGGGCCACGGCGGCATCACCGCGAGGGTGCTCGAGGCCGGCGTGATCCGCATTGGCGACGAGGTGGCGCTGGTCGAGGCGGCCGGTCTCGGCCCCGAAGAGGACTGAGGCACCACGGTCCGTGGCGGCCGGCTGACAGCCCGCCGAACAGGCAGCACGCCCCGCGCATGGGCTGACCCCCGGCAGCCGGCTGGGCTATCCTGCCGCGGCCCGCACCTGAACCGAGGGAGACGATGGCGACCACAGGCGCTTCGCGCGATGCGTTCGGCACGCGTGCCGGTTTCATACTGGCGGCTGCCGGCAGCGCGGTCGGCCTCGGCAACATGTGGCGGTTTTCCTACCAGGCGTCCGAGGGCGGTGGCGCGGCGTTCGTGCTGCTCTACATCGGCATGACGATCATCCTCGGCATCCCGCTGATGCTTGCCGAGTTCGGCATCGGCCGGCGGGGGCAGAGCGCGCCGGTCGGCGCCCTGCGCAGGGTGGTGGGCCCGCATTCGGCACTCGTCGGCTGGCTGGGGGCCGTCGGCTCGCTGCTGATCCTGAGCTATTACTCGGTGATCGCGGGCTGGACGGTCCGCTACGCGCTGGAAGCGCTCTTCGTCGGCTTCCCGGGCGACACGGGCGCGCACTTCGGAGCGGTCTCGGCCGGGGGCAGCGCCGCCGCGTTCCATGTCGGTTTCATGGTCGCGACCCTGCTGATCGTGATGGCCGGCATCAAGGGCGGCATCGAGCGCGTCTCCCTGGTCCTCATGCCGGCGCTGTTCTTCATCGTCGCGGGCCTGGCCGTCTGGGCCGTGACGCTCGACGGCGCGGGCGAGGGCTACTCCGTGTACCTCAAGCCCGACGTCGGTGACCTCATGAATCCCTCGGTGTGGCGGGCCGCCGCCGCGCAGGCCTTCTTCTCGCTCAGCCTCGGCATGGGCGCGATGATGACCTTCGCCTCCTATCTCGACCGTCAGGCGAACCTGCCGCAGTCGGCGACGATCGTGGCGTACACCGACTTCGGCGTGGCCTTCGTCGCGGGGCTGGTGGTGTTCCCGGTCATCTTCTCCTTCGGCCTGCAGGGCGCGGTCGGCGCGAGCACCGTCGGCGCGCTGTTCATCGCGCTGCCGAGCGCCTTCGACGCGATGGGCGCGATCGGCCGGGTGGTCGGCACGGCCTTTTTCGTGGCGCTCGTCGTCGGGGCGCTGACCTCGGCGATCTCCATGCTCGAGGTCGTGACGGCGTCGTTCATCGACGAATTCAAGGTGCCGCGGCGAACCGCGGCGACTGCCGCGGCCATCCTGGCCACGCTGCTCGGGCTTCTGCCCGCCCTCGATACCGACGTCCTCGGCCTCATGGACAAGATCGCCGGCGAATTCCTGCTGGTCCTCGGCGCGCTGCTGCTCGCCATACTCGGCGGCTGGCTGGTGCGAAAGCAGATGCTGGAGGAGCTGGCCGCCGGCGCGAGCCCGTGGTGGGCGGCGCAGGTGCCGCGGATCCTCGCGGTGCTGCGCTTCGTCGTCCCGCCGATCGTCGCGGCCGTGCTCTTCTTCTCGGCGCGAGAGACCGTCACCACGGTCGTGGACTTCTTCCGGGGTTGAGCCTGGAGACGCCGCGGCCGGCGCGCACGATCCTCGCTAGAGGAATGCGCGCACCAGCAGCGGGACGCCCAGAACCACGATTACCGTCCCGGTGAGGCCGATGATCGCGCCCGCCCGCGCCATGTCGCGCGTGTCGAAGGCGCGGGTCGAGTGCGCCATCGCGTTCGGCGGCGTGCTGATGGGCAGCGACATGGCGAGCGAGGCGGCGAACGCGATCGACATCGCCACCTCGGGCAAGGCTCCCTGGCCTGCGAGTGCGACCGTCGCCGACAGGCCGATGGGGAGCAGGAGGTTGGCGGCCGCCGTGTTCGACATGAACGTGCTGAGGAGCAGCGCCGCCGTGGCCAGCACCGCCACGAGCCAGGCGATGGCATGACCCGGTCCGAGCGGCAGCCAGCCCACCACGATCCGGTCGAGGCCGGTCATGGTCATGCCCGCCCCGAGCGAGATGCCGCCGGCGATCAGGATCAGCACGCTCCAGTCGATGCGCTGCAGGTCGTCGGCGGTGAGCGTGCGCGTGGCCGTGAGCACCACCGCTGGCAGCAGCGCCACCACCGCGGCCGGCAACCCGTGCCAGCTGTCGGTCAGCCACAGCAGCACGGTCAGAGCAAAGACGACGACCACCAGCCAGCCGCGTGCGCCGATCGTGCCCTCCGTGATCGTGATGCGAAGCGTCGGATCGAGCGGGCGGTGGAAGCGCCACAGCAGCCAGCCCGCGAGCGCAAGGCAGGCGACCATGAGCGGCACGGCGACCAGCATCCAGTCGAGGAAACTCAGCGCGATGCCGGCCTGCTGCAGCTGGCCGACCGCCACGGCGTTGGGCGGCGAGCCGATCGGCGTTCCCATCCCCCCGATGTTCGCGGCGAAAGGCACGGCCAGCACGATCGCGCGTCTGAACGGCTCGGCCGGACCCATGCGCACCAGCATCGGCGCGACCAGCGCCAGCATCATGGCGGTGGTCGCCGTGTTGCTCATGAACATCGAGAACAGCGCCGTCACCGTCATGACGCCGGCCAGCGCCGCGAGTGGCCGGTCGCCGAAGGGCCGGAGCAGCAGCGCCGACATGGAGCGGTCCACGCCTTCCTTCACCGCCGCCTGCGCGAGCAGGAAGCCGCCGAAGAAGAGCAGCAGCACCGGGTCGGCGGCAGCGGAGACGATGTCGGCATAGTCCGGGGAGGGCCCCGACTCGAAGCCGAGCCAGTGCCAGCCGCCGGGATTGGCCAGCAGCACCAGCTGCAGGCCCACGACCAGCAGCGCGGTCGCAAAGAGCGGCAGCGCCTCGGTCATCCACAGGAGTGCCGCCAGCACGAAGATGCCGGCCATGAAGGCGGCTTCACGCGGCATGGCGCCGCTCGCGAGCGCGGCCTCGGTCGCCGCGAGCGCGGCGACGACCGCGACGATCAGCGCCGCGGAGCGGGAGAGCAGGGCGAGCCAGCGTGGGATCTTGACCATGGGAACGCCGCCATTCTCCTGGCGAGGGGTGCATCCGTTGCTGTCGGCCGGGCCAGACGCCGAACGAAAATAGGGGATGCGCCCCTTTTGGTATAGTGCGGTGCAACAAATGGCGGGGTCACCAGTATGCCGCGGGTAGGTCTCATCGGCTGGCGGGGCATGGTCGGGTCGGTGCTGGTGGAGCGCATGCTCGCCGAGGGTGATTTCGCCCTGATCGACCCGCAGTTCTTCTCGACCTCGCAGGCCGGCGGCAAGGGCCCGGACGTGGGGAAGCCGACCGGCCCGGTCGGCGACGCCCATGACCTCGCGGCGCTCGGCGCCTGCGACATCCTCATCTCCTGCCAGGGCGGCGACTACACCTCCGCGGTGCACCCGAAGCTGCGCGCGGCTGGGTGGCGCGGCCATTGGATCGACGCGGCCTCGACGCTACGCATGCGCGAGGACGCGGTGATCATCCTCGACCCGGTCAACCGCGAGGTCATCGAGCGCGGCCTCGACCAGGGCCTGCGCGACTGGGTCGGCGGCAACTGCACGGTGAGCCTCATGCTCATGGCCCTCGGCGGGCTGTTCCGGGCCGGGCTGGTCGAGTGGGCGACCTCCATGACCTACCAGGCGGCCTCCGGCGCCGGCGCCCAGAACATGCGCGAGCTGCTGCTGCAGATGGGCGTCGCGCACAACGCCGCCGCCGACCTGCTGGAGGACCCCGCGAGCGCCATCCTCGACATCGACCGGCGGGTCACCGAGGCGCTGCGCTCACCCGGGCTGCCGAAGCAGCACTTCGGCCACCCGCTCGCCGGCAGCCTGCTTCCCTGGATCGACAAGGACCTCGGCGACGGCATGAGCCGCGAAGAGTGGAAGGGCGGCGCCGAGGGCAACAAGATCCTCGGCCGCGAGGCGAACCCGGTGCCGATCGACGGACTGTGCGTGCGCATCGGCGCGATGCGCTCCCACAGCCAGGCGCTCACGATCAAGCTCGCCCGTGACGTGGACCTGCAGGAGATCGAGGAGCTGATCGCCTCCGCGAACGACTGGGTGCGCGTCGTGCCGAACGAACGCGAGGCCTCCCTCGCCGAGCTCACGCCCGCGTCCGTGACCGGGACGCTCGCGGTGCCGGTGGGCCGGCTGCGCAAGCTGGCGATGGGCGGGGAGTATCTCTCCGCCTTCACCGCGGGCGACCAGCTGCTGTGGGGCGCCGCCGAGCCGCTTCGGCGCATGCTGCGGATCCTGCTCGAGGCCTGAGCCGATCGCCACCACCCCCGAGCCTGCGGGCCCGTCGAGCCGCGCCGAGCTGCGCGCGCTCTTCACCCACGGCGGGTTCGCGCGCTTCCTCACCGCGCGCATCGCGACTTCCGTCGCCGTGCAGATGCAGACCGTGGCGGTCGGCTGGCAGGTCTACGAGATCACCCGCGACCCGCTCGACCTCGGCCTGATCGGCCTGTCGCAGTTCCTGCCGTTCGTCGTGCTGGTGCTGCCCGCCGGGCACGTCGCCGACCGCCACAACCGCCAGAAGCTGCTCGCGGCCTGCTACGCGCTCGAGATGGTCTGCGCGCTGCTCCTGCTCGCGTTCACGCTCTCGGGGCTCGCGGTGGCCTGGCCGGTGTTCGCGGTGATGGTGCTCTTCGGCGTCGCGCGCGCCTTCTCGATGCCGGCCGGCCAGGCGCTGCTGCCGAACGTCGTTCCGCCGGCGCTCTTCAGCCGGGCGGTCGCCGTGAATTCCACGACCTGGCAGCTCTCGACGATCATCGGCCCGGCCATCGGCGGGGTCGTGTACCTCTTCGGCGCCGAGGTGGTGTACGCCAGCGTGGCTGCGCTGCTCGCCGCCTCCACGATCCTCATGGCCGGCGTGAAGGCGCCCCGCCCGGTGCGCACCGAGGAGGCCGTCAGCCTGGACTCGCTGCTCGAGGGCCTGCGCTTCGTGTACCGCCGAAAGGTGGTCTTCGGTGCGATCAGCCTCGACCTCTTCGCCGTGTTCTTCGGCGGCGCGACGGCGCTGCTGCCGGCGTACGCGAGCGACATCCTGCAGGTCGGCCCGGACGGGCTCGGGCTCATGCGCGCCGCGCCCGGCGTCGGCGCCGCGCTGGTCGCGGTGGCGCTCGCCTGGCGGCCCATCACGCGGCGCGTGGGGCCCGCGATGCTGTGGGGCGTGGCCGCCTTCGGCGTCGCCACGGTCGTCTTCGGGCTCTCGACGAACTTCCTGCTGACGCTCGCGGCCCTCGCCGTCCTCGGCGCGGCGGACATGGTGAGCGTGTACATCCGCCACATGCTCGTGCAGCTCGAGACGCCGGATGCGATCCGCGGCCGGGTGAGCGCGGTGAGCGCCGTGTTCATCGGGGCGTCGAACGAGCTCGGCGACTTCGAGTCCGGCGTCACCGCGTCCTGGTGGGGTCTTCGGCCCGCGGTCGTGGTCGGCGGCGTGGCGAGCATCGCGATCGCCGCCGGGTGGGCGAGGGCGTTCCCGTCCCTGCGGAAGATGGACCGCTTCCCGGAGCCCGCCGGCGGGCCCTGAGGACGCCGGGCCGCGCCCGCGCCGCCTGTGCAGAGCTTGACCAGTCCGGCGGGCGGGGGCGAAAGAGGTCTTTCTCACGAAGATTTCACTTGCCGGCCCCCCGCCGGGAGGCGTAAACCTATCCCGCCGCTCAGGGAAGAACGACGACCAACGGGGGATACGGACATGCGCTTCCGCCTGTCCGAATGGCTCAAGCGTCGAAAGCTCGACGGTGACCTCGAACGGCTCCGCCACAAGGCGACCCGGCACACGGTGGTGGTGAATCCTCACCACTCGGTGGCGATCAAGCCGGGGAATCCAAACTGCGACGCCGCGCAGAGGCTGCGCGGCAAGCGCTTCCTGTCGCGGGACGCGCCGCCGCTGCCGCTGCGCGACTGCGGCGCGCAGAAGTGTGCGTGCACCTACCAGCACTTCGACGACCGCCGCAGCGGCATCGACCGGCGCCGAACGGGCGGCCACTCTGCGAACGAGCGCAGGGGCAGCCGGGGCCGGCGCGAGGACGACCTCTGATCGCCGCAGCCCGGGTGCGCCCGCCTTGACGGCTGACGCATGACTGTATATCTGTACAGTCATGCGCGGCGCCCTGTCGAATCCCGAAGGCCGGTTCGAGTCCACCCGGTTCACGGCCGAGGATGACGGCTGGGGCATCCTCGAGGAGCCGCTGCCGCCGCTCGAGACCACCGTCCTGCCAGAACGGGCGCGCTCGGTCATCACCCGCAACGACTCGCCGGACGTCCCCTTCGACCAGTCCATCAACCCCTACCGGGGCTGCGAGCACGGTTGCGTGTATTGCTTCGCCCGCCCGGCGCATGCCTACGTCAACCTCTCGCCCGGCCTCGACTTCGAGACGAAGCTCTTCTACAAGCAGGACGCCGCCGCGCGCCTCGGCGAGGAACTCGCGAAGCCCGGCTACCGCTGCCGGCCGATCGCGCTCGGCACGAACACCGACCCCTACCAGCCCGTCGAACGCCGCCACCGGGTCACTCGTTCCCTGCTCGAGGCGATGCTGGAGTGCGGTCACCCGGTGAGCATCGTCACCAAGTCCACGCTCGTGCTGCGCGACCTGGACCTGCTCACCGCGCTCGCGGCGCGCAACCTCACGCGCGTCTTCATCAGCGTGACGACGCTCGCCGACGAGCTGAAGCGGCGCATGGAGCCACGCGCGGCCTCGCCTGCGGCGCGCCTCGCGGCGGTGCGAAGGCTCGCCGATGCGGGCGTGCCGGTCGGCGTCATGTACGCGCCCGTCATCCCGGCGCTGAACGACCACGAGCTGGAGGCGATCGTGGAGGCTGCGGCGCGCGCCGGCGCCCGCTCCGCTGCCTATGTGCTGCTGAGGCTGCCGCGGGAGGTCCGCGACCTCTTCTACGAGTGGCTGGCGGCCCATTACCCGGATCGCGCGGCGCGGGTGCGCGCGCGGCTGCGCGAGATGCGTGGCGGGCAGGACAACGACCCGCGCTTCGGGGGGCGGATGCGCGGACAGGGGCCGTGGGCGGCGCTGCTAGCGGCCCGTTTCTCGGTCGCGCTGCGCCGGAATGGCCTTGCGGATCGGGAACTTGTGTCGCTCGACACGAGTCAGTTCCGGCCACCCCGCCCGGCCTCGCCGCAGCTGCCGCTGCTGTAACAATTGGCGCAGGTCCGCGGCGGCGGCTTGGGTGTATATTGAAGTGCTGGGCCTGGCTGGGTCCTTCGCCGGGCATGCGCAGGAGCGCCGTCATGCAGATTGCGACTTCACCCTTCGCCGGGTTTCCCCCGCTCTTTCGCCTCGCGGCCCTTGCCGCGGCGGGCTCGCTGGCGTCGGGCTGCATGACCGCGAAGCTCGAGGAGAACCGCACGCTCGACACGCAGATCGTCCAGGGCGAGGCGGTGGTCCTGCTCGCCAAGCCGCGCGTCGAGGGCGTCACCGCCGAGGACGATTTCATGGACTGCGTCGGCGACAAGATGAGCCGGCGTTTCGGGATCGCGGTCCGCAGCAACGACGCCTTCGTGGACTCGCTGTTCCCGTGGTTCGAGCCCTCCACCGCCCCGCAGCGCGCGGAGGGAGTGGCGCGTCTGTTCGCCCGGCCCGCGGTGCGTCAACGGATCGACGACAGCGGCGTTCGCTATGTCGTATGGGTCGACGGCATGACCCGCCAGACCGACTCGGGCGGCAGCTTCAGCTGCGCCATCGGCCCGGGCGGCGGCGGTTGCCTCGGTTTCGGCTGGTGGGAGAGAGAGTCCGATTACGATGCCTTCGTCTGGGACCTGAAGGAAGCCAAGACGGCCGGCGTGGTGTCGGCGAACGTCACCGGCACTTCGGCCCTGGTGGGCGTCATCGTCCCGGTGCCGCTGATCGCTCGGGTCCAGGGCACGGCCTGCGACCGTCTCGCCGACCAGCTGGGCAGTTTCCTGCTCGGCGGCGGGACGGCGGCCGGTTCCCCCTGACGTAGCGCGCCGCGGAACCCGCGGCGGCCGGTCCCGTCGAATAGTCCTGATGGATTGCGCGCGTTCGCCGCGCTTCGTGGGGTGCCGACCATGGCGAGGCCTGACCTGATCTCCCTGCGCGGGGCCACCAGCGCCGCTATCGCCGTGGCGTCGCTGGCGCTGGCCGGCTGCCCGTCGTCGTCCACCCCCACCCAGCCGTCCTCGGGCGGCACGGCCATTCCCTCGCCGCCGTCGCCGAGCGGCGGCGGTTCACCCTCGAGCATGCCCTCGCCGAGTTCGTCCCCCGGCGGCCAGTCCTCCTCGTTCCCGACGCAGAGCAGCCCCTCCTCGGGCAGCCCGTCGACGATCCCGATGCCCAGCCCCCAGTCCGGCCAGACCTCGAGCGGCACGCAGTCGAGCGGATCGCCGTCGAGCGGTGCCGAGGGCTCGTCGTCGCCCGGCTCCTCCGGGTCGGGTCCGTCCGCGGCGGGCACCGCGCCTGCCGGGTCCACCGGCTCGCCCGGTGGCAGCTCCGCCTCGACCGGGGGCAGCGCGCCTTCTGCCGGCGGCACTCCGGCCGGGAGCGCCGCCACGGCGGGCAGCGCCGGTTCGTCCGCCGAGGGTGAGCGCGAGGAAGGGCCGGCCGGGTCTGCGGGCGGCGCGGCCGGGGATGCCGGCGGCACCGAGGCCGCGGGTGATGGCACGGCGGCCACGCAGGGCAGCGGCGGCTCGGCCGCCAGCAGCGGCAGCGGGCCTGCCGGGGCCGGCTCGAGCGGCGGCGCCGGGAGTGAGGCCACGGCTGAATCGGGCCGGTCGCCGGGTGGCGGCAGCGAGCCTGGCCGTGCGGGTGCCTCCTCGGACGGCGGCGCGTCCGGGACCCCGGGCAGCCCCGCCGGCGGCAGCGGCTCCGCCGGCCAGTCGGGCGCACCCGCAGGCACGGGTCCGGGATCCGGCCCTGGCGTGCCCGGCGGCGAGGACCGCCGCGCGGGCATCGACCGCCGCCTCGACGAGACCTTCGGCGCCTTCGACGCGGCCGTGCGCGCCACGCAGGCGGAGATCGCACGTGAGCGTGCGGCGCAGGCGGGTTCGGGCGCCGGCACCGGCGGCGGCCGCGACGAGGCCACGGCCGGGACCTTCGACGGCGGCCGGGACGGCTCCGGCGACGGTACGGGCGAAGGCGGCGAAGGCGGCCGCAGCGGCCGTGGCGGCGGCCTTGAGTCCGTGGGCACCGCGGGCGGCGACGACGAAGGGCAGGGCGGCGCCACGGGCGGCGGCAGCGCCGGCGGTGGTTCGGGCACGGGCGGCGCCGCAGGCGGCTCCGGGCCGAGTAACATTCCCGCGGACATCCCGGACGGGCGTGACGACGACATCGTGGCGCGCCAGATCCGGGAGGCCGCAATGAAGGAAACGGATCCGGAGCTCCGCGAGGCGCTCTGGGAGGAGTACCGGCGGTACAAGCGCGGCCGCTGAGCCGCACGCCGAGCCAGGAAGAGGCACGACGACATGACCCGCGACACACTGTTCCGCCCGATGCTGCTGGCCACGCTCGCCGTCCTCGCGAGCGGCTGCGTCGTCCAGGAGACGCGCCCGCTGCCGCAGCTTCAGGCGGCGCAGGCCACGCAGGAGATCCCGGACGAGCTGCTGCTCGACGTGGGCATCCGGCTGTTCGACCCCGGCATTCCCGAGGGCCTCGAGGACGACCCGGAGAAGATCGAGAAGACTCGCATCTATCCTGAGATCCGCCGTGCCGAGGCGCGCTTCATGCCGAACCAGCTGCGCGACACCCTCGAGGGCACCGCGCAGTGGGGCGCCGTGCGCGTGGTGCCGGGCCTCGTGGAGGCGATGGACGTCATCGTCACGGGCCGCATCCTCGAATCCACGGCCGCGGAGCTCCAGCTCGCCATCCGCGCCGAGGACTCCACCGGCCGCGTCTGGCTGGAGAAGACCTACGAGGGCGTGGCCGACACGCGCGCCTACCGCCAGGGCGGCTCGAGCGGCCGGGATCCCTTCGAGAACGTCTACGTCAACATCGCCAACGACCTGCTGGCGGCGCGCCAGAAGCTGACTGCCGACGACGTCAGGACCGTGCAGCGGGTGAGCGAGGTGCGCTTCGCGGCCGGCTTCGCGCCGGCGGCCTTCGGCGAGTACCTGGCGAAGGATCGTCGCAGCGGCCGCTACCAGCTCGCGCGCCTGCCGGCCGAGGGCGATCCGGTGTTCGAGCGGGTGAACTCGATCCGCGAGCGCGACGATGCCCTCGTGGACACGGTGAGCGACGGCTATGCGGCCTTCAGCGACAAGCTCGACGATCCCTACCTCAACTACCGCCGCTTCTCCTACGACGAGATCGTCGCCGAGGACAAGCTGAAGGCGCAGGCGCGCACGCGCATCGCGCTCGGCGTGCTCGCGGTGGCGGCGGGCGTGCTGGTGCCCGACAGCTGCAGCTCGAGCGATTGCGCGCGCGTCGTGGACGCGGCGCGCTACGGCGCGATCGCCGGCGGCGTGTACGGCGTCATGAGCGGCATCAAGAAGGGCGAGGAGTCCAAGATGCACACCGCGACCCTGCGCGAGTTCGCCGGGTCCTTCCAGACCGAGGCCGAGCCGCTCGTGGTCGAGATCGAGGGCCGCACGCTGCGCCTCACCGGCACCGCCGAGGAACAGTACGCCGAGTGGCGCCGGCTGCTCCACGAGCTGTACGAGGAAGACACGGGCCTGGTGCAACAGGCGCCGGCCGCGGGCAGCGCCGCGGTCGCGCCGGCGAAGTCCGGCCCGGGCTGATTCCGTTTCCATGATGGATCTCGCGCCCGGGCGCCGCCTCGGAGACCGCTTCGTGCTCGTCCGGCGCCTCGCGGAGGCCGCCGGGGCCGAGGCCTGGCTTGCCGAGGACACGGTCCTCGAGCGGCGGGTGGCGCTCAAGCTGGTGGCGGGCGACCCTCTCGAAGACGCCGCCGCCGCGCGCCTCGCCGCGGAACTCGAGCGCCTGCGCGCGCTGCCGCCGGGCGTCCCGGTCGAGGTGCTCGGCCTGCACCGCGCGGACGGCTTCTCGATCCTCGCCATGGAATACCTGCCGGGCGGCGACCTCGGCCAGTTCCGCGGCCGGCCCTACGGCGTGTTCGCGCGTGCGCTCGGCGACGTGGCGCGCTCCCTCGAAGCGGTGCACGCGGCCGGCCTCGTGCACCGGGACCTCAAGTGCGGCAACGTGCTGCTCGACGACGACGGCCGCGCACGGCTCGCGGACTTCTCCGGCGCGACGCTCGCCGGGCAGGCCGTGGGCGGCGGCTCGCTGCACAACGTCAGCCCGCAGCAGCTGCGCGGCGAGCCTGCGAGCCCCGCCGATGATCTCTATGCCTTCGGCGTGCTCATCTACGAGCTGCTCTCGGCACGCCCGCCCTGGTACCCCGACATCACGCCCGATCGCGTGCTGCACGAGCCCGTGCCGCCGCTCCTGCCGCGCCATCCGGCGCCCGAGCGCCTGCGCCGGCTGGCGCTGAGGCTGCTCGCCAAGTCGCCGGCGCAGCGGCTCTCGACCATGGCCGAGGTGCGCGCGGAACTTGCGGCCGCCCTCGCCGAGGCGCCGGACGAGTCGGCCGTGGTGCTGGCGCCTGCGGCGCCCGCGGCCGCCGGGCCGACGCCGTCGCGCCGTCCCTGGCTCGTGTCGGCCGCCGCGCTCGCGCTGCTCGCGGCCGCGCTGGCGGTATTCCTGTGGCTGCCGCAGCGCGTCGGGAATGGCGGCGACGGCGCGGCCGGCGAGATCGCCGCGGCCGCCCAGGCGGATGCGGAGCGCCGGAAACAGGCGGAAGCGGACGCCGCGAGCCTCGAGCAGGCGCGTGTCGCCGCCGAGGCGGACCGGGACAAGCTCGATGCGAAGCTCGCGGCTCTCGACGCGCGTGGCGCGGCGTCCTGGGCGGTGGAGGACATGGCCGCGGCGCGGCGCGCGCGCGCGGAGGGCGAGCGCCAGCACCAGGCGCGCGTCTACACGACCGCGGCAGCCGTCTGGCAGCAGGGTCTGGCCGGCCTGGAGGCGCTCGAGGCGCGCCTGCCGCAGCTCGTCGCGGCGGCGGTCGCCGAGGGCCGCGCGGCGCTCGATGCGGGGCGCTCGCGGGCGGCGCGCGACGCTTTTCAGCGGGCTCTCGCGATCGAGCCGGACAACGCCGCGGCGAAGCGCGGCCTGGCCCGGGCGGAGTCCCTCGACGAGGTGCTTGCCCGGCTCGATTCGGCCGCCCGCGACGAGCAGGCCGGCCGCCTCGCGCAGGCGGAGCAGGGCTATCGCGCGGCGCTGGCGCTCGACGCCGAGGCGCCCGGCGCCGAGGCGGCACTTGCGCGCATCGCCGCGGGCCGGCAGGGCGACGCCTACGCGGCGGCGATGGCGCGCGGGCTCGCGGCGCTGGCCGACGGGCGCAGCGAGGAAGCGCGCGAGGCGCTGGGCAGGGCGCTCGCGCTGCGGCCGGGCTCGAAGGAAGCCGAGGACGCGCTCGCGCAGGTGGGCGCGCGGGAGAAGGCCGGGACGCTCGCGGCCATCGAGCAGCGCGCCCGCGAGGCGGAGCGCGCGGAACGCTGGAAGGACGCCGAGAAGGCCTGGACCGAGGCGCGCCAGCTCGAGCCCACGCTCATCGCGGCGCAGGAAGGCCTCGCCCGCGCCGTGCCGCGCGTCGCGCTCGAGGGGCGCATGGCCGCGCTGCTCTCCTCGCCCGAGCGGGTCTGGACGCCGGCCGGGCGGGCCGAGGCGCGCGCCGTCATCGACGCCGTGGCCGCCGCAGGGGCGCCGAAGCAGCGGCTGGAGGCCGAGGCGCGCGAGCTCTCATCGCGTGTCGCCGCGGCGGAGGTGCCGCTGCGCGTCGCGCTAACATCGGACGGCCTGACCGAGGTCGTCATCAACCGGGTGGGCCGTTTCGGCGCGTTCCAGAGCCGGGAGGTGGAGCTGCTGCCGGGCCGCTACGCGGTGGTGGGGACGCGCCAGGGCTATCGCGACGTGCGCCGGGAGCTGCTCGTCACGCCCGAGGGCCCGCCGCCGTCGCTCATGATCCGCTGCGAGGAGCCGATTTGACCGACGCCTCCCCACCGGTCGATCCAGCCGGCGAGCGGCCGCTCGAGGGCGACCGCATCCCGATCGCCGTCGTCGAGTACTCGCCGCCGCAGGGACGGGAGCGCCGGCGGGGCGAGCGCCTGCGCTGGTGGCCGATGGCGGCCGCGGGCGCCGCACTGCTGGCGCTGGCGGTCGTCGTCACGCTGCTCGCCTCCGTGGCCGTCTCGGTGCGCACCGCGCCGGAGGTCGCTGCGCCGCGGGTGGATTTCGCGGGTGGCCTCGTCGAGCTGCGCATCGGTGGCCGCTGGCTCGTGCTGCCGGGCGAGTACGTGCTCGAAGTCGCGGCGGAGGGCTACGCGCCGGCGGGCCAGCCGGTGACGGTGACGCGCGGCGCGGCCAACGAGTTCATCGTGCCGCTCGAGCGCCTGCCGGGCCGCGTGAACTTCGACACGGGCGGGGTGGCGGCCACGCTCAGCGTGGACGGCACGGCCGTCGGCCCGCTGCCCGGCGAGTACGAGCTGCCGGCGGGGGCGCGCGCAGTGCGCGTCGAGGCGCCGCGCCACCTGCCCTGGGCCGGCGAGGTGGTCGTCGCCGGCGGCCGTGAGCAGCAGGCCGTCGAGGTGAAGCTCGTGCCGTCCTACGCCACCGTCAGCGTCACGACGGTTCCGGCCGGGGCGACCGTGAGAGTGGACGGCGACGAGGTCGGCGTCACGCCGCTCGAGACCACGCTCGACGCCGGCCGCCACCAGCTCGCGCTCGAGCACCCGAATTACCGCCGCTTCGAGTCGCCCATCACCGTGAAGGCGGGCGAGCCGCTCGTCATCGGGCCGGTGGAGCTCGGCGTGCCGGACGGTGTCGTCGTCCTGCGCAGCACGCCGGCCGGCGCGGACGTGAGCGTCGGCGGCCGCTACCGCGGGCGCACGCCGCTCGACGTGTCGCTCGCCCCGGGCGTGCCGCACGAGGTGGTCGTCTCCCGCGCCGGCTACGCGCCGGCGACGCGCAGCGTGAGCGTCGCCTCGCGCGAGCGCCAGGCGCTCGCCGTCACCCTCGAGCCGATGCTCGGCGAGGTGACCGTGCGCGGCCAGCCGGACGACGCGGAGCTCTACGTGGATGGCCAGCCGCGAGGCCGGGCAAACCAGACGCTGAGCCTGCCCTCGGCACCGCACGTGCTCGAAGTGCGCAAGGCGGGCCTCGCGACCTTCCGCGGCACGGTCACGCCGCGGCCCGGCCAGCCGCAGGTGGTGGAGTACGCGCTGACATCGCCCGAGGAGGCGCGAGCGGCGAGCCTGGCGGGCGCGATCCGCGCCTCCACGGGCCAGGAGCTCAGGCTCGTGCGCGGCGGCCGGTTCGTGATGGGAAGCCCCAGGCGAGAGCCGGGCCGGCGCTCCAACGAGGCGCAGCGGACGGTCGAGCTGAAGCGCCCCTTCTACATCGGCGTGCACGAGGTGACGAACGCGGACTTCCGCCAGTTCCGCGCGGCGCACAAGTCGGGCATCTACAAGGAGGAGACCCTCGACCTCGACCGCCAGCCCGTGGTGCGCGTGGGCTGGCAGGACGCGGCGGCCTTCTGCAACTGGCTGTCCGCGCGCGACGGCCTCCCGCCGGCCTACGTCGGCCAGCCCGGCTCGCTGAGGCTCGCGCAGCCGGTCACCACCGGCTACCGCCTGCCCACCGAGGCCGAGTGGGAGTTCGTGGCCCGCTGGGACGGCAGCGCCGCGGCGCGCCGCTATCCCTGGGGTGATGCACTCCCGGTTCCCGCGCGGTCCGGGAACTACGCCGACCAGTCCGCCCTCTACCTCTCACCGACGGTGATCACGGGCTACGACGACGGACATCGCGTCGCCGCGCCGGTCGGCAGCTTCCCGGCCAACCCGCTCGGCCTGCACGACCTCGGCGGCAACGTGTCGGAGTGGACCACGGACCGCTACACGATCTACGTTGCCGGCACGGACCAGGTTGTCGCCGACCCCGTGGGCCCGGCGGACGGCGAGACCTGGACGATTCGCGGGTCGAGCTGGCTGACCGGGCGCACGCCCGACCTGCGGCTCGCCTGGCGAGACACCGGCTCGGGCGGGCGGCACGACCTTGGGTTCCGCATCGCGCGCTACGCGGAGTAAGCCATGCGCCACGTGTTTCTCGTCGCAACCCTGCTCGTAGTCTTCGGTGCCCTGGCGCAGGCGGTCGACCCGCCGCGCGAGGCGCCGCCCGCGGCTGCGCCGGGCGCCACTGAGCCTGCCGAGGAAGAGTTCGCCTTCCCGACCGAGGCGACCGCGCCGCGGCCGGTCCCGCCGCCGCCCTCCGCCGGCGAGGCCGCCCCGCGGGCGGCTGCGCCCGCCGAGGCGCCGGCCGCCGCGGCGGAGGAGGTGGAAGACGAGGTGCTCCCGCCGCTGCCGCCCGGCGAACGCAACGTCGGGCCCACCCAGCAGCGCTTCGACCCGACCGAGAAGGTCCGCGCCGACTTCCCGGTCTCGTTTCCCGTAGACATCTGAGCGCGCCCCGCGCCCACGGACACCCATGAAGACCCGCTACCCGACCGAATTCCTCTACAGCATCTTCACGCTGCTCGCGGCCGTGATCGTCGTGCACGGCTTCTACGTCGCCATGGTGCGGCCCAACGCGCAGGCCGTGCTGGTCGCGCAGGCCGCGGCGATGAAGACCGACCCGGACTACGTGCCGCAGCGCTCCGGCTGGGTGATCATGAAGGACTTCGAGCAGGAGGCCTGCATCATCCTGATGCTGTGGGCGCTCGCGCTCATCGCCTACAAGGGCCGTGCGAGCGCGCGGGAGCGCGCGCTGCTCGAGGTGGACCTGGTGCAGGTGCCGGAGGGCATGCGCATCCTGCCGGAGGACACGCGCGAGTACGTGCGCCAGCTCGAGGCGCTGCCGGACGACCGCAAGGGCATGCTGACCGTGCGCGCGCTGCGCGCGGCGCTGGCGCGCTTCGGCGCCACGCGCAACGTGCAGGACGTATCCGAGGCCTCGCGCGCGGTCATGCAGGCGGAGGCCGACCGGCTCGACGCGGAGCTGTCCATGATCCGCTACATCGCCTGGGCCATCCCGGCGATCGGCTTCATCGGCACCGTGCGCGGCATCGGCGATGCGCTCGCCGAGGCGCACAAGGCGGTCACGGGCGACATTGCCGGCGTCACCGCGGGCCTTGGCGTGGCGTTCAACTCCACCTTCGTCGCGCTGGTGCTGTCCCTGCTCCTGATGTTCCTGCTGCACTACCTGCAGCTCGCGCAGGAGCGGCTCGTGCTCGATGCCGAGACCTACCTCGACGAGAAGCTGCTGCGCAACCTGCAGGTGCGCTGAGCGCCGCGGGCGGAGTGAACATGTCCCTCGTCGCGCTCGAGCTGGTGGACGCGGGCCTCGTGGCCCTGAAAGGCGAGGCGCTGTCGGCGCCGAGCCCCGGCGTCGCGCTGCTCGATCCGGCCGGCGTCACGGTCGGCCGGGAGGCGGCCGCGGCGCTGCGCCTGAAGCCGGTGCTGGCGGCGGATCGCTTCTGGTCCGCGCTGTCGCTCGAGCCGCTGGCGCGCACGGCGCCCGGCGTGCGCTGCACGGCGGACCTCGCCTGGCTGCACCTGTCGCGGCTGTGGGCGGAGATCTCTGCGCCGGGCGACGAGGCGCTGGTCGCGGTGCCCGGGTCGCTGCGCGGCGAGTCGCTCGGCCTCGCCGCGGGCATTGCGCGCGCCGCGGGCGTCCCGGTCGCAGGCTGGGTGGACGCCGCCGTCGCCGCCTGCGCGGCGCTGCCGGCCGAGGCCACGGTGCTCCACCTCGACGTCGAGCTGCATCAGTCCGTGCTGACGGTCATGGGCGGCGGCAACGCCCTGCGCCGCCAGCGCGTGGACATCGCGCCGCGCGTCGGACTCAAGGCGCTGCAGGCCGCGTGGGCGCAGGTCATCGCCGAGACCATGGTCCGGCGCACGCGCTTCGACCCGCTGCACCAGGCGGCTGCCGAACAGCAGCTGTTCGACCGCTTGCCGCGATGGCTCGCCGCCGCGGCCGCGGGCGCGACGGTGGACATCCAGGTCGAGTCCGGCGCCGGCAGCTTCGGCGTCAGCCTGCCGGGCGAGCAGTTCGCGTTCGTGGCCGAGGCCTGGTACTCGCAGCTGGTGGACCTCCTGCGGGCGGCGCGCGAGGCAGAGGAGCCTGCGACGCTGGCGCTGTCGTCCCGCGCGGCGCGCCTGCCGGGCCTCGCGGCGCGCTGCGCCGAGCTTCCGGGCCTGGATGTGGTCGAGCTGCCGGAGGGCGCCGCGGCGCGCGGCGCGCTCGACAACGCCGCATCGCTCGGCGGCGGCCCGCCAGCCCTCGTCACGGCGCTGCCGCGGGCGCACCCCCTGGCGCCGGCGGGCGCGGCCGCGCACGGCGAGCCACCGACGCACGTGCTGTTCGCCGGCCGCGCTCACCCGATCACCGCGGAGCCGCTGGTCGTCGGCCTCGACCCGGGCGCGCCGCGTTCGCTGACGCTGCCGGGCCCGGCCCCCGGCGTCTCGCCCCGCCACTGCGAACTCCTCTGCGAGAACGGCTCGGTGATCGTCCGCGACCTGAGCGGCGGCGGCACCTTCCTGAACGGCGAGCGGGTGACCGGCCAGGCGCGCGTCGCGGCCGGCGACCGCCTGCGCCTGGGCCGGCCCGGCCTCTCGCTCGACCTCGTGGCCGTGGGCTGATCCATGGCACGCCGGCGCGCCGAGGCCTGGAGCATGTCCTTCCTGGACGTGATCAGCTGCGGCTTCGGCGCGGTCGTGCTCTTCTACACCATCATCAGCGCGCAGGCGGGCCTGGCGCGGATCGACGCGAGCCGGGACCTCGCGGCAGAGGCCTCGCGCCTGGAGCAGGAGGTCCTTGAGGGCTACAAGCACCTCGCCGAGCTCCGCAACGCGCTGTCCTCCACCGACGAGGAGCGCCGTCGCGCGGAGGGCATGTCGCGGCAGGTGCTCGAGAAGCTCGAGGTCACGCGCGAGGAGCTGTCGCGCTTCGAGTTCAACACGCTGGCGCGCCGCGAGAGCCTCGAGCGGCTCAAGGCGGACCTGAAGTCGCTGGAGGAGGAGGCGCAGCGGCTGCAGGCCGCGGCCGAGGAGGTGAAGACCGGCACGCAGGTGCGCACGGTGGCGGGCGACGGTGACCGGCAGTACCTCACGGGCCTCAAGGTCGGCGGCAAGCGCAACCTGGTGCTGCTCGACGCCTCGGCCAGCATGCTCGACGAGACGCTCGTCAACATCATCCGCCTGCGCAACATGCCGGCCGACCGCAAGCTGCGCTCCCAGAAGTGGCAGCAGGCGATCGGCACGGTGGACTGGATCTCGGCGCAGCTTCCGGCCGAGTCGCAGTTCCAGGTCTACGCCTTCAACACGAAGCCCTGGCCCCTCGTGGAGGGCAGCGACGGGCGGTGGCTGCAGTCCAAGGACAGCGAGGCGATGGCCAATGCGCTCAGGACCCTGCGGCGCACCGCGCCGTACGAGGGCACGAGCCTGGAGAACGCCTTCGCCGTCATCGGGCGCCTGAATCCGGCGCCGGACAACGTCATCCTGATCACCGACGGCCTGCCGACGCAGGGCTCGAGCCCGCCCTCCTTGCGCACGCTCGTGGACGCGAGCGACCGCGAGCGGCTGATGCAGCAGGCCGTGCGCGCGCTCGGCCGCAGCCCTCCGCCGATCAACGTCGTGCTGCTGCCGATGGAGGGCGACCCCTCGGCGCCGACCTACTTCTGGCGCCTCGCGCAGGCGACCGGCGGGGCGTTCGTGAGCCCGTCGAGGGACTGGCCGTGAAGCGCCGGCAGCGCCGCGAAACCGAGATCTTCAGCATGTCCTTCCTGGACGTGATCAGCTGCGGCTTCGGCGCGATCATCCTGCTGCTGGTGCTGAACGAAGTGGGCGAGCCGATCCAGCTCGAGCAGGCGCGCGAGGATCTCGACAAGCAGATCCAGCGCCTCGAGGAGGAACTCTACGACCTGCGCGGCACGTCCACCGTGCTCGAGCGCGAGCTGAGGGCGCGCGTGGAGCAGCTGTCCGAGGAGCAGCGGCGCGTCGCCCGGCTGCGCGGCGACCTGTCGCTGATCGAGGGTCAGTACGCCGCGAGCAAGGGCGAGGCCGAGACCATCAACCTGCTCGAGGGCAGCCTGACGGTCGCGCGCCAGTCGCTGACCGACGAGATGAAGCGCCTGCTGGGCGCGGACTTCCGCCGCAGCGCCGACCAGCCGATCGGCGGCATCCCCGTGGACAGCGAGTACGTCATCTTCATCGTGGACACCTCGGGGTCCATGCAGAACCACAACTGGCTGAACGCCCAGCAGAAGATGCGCGAGGTGCTCGAGATCTACCCGCGCGTGAAGGGCATCCAGGTCATGGATGACATGGGCGGGTACATGTTCAGCGAGTTCCGCGGCCGCTGGATCCCGGACTCGCCGGCGCGGCGCAAGGTGATCCTCGACACCTTCCGACGCTGGCAGTCCTTCTCGAACTCGAGCCCGGTCGAGGGCATCGTGGCGGCGATCCGGACCTTCCACACGCCGGAACACCGGATCAGCATCTACGTGCTCGGCGACGAGTTCACGGGTCCCTCGGTCCAGGACGTGGTGGACCAGATCGACCGCATCAACCCCCGGGACCGCAACGGGCGGCCGATGGTGCGCATCCACGCGCTCGGCTTCCCGCTGCCGCAGAACGTGCCCCAGTACACGAGCGTCCGCTATGCCACACTCATGCGCATCGTCAGCGCGCGCAATGGAGGAACCTTCGTGGGCCTGACCGCCGAGTCCTTCGATCCCGCCCGCCGCGGCAGGAGCTGAGCGGATGCGCCCCGGGATTGCCGCCCTTCTCGCCGCCGCGCTCGCGCTGTCGGCGTGCTCCGCCGTCCGGCTCGAACCGAAGCAGCCGCTGCCGCCGCCGCTCATCGACCAGCTGCCCGTCGCGGTGGCGGTGTCCTACCCGCAGGAGTTCCGCGAGTTCGTCCACAAGGAGCGTCGGGCGGGCGTGGATTACGAAGCGGTCCTCGGGCCGGCGCACGTGGACCGCTTCGGCGCCCTGCTGCAGGCCATGTTCGAGCGGCTCGTCGAGGTGCCCGAGCCCGCCGCGGCCGTCTCGCTCGAGTCGCCGGTGCGCCTCATCGTCGAGCCGCGCTTCGAGGAGTACGCGTTCCTGACGCCGAGCGACCTGGCGGGCGACTACTACACCGTCACCATCCGCTACCGCGTGGACGTCTACGCCCCGTCGGGCGAGCGCGTGGATGCCTTCGTGTTCACCGGCTTCGGCCGCGAACGCAGCGGCACCTTCTCCGGCACGGAGCCGCTCGCGCGCGCGACGCAGCGCGCCATGCGCGACGCCGGCGCCAAGTTCGCGATCGAGTTCCCCGAGCAGGCCAGCGTGATGCGCCTGCTCGAGATTGGCGGGATGGAGATGCTGCCGGTCGAGGCTCAGCTGCCCGGCGGCGGCTCGGCGGCGGGGGCGCCATCGGCGCCCGCGGCATCGTCGACGTCCCCGGCGACCGGGGAATCGCCGGCGTCGCCCTCCGGGCCGCCGGGTGGCGTGCCGCCTGAGTCCGGCGCTTCCCCCGGCGAGCCTGCGCCTGTCGGCGAGCCTCCCTCCGGGGAGCTCGGCGCGGGCGAGGCGTCCGCGCCGCCGGCACGCTCCTCGTAGTCCCTCGCGAATTCGAACCAGGTCTCGCTCAGCCGGTAGCCGGTCGTGGCGACCGGCCTGCCGTCCGCGTGGGCAGGGCTGAAGATCGCGCGCCTCAGGGCCCGCAGCACCTGCGAGGACTGAATCTCGGAGAGGTTGCCGCCGGCCGCCTCGGCGCTGACCGGCTGGCCGTTCGCATCCACGTCCACGAGGAAGTCGCCGCGCAGCTCGACGATCTCGTTGCCGGCAAGCAGGCGGCTGCGCCGCTGCCCGGCCGGGGCCCGGTAGAGCAGGCGGCGCGGTGCGGCGAGCGGATTGGCTGCGCCGTCGGCCCGGGCGAGCGACTCGAGCAGGGGCCAGGCGCGCTCGTAGTAGGACAGCGCCTCCGCCGTGCTCCCGGAGGTCATGAACCAGTCGCCGTGCTCGAGCAGCGTCCGGGACATCAGCGCATCGGGCGGGTCGGAGCTCGACTCGAGCAGCGACAGCGCCTGGTCGAGCGCCTTGCGGCCCTCCGGGTCGAGGCGCAGCCGGATGGCTGTCTGGGGCTGCATCGTGGCGGGGACGGGCGCGGTCGCGCGCGCCCGTGCGGCGGCCAGCGATTCCCCGGTGAGAGGCATCGGGTCCTGGGCCTCGACGAGCGACTCGGGATCCTCCGCGAACTGCAGGCGATGCGTGCGGGCGATGGCCAGCAGGGCGTTCACCGTGGCCGGGCTCCGCCCGCCGCTTTCGCGCGAGGCGATATCGAGTGCCCGCCGGTAGAACAGCCGCGCGGCGGCGTAGCGGCCGGTCGCCTCGTACCACTCGGCGAGCTCGTTGAGCCGCGGCAGCGCGCGCGGGTCGCCGGCGCCGAAGCGCTTCTCGACGACCTGCACCGCATAGCGGCGCTCACGGTCGATGCCCTCGGTGAAGCCGACGGCCGCATAGGCGCGGATCAACGCGTCCATCAGCTCGAGCTGCTCGAGGTTGAACAGGCCCGCGGCACGGCGGCTCACTGCGATGGCCCGCTCGAGCTGCTCGGCGGCGAGCGCCGGCTCGCCGAGCGCGTTGTAGGCCGCGCCGAGGCCGGCCATCGGCGCGATCAGCCGGCGGGAGCCGATGCCCTTGGAGCTCTCGAGCAGGTCCAGCGCCTTGCCGAAGCTCACGAGGGCGGCCCGAGGGTCTCCGGCCCGGAGCTCGGCGACGCCCAGGTTGTTGTAGGCGGTGGGCAGCTCTGCGTGGTCGGGGTCCAGCTGCTCCGTCAGCTGCAGGACCTCGCGCGCGAGCGGAACGGCCTCGGCGTAGCGCCCCTCGGCGACCAGCGCCCGGAACCGCTCGTAGGCCTCGCCGCGGCGGGCGTCCAGCGCCGCTCCTGACTCCGCAAGGCCTGGTTCCGCCGGGGTTGCGGGGCCGCCGGCCTCGTCGGCTGCGGCGGCCGTCCGGGCCTCGGTCGACTCGCGGGGCTCCTGGGCACGCGCGGCATCGCCCGGGACCAGTGCCGCCAGGCTGGCGAGGAGCAGGGCGTGGCGCAGGAGCGGCGTCATCGCATCGAACCGCCGGGTGAATCCCCGGGGGCCGCCGGGTCGGCCGCCCAAGCATTGCGCGCCGGCGCGGCCGGCGCAACCTCGGTCAGCCGTTGCCCGCGGGCTTGCGGAAGAGGTAGTGCGACACCAGCCATTCGCGACCATCCCGGTAGCCGAAGAGCTCGGCGCAGGCCATGAAGAACACGCGCCAGTAGACCCACCACCGGCGCACATCGTTCGCGCCGTACGTGGCGGCGAGGATCGGCATGAGCTCCTCCCGGTGCCGGTCCATGTTGGCGAGCCAGTCCTCGGACGTGCGCTGGTAGTGCGTGCCGTCCACCTGCCAGTGCGACTCGATCCTGAGGTCGCGCTGGAAGTACAGCAGCAGGTCGTCGGAGGGCATGATGCCGCCGGTGAAGAAATAGCGCGCCATCCAGTCGGAGGCGTCGCGGACCTCGAAGGGGTAGGCCACCTCGCGGTGGGTGAAGATGTGCACGAACAGCGTCGCCTGCGGCTTCATCCAGGAGGCCACGCGGCGCAGCAGTTCGTCGTAGTTGCGCATGTGCTCGAACATCTCGACCGACACCACGCGGTCGAACTCGCCGGCCGGCAGCTCGAGGCGGTTCATGTCGCAGGTGATCACCTCGAGGTTCGCGAGGCCGCGCTCGGCGGCGCGCGCGTCGATGTGCTGCTTCTGGGTGCGGGAGTTCGACACGACGGTGATGCGCGAGCGGGGGAAGCGCCCGGCCATCCACAGCGACAGCGAGCCCCAGCCGCAGCCGAGCTCGAGCACCCGGTCGCCGTCCTGGATCCCGGCGCGCTCGGTGGTGATCCTGAGCATTTCCGCCTCGGCGGCGTCGAGGCTGTCCACGCCCGCGGCGTAGTAGCAGCAGGAGTACTTCATGTGCCGGCCGAGCACGCGCGTGAAGAACTCCGTCGGCACCTCGTAGTGCTGCTCGTTCGCGTCGGTCGTGTTGATGGCGACCGGGCTCGCGCGCAGCCGGGCGACGAAGTCCGTCAGGCGCCGCTGCTGCTCCTCGGGAGTGCCGCGGGTCTCCTCCGCGAGCCGCTGGGCGACCAGGCGGCGGATGCCGGCGCGGATCAGCCAGTCCGGCAGGATGTCGCGCTCGAGCAGCCGCGTGGCCAGGGAGGTGGCGACCGGGTCGGCCTCGTCGTCGGGGTGGGTGGTGGTCGTGGTCATGTCGTCACCTCAGGCGGCACGTCGCAGGAGAATGGCGGAGGCGGGCTCGTCGTCACGCAGGCGGGCGAGCTCGCGAAGCACGTAGGCAGCCATCGCCATGTTGCCGAGTCCCATGATCGCGACGAACCAGCCTATGCGGGCCGCGGCGCGCGGCTCCTTGTAGAAGACCCAGGCGTAGAAGGTGATGAAGCCGTAGTAGGCGTCGATCAGCGTGGCGATGGTCCACCAGCGGTCCGGCCCGTCCACCAGGCCGCGCCACTCCCACACGGCCTGCTGCGTGCTGGCCCAGCTCGTGTAGGCGAAGAGCGAGACCAGTATGAAGCCGAACAGGAGCTTGAGGCTGGTGCGAGCGGTCATGGGGTTCCTCCAGGGCGGGCGGCGGGGACCATCGCGCCCGGTCCTGGACCGACCCCCGCGACGACCGTTTCGTTCCCCTGTGCTGGACGGATTCGTCAGCGGAGGGCGGGGCGGCCGGCGCCCCGCGCGGCCGGCCGGCCCTCGAACAGCGCCAGCAGGCCGCCCGCCGCCATCACCAGCAGCGGGTCGGTGATGTCCGCGACGCGGGACGGCAGCCAGGTCTGGAGCACCTCGACCGCGAGCACCAGGCTTCCGGCCAGCACGGTGGCGCCGAGGGCCGAACGCCCCGAGCGGGCGAGCAGCCACACGAGGGCGCCATAGGTGAAGCAGCGCTCGA
This sequence comes from Steroidobacteraceae bacterium, assembly GCA_025458865.1. Lineage (GTDB taxonomy): Bacteria > Pseudomonadota > Gammaproteobacteria > Steroidobacterales > Steroidobacteraceae > SG8-30. The sequence continues at coordinate 6,574 of JALORP010000024.1, read as the reverse complement.
ACATCGCCGGCAGGCTGGTCGCGCGGTAGCGCAGCAGCGACTCGCTGAAGGGCACCCAGCTCATCGGGTCGCGGCCCAGCTGGAAGTTGAACGGCGACAGCCCGTCCACGATGAACAGCGCGGCGACGGAGAAGGCCAGCAGACCCGCGGCGCGCGCCTCGCCCTGCCGGTCGAGCGTCCAGGTCAGGGCCAGGGCCAGCGCCATCGCCAGCACCTCCGCGGGCAGGAGGCTCTTGCCGGAGAGCACCACGAGGCCCGCCGCCACGCCGAGCATCACCAGCAGCAGCGCCCGGACGCCGGAAGCGCGCCGGCTCAGCGCCGTCAGGGCCTGGCCCACGACGAGCCAGGGCAGCAGCCACTCGAGCGTGGCCCAGGGCTGCAGCCAGGGGCTGCGCCACAGGGGCGCCAGCGCCTCTAGCCACTCGCCGGGACCTAGCACGGGCGCGAAGGGCACGAGCCGGTAGCAGACCCACAGCACCACCAGCGCCGCTGCGATGGGGTGCGCGAGCACCCGGTCGAGAGGATGGCGGCCGAGGCTCCTGCCCGCGGCGCGCAGCGCGAGCGCGAGCGCGGCGCCGCCGGCGGCGCCGAGGGAGTTGAAGCTGATGTCCGCAAGGCTGGAGACGCGGCGGGTCTCGTAGATCTGCGCCACCTCGATGGCCGTCGAGAGCAGCGCGCCGGCGAGCAGCGCGGCCACGAGCGCCAGCGCCGCGCCGATGCGTGGCGCCAGCATCCACGCGAGGCAGGCGCCGAAGGGCAGGTAGAGCAGCACGTTGGCGACGATGTCGCTGCGGGTGGTCCGCGCCCACGGCAGGCCCGCGCGCAGCGCGGCGAGGCTGTCGATCCCCGCGTCCTCGAAGCGGAACGGGAACAGCGAGCCGTAGACGATCAGGAAGAGGACCACGGCCAGCAGCCAGCGCGCGGTCCGCACGCCGGATTCAGGCATGGCTGTCTCTCTTCGCGATCACCGTCGCATTCTCCCACGGGGACCGGGGTGCGTCGTGCATTTCCCGGCCCGCGTCGAGGCGGGCACGGCCGGCCTCCCGACGAGCAGGGACGTTTCCATTTTCCGCTCGTCCCGTGACAATGCGGGGGCGGAAACGGGGAGGAAAGCAGGGAATGTCGCCTTTGCGTTGCGCGGCTTTCGGTGGCAGGCGCCTGCAATGATCAGCGCCTTGCCGTCCTCTGCCTCGACGCGCGAGGCGCCGCCACGCCCATGAGCGACCACAGTCCGCCCGCTGGACTCGCCGCCCGCATCGCTGCCGATGCGGACCGCGCCTTCGGCCGCAGCCTCGGGCAGGCGTCGGCCGGCGCGGAACTCTGGTCGGCGCTGCAGCGCGAGGATATAGACGCTGCGGCGGCCGCACGGCTCATCGGGGGCACGCCGGTCCTCGCGGCGACTGTCATGCGCGTCGCCAATTCGGCCCTGTTCGGCCGCCGGGGCCAGGTCGGCTCGCTGCAGCGGGCCGTGACGACCCTCGGCCTCGACGCCATCCGTGGCGTCGTGCTCGCCGCGTCGCTGCGCCACGTCGGGCGGCAGGCAGTTCCCGGCCTGCTCGACGGTGACGAATGGCTCCAGCACTCGGTCGCGACGGCGATCGCCGCCCGCCGGCTCGCGGAGGCCCGCCTGCCGCCGCCCGAGGCCGAGCTGGCATTCATCGCAGGGCTGCTCCACGACCTCGGCTGGGCCGTGTTCGCCTCGACCCAGCCGGAGGCCATGCGCGCCTGCCTTGCCGAACTCGCGGTGTCGCCCGTGCGGGGCGACCCCGGCTGCAGGGCGGTGGAGCACAGGCACTTCGGGCTGACGCACGCGGACTGCGGGGCGCTCGTCGCCGACCACTGGGGGCTGCCCGTGGCCATTGGCGCAGCAATCCGGGAGCACCACGGGCGGAATGCCGCCGATGAAGGAATCTCGCCGCTCGGGGCGATCCTCCGCCTCGCGGACGCGGCGGCGAGCGATCGGATCATGCCGCTCGCCTGCGAAGCAGGCTGGGATCGGCCGGCGCTGTCCGCCGACCAGGCCGAGTCTGTGACCGACCTCGCATCGGAGACGGCCGGGCTGCTCGAGGCCCTGCACCCCGGCTAAAGAACCCTCGGCGGCGCGCGATACCCCGGTCAGTCGTACCTGGGACGATCGTCTGTCTATGCCACATCCCGGCCTGGAGCCGGCCGGCTTCGAGGCCGGCCTGAGGCGCGCGCAGGTCGCGGCGCTGCAGGCGACCGTGCCCAGCTCACTTGCAGCGGGGCTCTTCGTCGGCGGCATCCTGGCGTTTGCGCTGGCAGGCGTCCCGGAGGGCGTCTCGGCGCCCTGGTGGCTGCACGTCCTCGTCGGAGTCTCCCTCGCGCGGGCGCTGATCTGGTGGCGCGTCCGCGGCCGCACCGCGGCGGGCCCGGCGGCGGAGCGCGACCTCCGCGATTGCCGCGCCAGCACCCTCCTCGGCGGGCTCGTCTGGCTCGTGATCGGCCTCGCGCTGTTCGAGCCCGGCGCGCCCGAGCGGCAGGCCTACCTCGGGCTCGCGCTGAGCGGGCTCGCGGCCGGTGCGGTGACCGGCAAGGCCGCGGACCTCATGTCCGTGCGGCTGTTCATCTGGCCCTGCCTCCTGCCGGTCGCGGTGATCCTGATGCTGCAGCCGGAGATGCTGCCGCGCTCCCTCGGCGTCATGGCCCTGGTCATGACGGGTTTCTTCGATTTCGCCACCCGGCAGGCCAGCGCCGCATTCAGCGAGGGCGTGCGGCTGAGGCTCATCGACGCCGAGCGGACCGCCATGCTCGAGTCGCTGCACGCCGAGCTGCGTGCGGAGCGGCATCGCCTCGACGCGATCCTCGGCGCGGCCGACGTTGCCGCCTGGGAGCTGGACCTCGCGAGCTCCGAACTCTACTGCGGCGAGCGCTGGATGCAGATCAGCCGGGCGGGAAGCGCGTCGGGGCCGGTGCGGGTTTCGCTCGACGAGGCGGCCGCGATGCTCCACCCGGACGACGCGGCGCGCTGGCGCGACGGGCTGGACTCACTGGCCCGGGGCGAGGTGGAGCGGTGGCGCGGCGAGAGCCGCTTGCGCGAGGCGGTGGACGACGAGGTCGCGTGGGTGGGGGACCGCGCCCGCGTCGTCAGCCGCGACACCGCGGGCCGCGCGCAGGCGATCGCCGGGATCCGCATCGACGCGACGCTCCGCCAGCGCGAGCGCGAGCAGGCGCAGTCCCTGCTGGACCGGCTGCACAAGCTCGCGCAGCTGGTGCCCGGCGTGATCTACCAGTACCAGCTCCGTCCGGACGGCTCCTCGTGCTTCCCGTTCGCCAGCGAGCGGATCCGCGAAATCTATCGCGTCTCGCCCGGGGAGGTGCGCGACGATGCCGGTATCGTCTTCGGCCGGCTGCACCCGGACGACCTGCAGGCCGTCTCCGACTCGATCCAGCGATCCGCGGCCTCGCTGTCGGTGTGGCATCACCAGTACCGCGTGTGCTTCGACGGCGGCGAGGTGCGCTGGCTGGAAGGCACGGCCACGCCCGAGCGCCTGCCGGACGGGTCGACGCTGTGGCACGGCTTCATCACCGACATCTCCGACCGCAAGCAGATGGAGCATGCGCTGACGGAGCAGGCGCGCACCGACCGCCTCACGGGGCTCGCCAACCGCCTCGCCATCGTCGACCGCCTCGACGCGGCCTGCGCCGCGCTGGGCGCCGGCCAGCCGCCGTTCGCGCTGCTCCTCCTCGACTTCGACAACTTCAAGCTGGTCAACGACACCCTCGGCCACGAGGCCGGCGACGAGCTGCTGCGGCAGGTGGCGGGCCGCCTGCGGGCCGTCCTGCGCGCCAGCGACCTCGCCCGGTTGCCCGGGCGCGGCGGTCTCGTCGGCCGCCTGGGCGGCGACGAGTTCGTCGCTCTCATAGAGGGCATCCACTCCGCCGCGGAGGCCGAGTCGGTGGCCGGCCGGATCCTCGCGGCGCTGTCGCCGACATACGTGATCCGGGATGTCGAAATCCGGTCCAGCGCCAGCATCGGCATCGTGCTCGGCGACGGCAGCCACGCCACGGCGAGTGACCTGCTGCGCGACGCCGACGTGGCCATGTACGAGGCGAAGCGCACCGGCCGGGCGAGGGCCCGCACGTTCGATTCGAGCCTGGCCGCCGCCGTCGAGCGACGGCGTCGGCTGGAGTGCGACCTGCGCAACGCGCTCGCCCACGGCGAGCTCAGGCTCGTCTACCAGCCCGTCCTCGATCTGACGACCGGCCGTCCCGCCTCGGTGGAGGCGCTGCTGCGCTGGCAGCACCCGGAGTTCGGCGCGATCCCGCCCTCGGAATTCGTCCCGGTCGCGGAAGACAGCGGCCTCATCGTGCCGATCGGCGAGTGGGCGCTGCGCGAGGCCTGCCGGCAGCTCGCGAAGTGGCGGCGCGAGGCGCCCGGGCAAGCGCCCGCCAGCGTCGCCGTGAACGTCTCGCGCCTCCAGCTCGGGCACGAGACCACCTTCGTCGAGGGCGTGGAGGCCGCGCTCGGGGATTCCGGCCTCGGCCCGGATTCGCTGGTGATCGAGGTCACCGAGCGCGAGGTGATCGCCGCCGAGCAGGAGATGCGCGGCGCGCTCGCGCGCCTGCGCGACCTCGGCGTGCGGATCGCGGTGGACGACTTCGGCATCGGCGTCTCGTCGCTGAGCTGCCTGCACGAGTTCCCGGTCAGCATGATCAAGATCGACCGCTCGTTCGTGCGCGAGATCGACACGCGCCGCGAGCTCGCGGCCGTCGTGAGCTCGGTCGTGCTGCTGGTGGAGAACCTCGGACTCACCTGCGTCGCCGAGGGCATCGAGACGACGGCGCAGCTCGCCTCCGTGCAGGCGCTCGGCTGCCAGCTGGGCCAGGGCTACCTCTTCAGCATGCCGCTCGAGGCGGACGCCGTGCCCGAGTTCTTCGCGATGCCGCGGCCCGTGCCGCTGGTGCCCGAGGTGGCGCCTGCGCCCTCGCGCGGGCAGGTCGCCTGAGCTTCCGAAAGGCGCCGCGCAGCGGCGACCGCATCCGGGCCGTGGAGACGGGGCGGGGCACCCGTCCCCCGGGGACGATCTCCCTGTCCCCGGGCAGCGAGACCAGGTCCCGGCTCAGGCGGCGGCCAGCGCCTGGTCGAGGTCCTCGATGAGGTCGTCGATGTGCTCGATGCCGATGGACAGGCGGACGGTGTCCTCGGTTACGCCGGCCTTCTCGAGTTCCGCCGGCGACAGCTGCCGGTGGGTCGTGCTCGCCGGGTGGCAGGCGAGCGACTTGGCATCGCCGATGTTCACGAGCCGCGTGAACAGCTTGAACGCGTCCTGCACGCGCGCACCGGCCTCGCGGCCGCCCTGGACACCGAAGGTCAGGATGCCCGAAGCCCGCCCGCCCATGTAGCGGTCCACCAGCGGCTTCGACGGCGAGTCGTCGAGGCCGGCGTAGTTGACCCAGCGCACCTTCGGGTGCGACTTCAGGTGGCGCGCGATCTTGATGGTGTTGGCGCAGATGCGGTCCATGCGCACCGCGAGCGTCTCGATGCCCTGCAGCACCAGGAACGAGTTGAACGGCGAGATCGCCGCGCCCATGTTCCGCAGCGGCACCACGCGCGCGCGGGCGATGTAGGCCGCCGGGCCCAGCGCCTCGGTGAACACAACGCCGTGGTAGGACACGTCCGGCGTGTTGAGCCGCGGGAACTTGTCGGCGTGCTTCGCCCAGGGGAACTTTCCCGAGTCCACGAGGACGCCGCCGATGCTGTTGCCGTGGCCGCCGAGGTACTTCGTGAGCGAGTGCACCACGATGTCGGCGCCGTGGTCGAAGGGCCGGCACAGGTAGGGCGTGGGCACGGTGTTGTCCACGATCAGCGGGATGCCGTGGCGGTGCGCGACTTCGGCGAGCGCGGCGAAGTCCGTGACGTTGCCAAGCGGGTTGCCGATGGACTCGCAGTAGATTGCGCGGGTGTTCGCGTCGATCAGCTTCTCGAACGAGGCCGGGTCGCGGTGGTCGGCGAAACGCACGCTGATGCCGTACTGTGGCAGCGTGTGCGCGAACAGGTTGTAGGTCCCGCCGTAGAGTGTCGCGCTCGACACGACGTTCTGCCCGGCCTCCATGATCGTGAGCAGCGAGTAGGTGATCGCCGCCTGGCCGGAGGCCAGCGCCAGCGCGCCGATGCCGCCCTCCAGCGCCGCGACGCGCTTTTCCAGCACGTCGGTCGTCGGATTCATGATGCGCGTGTAGATGTTGCCCTGGACCTTGAGGTCGAACAGGTCGGCGCCGTGCTGGGTGTCGTCGAAGGCGTAGGACGTGGTCTGGTAGATGGGCACCGCGACGGCCTTGGTGGTGGGGTCGGGGCTGTAACCGGCGTGGACGGCGAGGGTCTCGGGGCGCATCGGGGCTCTCTCTGCGATTGGGGCACGGCACGGTAGCCGTTGCGCCGGCCGCCCTGCAACGGGGACGCCATAGCGGCGGGCTATCGCGTGATAACCGGACGAGCGCTGACGGATTCCGGCCATTGTGCCTGCGCCGCGACCGGGATCCGGCGGGGGGCACTCCTCGCCTCGCTGCGGTGCTCGCCGAGCCTCGCACCGCTTGACGCTCGGCTGTGGGGCCC
>JALORP010000023.1 GCA_025458865.1 Steroidobacteraceae bacterium | reverse complement strand
GCGGTGCGCGACAGGAAGATCTGCGGGCCGCGCGGCTCCGAGCGCACCTCGCGCATGAAGGCCTTGATGCGGTCCTGCGTGCGGGCGATCTCGCGCGGGATCATGTGCTCGCGCGGAATGAAGCCCTCGGCGTTGCCGCCGAGGTCCACGTAGATGCCATTGCGGTCCACGCGCTTGACGATGCCGGAGACCAGCGCGCCGACGCGGTCCTTGTACTCCTCGACAACCTGCGCGCGCTCGGCCTCGCGCACTTTCTGCACGATGACCTGCTTGGCGGTCTGCGCCGCGATGCGGCCGAAGGCGACCGACTCCATCGGCTGCTCCACGTACCCGCCGACCTCGGCGCCGGCATTCACGTCGAGCGCATCCTCGAGGCGCAGCTCGCGCTCGGGGACCTCCAGCTCATTGGAGTCGTCGGCAAAGACCTTCCAGCGGCGGAAGGTTTCGTATTCGCCGGTCTTGCGGTCGATGGCGACCCGCACTTCCATGTCCTCGCCATGCTTGCGGCGCGTGGCGGACGCGAGCGCCGCCTCCAGCGCCTCGAAGATGATCTCGCGGGCGACGCCCTTCTCGTTCGACACCGCCTCGACGACTTCAAGGATCTGCTTGTTCATGATGTTCCAACCCGCTTGACCAAAGCGGCCTCAGCCAACCAGCCGGGCCTTGCCCATGTCCGCCATCGGCAGCCGCCACTCGCGGCCGTCGACCTCCACAACCACCGCTTCCGCATCGGCCGACACGAGCCGGCCACGGAAGCGCTTGCGACCCTCGATGGGCCGCTGCACCTCGATGCGCGCCTCGCTGCCGACGAAGCGGGCGAAGTGCTCCGGTGTCCGAAGCGGCCGGTCGAAGCCCGGCGACGACACCTCGAGCTCGTATTCGCGCCCGATCGGATCGGCCACGTCGAGCACCTGCTCCATCGCGCGGCTCGCAGCGGTGCAATCGTCCAGCGTCACCGCCGCGCCGTCGGTGCGGTCGATGTACACCCGCAGCAAGGCCCGCCGGGAGGCAGGACTGAACTCGAGTTCCACCAGTTCATACCCCGCCCGCTCGACCACCGGCTCCAGCAGCCTGAGCAACGCCTCGCGCATATGCCTCCACGCTCCCTTCCCGGGGGCCGGGAACAAAAAATGGGCCAGAGGCCCATTCGTGTTCTTGCCCGCGTCCGGCAGGAGCCGGTCGCGTCGCAGGCCTGCCAGGCGCTGCGCCGGAAACGAAAAGGCCCCACTGGGGGGCCTTTTCTCAAAACCCTCGGCTTCGGGGCACCGCGGCCGGCGCCGAAGCGCCCCGCGGCGGCCACACCCGCCCCGCGCGGCGCGAAATATAGCGCAAAACGCCCTGGCTGGCAAAGACCCGGGAGGCTCAGCCGGCGGCCGCCTCGGACAACTCCCGGGCGGTGACGAGCATCCCGTCCTCGTCGGCATAGACCCAGGCGCCGGGGTGGAAAGAAACTCCGGCGAAGCGGACCGTCACGTCCCGATGACCCTCGCCGCGCTTCTTGCTGCGCTGCGGATGCGCGTCGATCGCCAGCACGCCGAGGTCGAGACCGGCGAGCACCGCGGTGTCGCGGACGCAGCCATGGACGACCACCCCGGACCAGCCGTTCTCGACGGCCTTCGCCGCGAGCAGGTCGCCCAGCAGGGCGCATTGCCGGGAGCCGCCGCCATCCACCACGAGGACCCTGCCGTGGCCGGGCTCGTTCACTGCCTCACGCACGCGAGAGTTGTCCTCGAAGCAGCTGACCGTGGACACGGGGCCCGAGAAGCGGCGCCGCCCGCCGAACGAGCGGAACATGGGCTCACAGACCTCGATGGCGCCCTCGTGGGCGTCGCACAGGTCGGTTGTCTTGAATTCCATCGTCATCAAACACCTGCTCCGGGACGCGCTTCAGCCGAGGTAATGGTCCAGTGTGCGATGAAAATGCCGGATGCGCACCTCCTGGTAACGGCTCAGGTGGACCCGGCCGGTGGCCGAGGCGTCGAGCCCGTCCTGGACGTGCGGCATGTTGCCCATGTCCTGGTCTATCACCGGACCCAGAACCGGCAACTCGGTCGCCGCGCTCCACGGCTCGGCCTCCGACAGGAGCCGCATCCTCACGGGGCGCGGCCGGGGCTGGCCCGTCGGACAACGTTTCAGGATCATCACTTCCATCAAGCACGAACCAACGTCGCGGCCGTTCGGCCGCCAGCGATAGACGATGTTCGGCGCGAACCCGGCCCACGGCGCGAAGTTGGGGAAGACGTTGTAGACCAGCGCATCGATCGTCTCGGCATCGCTGACGTCTTCGTAGTCGCCGCCGAAGGCCTTGGCGAAGCTCGCCCGGTTGAGGTCGCCGAGGTAGGCGCGTGCGCCCGCCTCGCCCTCCGGCTGTCCGCCGGCCGGGCGCCGCCGCCCCATCATCGCCAGCATGCCCTCGACCACCTCGCCCGGCGCGACCGCGTCCTCGCCCAGATGCGGGCTCGGCGCGCCGAAAGCGGCCAGGTTGCGGTTCACGTGCTCGCCGTAGACGTCGTACTGGGCGCTGGCGTCGGCGAAGACCGGGAGTATCTGCGGATGCGTGGCGATGACGTGGTAGGACTCCATGAAGGCCTCCATCGCCACCTTCCAGTTGCAGCGGATGACCTTCGCCACGTGCACCGCCTTGTAGCAGTCCTCCAGCCGCCAGCGCTCGAAGTGCAACGGCAGCACGCCGAGGTATTGCTCGAGCGGCGCGGCGCCGGGATCCATGTTCACGAATACGAATCCGCCCCAGGTGCCGACCTGCGCCTGTGGCAGCCGCAGGTCGTCGTCGGAGAGCTGCGGGAAATCCCAGCGGCAGGGCACGGACCGGATGGACCCGTCGAGATTCCACGTCCAGCCGTGGAATCCACAGCGGAAGTTCTGCGCATGGCCGTCGGCGGTCGCGAGCCTGCGCCCCCGATGCAGGCAGGAGTTGTGGTAGGCGCGGATGCCGCCGTCCGCCAGCCGCACCACCAGCAGCGACCGCCCGACCACGTCATAGACGTGGAAGTCGCCGGGCTCGGGGATGTCCTCCTCGCGACAGGCCACCTGCCAAACCCGCGGCCACATCCGCTCGCACTCGAGGTCGAAGAACGCCTGCGACGTGTACCGCGCTGCCGACAGGGGCTCCGTGCCCAGGTCTTCGGGCGACTGGCTCGCGAGCACTTGCGGGACCGGCCGCGAATCCCGGGCCAGCAGCGCCTGGTACTCCGCCCCTGCGCGGCCGGCCGCCCGCGTGTCCTTGCCGGTGCTCATGGGCGGCTCACCGCTCCGCGATCCACGGCCCGAGCAGCGGCCGCACCCGCAGCGCCTCGGGTATGCGCTCCTTGCCGATGCGCCGGTCGAGTTCCTCGTGCCAGTGGTAGATGCGCCGCTCCTGGTACGACAGGTACATGCCCTTGAAGCCGGCGGTTTCCACCGACTCCTGGATGCGCGGCGCGAACTGGGTGTCCTCCTCGAGGATGCGCTCGAAGTTCGACAGCCGGGTCGGCCACAGCTCGTGGCCCTGCGAACCCTCCAGGGCGAACCAGTGAACATCCACCACCATCGAGCGTGCGCTCCTGGGCCAGAAGGTGATGAACGGGATGCCCGTGGCCGACGGCGGCGTGATGAGGTTCGGGTAGATGTTGTAGGAGGGGTTCTGGTGGGCGAATATCTCCTCGACGCCCTCCACCTCCGGCATGCCGACCGCCCCAGGGTCGCGCCAGTCGGGACGGCGGTGCGGCGTGACCATCATCGAGTGGCCCCACGGCCAGAGCAGGATGTGGGTGCCGCGTGAGTCGAGGAACCGGTCCACCGTCTGCGGGTGGATCGACTTCAGGTGATAGGTCTCGAGGAACGCGTCGAGCAGTATCTTCACGTTGCAGGCGATCTCGTAGCTCGAGCTCGCGATGTGCCGATGGTTCCCCAGGTCGAGGTGCTCCCAGTGCGACGGGATCGGGCCGAGCGACTCGACGAGCGGCGGAGCGTCAGGATCCTCGTTGAGGAACACCCAGTTGCCGTACATCTCGCAGCGGACCTCGGCGAGCCCCATGCAGCTCGTGTCCAGCCCCGGGAAGTCGCGTTTCTCGCGCACGGCCATGAGCCGGCCGTCCAGGTCGTAGGTCCAGCCGTGGTATCGGCAGAAGAAGCCCTTGGTCTCGCCCTGGTCGGCCTCGAGCAGCGGCGCGCCGCGGTGTCGGCAGGTGTTGTAGAAGGCGCGGATGCGGCCGTCCTTGCCGCGGATGATGATGATCGGCGCCCCGGTCTTGCGCCACATGCGGAAGCTTCCCGGGCGCGGCAGTTCGTCGGCATGCAGCGCGTAGAGCCAGGATCGCTTCCAGAGGTACTGTTCCTCGAGGCGCAGGAAGTCGGGATCGGTGTAGCGCCCGCCGGGGATCGAGGGCAGCTCCGGGAAGCCCGGCGGCGGGCCCTCGCGCTGCTGTTCCCTGGCCATGCCCTCGAAAAGACTTCTCTCGATCGTGGCTTCCATGGTGCGGACCTGCTCAGTTGTACGGTCAAGCGGCATTTGAGTGCCAAGCCCGCCCGCCCCGGTATCCGTAAACCCCGTAGTCAGGGACATCAACCATGAACCAGCGCGCGCAAGAGCGGACGCACTTCGGCACCTGCCCTTTGTGCGAGGCCATGTGCGGCATCGAGATCCGCACGGAGGGCTCCCGGATTCTCTCCATCCGCGGCGACGGCGCGGACCCGTTCAGCCGCGGACACATCTGCCCGAAGGCCGTGGCGCTCAAGGACGTGCACGAGGACCCGGACCGGCTGCGCGCACCCGTGCGTCGCGTCGGCGACCGCTGGATCCCGGTGTCATGGGAAGAGGCACTCGCCGAGGTCGCGTCACGCCTCGCGGAGATCCAGTCGCGCCACGGTCGCGACGCGGTCGCGACCTACTTCGGCAACCCGACCGTGCACAGCTACTCGGCCCTCCTCGCTGGCGCCCGCTTCGGCAGGACGCTCGGGAGCCGCAACCGCTTCTCCGCGACGTCGGTGGACCAGCTCCCGCACCACGTGGCCGTGACGCACCTCTATGGGCACCCGCTGCTGCTGCCCATCCCCGACCTCGACCGCACCCGCCTGCTGCTGGTGATCGGCGCGAACCCGGTCGTGTCGAACGGCAGCCTCATGACCGCTCCCGACGTCGCGCGAAGGCTCAAGGACCTGCGCGCACGCGGCGGCACGCTCATCGTCGTGGACCCGCGGCGAACCGAGACGGCGCAGCTCGCGGACACCCATCACTTCATCCGGCCCGGGCGCGACGCCTGGCTGCTGCTCGGCCTGCTGCAGGTGATCTTCGAAGAGGAGCTCGCAAGACCCGGGAGGCTCGCGGCGTTCACCGAGGGCATCGATACGGTGCGCCGTCTGGTGCGGCCTTTCGAGCCCGGGCGCGTGGCGCGCGCGACGGGAATCGCGGCCGAGGACGTGGTCGCCCTCGCGCGCCGCCTCGCCGCCGCGGAGTCGGCCGCCGTCTACGGCCGCATGGGCGTGTCGGTGCAACCCTTCGGCGCGCTCTGCCAGTGGCTCATCCAGGTGCTCAACGTGGTCACGGGCAACCTCGACCGGCCGGGCGGCGTCATGTTCACGCGGCCCGCGGTGGACTTTGTCGCCTACGCGGGCCGGGGCATCGACGCGAGCCGGGAGCCGCGCCGCACGCGGGTGCGAGGCCTGCCGGGCTTCGGCGGCGAGTTCCCGGTGGCGGCCCTGGCAGAAGAAATCGAGACGCCCGGGCCGGGGCAGATCCGCGCGCTGCTCACCTCGGCGGGCAACCCGGTGCTGTCCACGCCGAACGGCCGCCGGCTGGAGCGGGCGCTCGCGTCGCTCGAGTTCATGGCCGCCGTGGACTTCTACATCAACGAGACGACGCGGCACGCGCAGATCATCCTGCCGCCGACGTTCGCCCTGGAACGCGACCACTACGATCTGGTGTTCCACGCGCTGGCCATCCGAAACACCGCGAAGTACGCGAGGCCGCTCTTCGAACCCTCACCGGGCGCCCTCCACGACTGGCAGATCTTCGCCGGCCTCACGCGCAGGCTCGAGGCGCTGGACCGGGCAAGGCGCCCCCCGCTGCGCCAGCGCCTCGCTGACCGCTGGCTCACGCCGCGGCGCACCCTCGCCCTGGGGCTGCGCTTCGGGCCGTACGGCAGCGGCATGCGGCCCTGGCGCCGGGGCCTCAGCCTGCGCCAGCTCGAGGAGCAGCCCCACGGCCTCGACCTGGGTCCTCTCGAGCCCTGCCTGCCCTCGCGGCTGCGCATCCGCGGCAAGCGCATACAGCTCGCGCCGCCGGCTATCACGGTCGACCTCGAACGACTGGTCCGCGAGCAGCCTGAAGGCGCGCCGTCCGCCGAGGGCCAGGAGTTGCTGCTGATCGGGAGGCGCGACCCGCGGACGAACAATTCCTGGATGCACAACAGCCGCCGGCTGGTGAAGGGCCCCGCGAGGTGCACGCTGCTGATTCATCCGGACGACGCGCGCCGGCGCGGCATCACGCAAGGCGCGCTCGTGCGGGTCGCCGCGCGCAGCGGCACGGTGACGCTGCCCGCGGAAGTGACCGACGAGGTGATGCCCGGCGTCGTGAGCCTGCCCCATGGCTGGGGACACCACCGGCCGGGCCTGCAGCTTTCGGTCGCGAGCGCTCACCCCGGAGTCAGCGTGAACGACCTCACCGACGAGCAGCGCGTGGATGCGCTTTGCGGCAATGCCGCACTGAACGGCGTGCCGGTGATCGTGCGGCCGGGGGCGCCTCCGGACCCGTCGCAGTTCGCCTGAGCCGGCGATACTACGCGTCGGCGCGCGCGGCGTAGTGCGCGTAGGTCGCCCGCGCGCGCGGCCCCTCCCAGCGCTTCGGCGGCCGCAGCTGCTTCTCGCCCGGCGTCCCGCAGTGGCGGCAGCGCGGACGGAAATCCGTCACGCTCCGCTGCGCGAGATCCGTGCGCGCCAGCAGCGGCAGGTCGAGCTCGGCCCAGCGGCGGCAGCGCGGGCAGTAGCAGGACAGGCCGTAGCCGTGCCGCGAGAGGTCGGCGAGGGTGGTGAGTCGGACCGGTGCTATCTGTGCCATGGAGGCACTTTGCACGGCGGCCTGGCTCAGGAGATGACCCACCCTCCGGCGGCGCTGGCCGCCGTCTGCAGCGACCCGATCACCAGTTCGTCGGTCCGCTCTTGGTCGTTACTTCGCCCGTGCCCGTGGACAGCGCATGGCAGTTCAGGCAGCTGCCGCCGTGCTTGACCACGAAGTCGCTCTTGCTGCCGCGCGCGTAATGCATGCTGTGGGACACGGGACCGAGCGCCTCGAGTTCGTCGTCGTCCTCGTGGCAGGATTTGCAGTCGTCCGGCACGACCTTGATCTTGTCGCCCATGTCGCGATGGTCGAGCGCGTCGAGCATCACCTTCAGGTTCCGGCTGCCCTTGTGGCAGGAAACGCAGCCTTGCGGCGCCTCATCCGGCGCGGTGAGGCCGGGCAGGTAGGCCTTCGGCGGGTCCGCGGCGAAGGCCGTGGCGCCCAGAAGCCAGGCACCGGCCAGGCCGGCCGCCAGGACGAGGGTTGCTGATCTCGCGTGGATCATGGCCATGCTCCGCGCGGTCGGGACGGCCACCGCGGCCGCAAAAAAGAAACCCCCGCGCATCGTGTCCGGAAGCGTGGCGCATGCGGCGGTGTCCCGGCCATCGTGACTTTACACGGTGCGCGGCCCGGCGCGGCCGCCGCCACCGCGGCCGTCAGCGCGGTGAGCGCCCTGCCTCCGTCAGCAGGTAGACCGCGAAGCTCCCCAGCCAGTGTCCACCCTCGTAGTGCTCGCCCGTGACGGCTGGCACGGCCGCAAGCGCGTGGGCATCGGCGGCTTCCAGCAGTCCCGGCCGGCGGGGATCCCCGTCCGCGAGACCGGCCGCGATGCCCTCGAGCATCCAGGCGCGGCTCAGGTTCAGCCCGTCCAGATGCGCGAGCTTCGGGTCGGTGCGGTCGCTCACCTCGGCCGGCAGCAGCCAGCCGGCCGAGCCGTCCAGGGAAATCCCGGGAAGGAAGGCAGCGAGCCAGTCGCTGAACTCGGCGCGCGGCAGCACGCGCCGCATGAGGTCGGCCTCGGCCAGACAGGGCGACAGGAAATCCTCGCCGGACGGTTCATACGCGATCGGACACGCCCGGTCGGCGAGGTAGAACTGCAGCGCCTTGGCGTCGACCAGCGCGCGCATCGCCTCGTGCCGGGCGGTCAACGCCCAGTCGCGGGCGAGGCCGAGCGCGAACGCCGTCTGAGAGTGCTCCCCGGAGCGGACGGGATACAGCAGCTTCGGCAGCCAGGCTGCGAGACGCGCCGCGGCGGCGGATTCGAGCGGCTCGATGGCGGCGGCCCAGCCCCGGGCGTCGTCGTCATCCCAGGCCCGAAGTTCCCCCGCCAGCGCGAGCAGCCACGCCAGGCCATAGGGCCGCTCGAAAGCGGTGCGCCCCGGCGCGTCGAGATAGGACACCTCGGCATCAAGGTTTGCGCGGGTGAGGCTTCGCGCCAGCGCCGCCCGCGCCGCCACGGTCCAGGATGCCCCGGGGTAGAGCCGCGCGAGCCGGGCGAGCATCCAGTGCCCGTGTACCGAGGAATGCCAGTCGTAGCAGCCGTAGAAGGCCGGCGACAGTTCCCTCGGCGGGCGGACGTCGGCATCACCCTGCAGGACGTGCGAAATCCTGTTGGGGTACTCGCGGTGGAGGCAGGCGAGCGCGAGCGCGGCGAGCCGGCCCGCCGATTCCTCGTCGAGGCTTGCGGACGCCCGGCGCATGCCGCCCGGATCCGCGGCGGCGCCCGAGGCCAGGAGAAGCCCGGCGGCCGCGGCCGCGGTGACGCCGGCCGGCGTCCTCATCGTTTGCCGACGCTGCGGGTGTCCGCGGACGATTGCCAGCGCCGCCAGAGGTCCGCAGCGTGCATGACGAGCGCGAGCGCAAGCGCCGCGCCGATCCACGCCGAGCCGGCGCCGGACAGGGCGGCGCGCAGGGCCAGCATCAGTGCGGCTCCAGCCAGCAGGTTGAACAGGAAATCCGGCGGCGCTAGTCCGCCGCCGCGCAACGCTCGCCACGCGAGCAATGCCAGCACTTCGAGGCCCACCAGCAGCAGGATGAGGTCGACGACGCCCGCGTCGATGGTCACACGCGCGCCAGCCCGAGCAGGTGCGCGACGTCCTTGGCCGCGATGCGCAGGTGCGCGAGCGGCCGCGCGCGGACCAGCTTCTTGTTCATGTAGGCCTGCCAGGTCAGGTGCTGGATGTCCGGATCGCGGCACAGGCTCACGAACCGCTCCCGGCGCGGATCCGACGAGTACCAGAACCGCTGCATGATCCCGAGCACCCAGAACACCCGGCCGTGCGCCTTCATGAAGCGCTTGCGCGCCTGCGCGAGCGCCCGCGCGTCGCCGGTGCCGAGGAACTCGTCCGCCGCGCCGGCCGCGAGCCGTCCCCCGGTCATCGCGTAGTAGATGCCCTCCCCCGAGGCCGGCGCGACCACGCCCGCGGCGTCTCCGGAGAGTACCACGTTGCGGCCGTCGTCCCAGCGGCGCAGCGGGTGCATCGGAATCGGCGCGCCCTCGCGACGCACCGTCTCGACCTGGTCGAGGCCGGTGCTGGCCCGCAGGCGCTGCACCGCTCCGCGCAGCGAGAAGCCTTTCTGGGCGCTGCCGACGCCGATGCTGGTGGTCTCGCCATGCGGGAAGATCCAGGCGTAGAAGTCGGGAGAGAGATCGCCCTGGTAGAAGACATCGCAGCGCCGCGCGTCGAAGTCACCCGCGCCGTCGCGTGGCGAGCGCACGATCTCGTGGTAGGCCGCCACGTAGGGCACCTCGTCCGCGCCCGGCACCGACTGCCGCGCGACGGCCGAGCGCGCGCCGTCCGCACCGACGAGCGCGCGGGCGCGGACACTGCGGACGGCCGCGTCGCCGCGCTCCCCCGCCTCGCGGTACTCCACGGTGACGCTGCCGTCGCTGTCGCGGGTCGAGCCCAGGAAGGTCCCGTCGCGGCGCTCCGCGCCGGCCTGCACCGCGCGCCGGCGCAGCCACTCGTCGAACACATCGCGGTCGACCATGCCGACGAAGCCGCCCTCGATCGGCATGTCCACGCACCGGGCGCTCGGCGCCACCATGCGGGCCCCGGTCACCTTCGCCACCAGCAGCGAGTCGGGGATCTCGAACTCGCGGATGAGCTGCGGCGGTATCGCGCCCCCGCAGGGCTTGATCCGACCGGCCCGGTCGAGCATCAGGACCGAGCGGCCGCGCCTCGCGAGATCGGTCGCGGCGGTCGCGCCCGCCGGCCCGCCACCCACCACCACCGCGTCGTACATCCCTGCCTGGCTCATGACATCACCTCGTCGAAGATTCGGCCGCAAGTCTCGGCGGCGGCAACAGCTGTGGGGCGCCCTCGCGCATTTCCATCGCGCCGACCCGCGTGGCCAGCCGTGCCGCCCAGAAGAAGGCAAGGCCCTCGAGCGCGAAGACGAACGCATAGGCCGCCAGCGGCGAGCCGAGCAGCAGGCGCATCAGGTCCACGGCGGCCGTGCCGATGACGCCACCCGCGGCGAAGGCGATCGCCTGCGATGCGCCCCACAGTCCCATCCTCACGCCCTCGCGCGAGGCGCGTCCGGCGCCGACCAGGGCCATCATCGAACCGATCGCCGCGACCGAGAACGCGCCGTTGGCGACGCCCAGCAGGAAGACGGACGGGCGCAGCGGCCAGGCGGGCCCCACGTAACCGGCGGCGGCGAGGGCAAGCAGCGCGACGCCCGAGGCGACGCAACCGCCGATGGTCCAGGCGCGCAGCGACCCTGCGCGGCGGTCGCGCCGCCAGCCGGCGGTGACGCCGACAAGCACCATGCCGAGCAGCACGCCGGAGTTCTGGATGGCGGAAAGCGTGGTGGACTCGCCCGGCGTGAGGCCGAAGACGAGGCCCGCGAACGGCTCCAGGATCAGGTCCTGGGCGCTGTAGGCGAGCATCGAGACGAAGACGAAGATCGTGAAGCGCCGTGCCTCGGCTTCCGACCACACTTGCGCGAGCGCCTCGCGGAACGGCAGGCGGGCCGCGTGCCCGGCGCCGTTCCCAGTACCGGCCTCGAGATCACGCTCCACGCCCCACACCGCGACCAGCGAGATCGCGAAGGCGATGCACGCAACGGTTCCAGTGACCATCACGAGCCGCCCGGGCGAGTAAGGATCGAGGAAATGTCCTGCCAGGCCGGCCGTGACCACGAAACCCGCGATCATCATCACCCACACAATCGTGGCCGCCGGCGCGCGCCGCTCCGGGGTCACCTGCTTGGCAAGCAGCACGAGCAGCGATGTGCCCGCCGCACCGACGCCGATGCCGATCATCGCGAAGGCCAGCGTCGCGAGCGCGAGTCCCGGACCCGGGCTGGTCGCGGCCCAGGCCGTCGCCAGCGCCGCCAGGAAGCCGCCGAGCGCCAGCGTGGCCATGCCACCCACGATCCAGGGCGTGCGGCGCCCGCCGACGTCAGAGCCGTAGCCGAAGCGCGGCCGGAGCATCTGGAGCGCGTGGTGCAGCGCGACCAGAACGCCCGGCACGAGCGCCGGCAGCGCCAGTTCGACGACCATGACGCGGTTGAGCGTGGAGGTCGTGAGAACGACGATGGCGCCAAGGGAGCTCTGCACGAGCCCGAGCCGGAGGATGCCGAGCCAGCCCAGGGAGGACACCTCAGCCCCCTCCCGCCAGCGCACGCACGGCGAAGGCGCTGACCATCATGCCGCTGACGTAGACCGTCACGCCAAGGCCGCTCAGCCACAGCGCGCGCTCGACCGGTGCGCCGAGGAAGCGGATCATCATGAGCGCCTGAACGGCCACCAGCGCGGCAACCGCGGCCGCGTGCACGGGCCGCTCCCAGCCGAACAGCAGCGCCACCACCGCCACCTGGGGCAGCAGCATCACCACACAGCATACGCGCGCCGCCCTGTCCACGCCGAGGCGGGCCGGCAGCGAGCCGATGCCCATCCGCAGGTCGCCCTCGATGGACTTGAAGTCGTTCAGCGTCATGATGCCGTGCGCACCGAGGCTGTAGAGCAGCGCCAGCAGCAGCACGTGCGTGGGCGGCATGGCGCCGAGCAGCATGACCGCCGCGCCCGTGATCCAGGCAAGGCCCTCGTAGGAAATGCCCACCGCAAGGTTTCCCCACCAGCCGTTTCGCTTCAGGCGCAGCGGGGGCGCGCTGTAGGCCCAGGCGAGCGCGAGGCCCACGACCGCCGCCCAGAAGACCCAGCGGCCGAGCATGGCGGCCACCAGCAGCGACAGTCCCGTCCACGCCACGGCGATGTAAAGACCCCATCGTCCGGGAATGCGTCCGGAGGGAATCGGCCGTCGCGGCTCGTTGATCGCGTCCACGTGCCGGTCGAACCAGTCGTTGACCGCCTGGCTGGTGCCGCAGACCAGCGGCCCGGCGAGCAGGATGCCTGCCACCACGAGCCACCAGCGCCCACCCACCGCGACACCCGACGAGACGACACCGCAGGTGAACGCCCACATGGGCGGGAACCAGGTGATGGGTTTGAGCAGCTCGAGCACGGCCGGAAGCGCGGGCCGCGTCGCGCCGAGTGCCAGGGTGCCCGTGCGTGACATCCGCCGACCGCCGCCCGGGCTTTCAGCGGCCCGATTCAGGCGCGCCGCCTTCGCCGAGGCCGTAACGCCTCAGCTTGGTGTAGAGGCTCTGCCGGCTCAGCCCGAGCATTTCGGCGGCCGAGGCGCGGTTGTCGTTCGTGACTTCGAGCGCCGCCTCGATGCACAGCCGCTCGATGACGTCGGTGGCCTCGCGCACGAGGTCCTTGAGCGACACCCGTCCGACCAGCTCGGTCAGCTGTTCAACCGAGTTCGGCAGCTCCGGGATGGGGCGCCGCTCGCCCGCCAGCCGGCGACCGACGTTTCGGATGACGAAGCCCATGCAGGGGGTCTCGCCTTCCGGAACATCGACCGCGGACACCTCGACGTCGGCGACCGTGCCAAATTCGCCGCGCAGCGTCGTCGAGAACAGGCGCACCGAACCGTGCCGGCGGAGACTGGCGGAGAGGACGTGGACGTCCACGCCGGGCCGGCCGAGCCAGCGCTCCAGGGGCTCGCCGCGGGTCATTTCCTCGGCGGCGACCTGCGCCATGTCGAGGAAGGCGCGGTTGGCCGACAGGATTCGGCCTTCCTTGTCGGTGATCACCAGCGCGTCGGGAGAGCGTGCCACGAATTCGAGGGTGCGCGAACGCAAGGCACGAGTGCCTTCCGCCGGCTCGACGCCGTGGCTCGTCATCCGGACCACGACCTGGGCCGCGTCGTCCTGGCGGAAGATGGACGCGGAGACCGCGAGCGACCGGCCGTCGCCCGCGAGGCGCACGCGGACGTCGTCAGTCCGTCCCGTCGAGACGAGCGTATCCAGCATCGCCTGCAGGCTGCGGGTTCCGTCGGCGTCTGCGCCCACCGGAAAACTCCGGCCGGCGAGCCGATTCGCCGCCTCGCCCAGAAGCTCGCAGGCGGCCGGGTTGACCTCCAGAACCTTCCGGCTGCCCGCGTCGAGGATCAGGATCGCCTCGCCGGACATCTGGAAAAGCACGCGATAGCGCGTTTCGGCGAGCCTGAGCCGCCAGTAGTCGCGCTCCATGGACTGCTGCGCCTCGATCAGGCGCTGCTGCAGGACGGCGACCTGCCTGAGGTCGCGCCCGACGGCGACGATCCGCCCGCCCCGCCCGAGCGGGACCGCGGAGTACAGGATCGGGATGTCCGCGCCTCGAGGAGAGGGATGGTTGACCTGCCGCCGGCGCGGCGCCGCGTCGTTCGCGGCGTTCTGGAGGAGCGCCGCGATCTTCGGCCGGCTCTCGACGGTGACGGTCTCGCCCCAGGGCTTGCCGAGCCAGTCCGTGAAGCCCTCGCGGGAGAGGTCGTCGCTCCCGAAGGCCATGTCGCGGACAATTCCCTGGTCATCCAGCACGAGCGCAACATCGCTGGCGCTCTCGATGGCGCGCGCCGCCGCGTCCGGATCGATGTCGGCGAGGGATACCCGCGGATGGTTGAAGTGTCGCTTCGATCCTTCGTCTGATCGCCCCGGCAGCTCCCGGTCCCCGAACTCGTCAGAATCGAAGCGCGTGTTCAATTTTCCCTCTGTCCGGGAACGAAGCGTTGCGCCGCCTCCTCCGCGGCGCTGCGCCCGTCCTCCGCAGTTCCGTCTGCACCGATTTCCAGCGCAAGCTCGGGCCGCGCGAGCAGCATCGGCCCGCCCACCAGTACGCCGATCTCGCAGTTGCGCGAAGCGCGCCGTATTGCGCGAATGGTGTCGCGCAGCGCGCCGATGTGCCGTTCGCAGGCGAGCGACAGTCCCACCACTGCGAACCACTCGCCGCGCACCAGCGCGGCGATCTCGTCAACCGTGTGCGGAGTGCCGCCGGGCACCGCCCAGCCGGCCCGCCTGAAGAAGTCCCGCACCATGAACAGCCCGAGCGTGTGCTGCTCTCCCGGCGCCACCGTCAGGAGCGCCCGGCGGCGCGGATCGGCATGGGCGCCCGACCCTTCGTTAGGCGCGGCCAGGTGCCACAGCAGCTGCTGGAGCCGGCCGAGCCCGACGGTCACCTGAGTGAAATCGGTCAGGTCTTCCTCCCACAGCTCCCCGAGATGGCGCGCCGCCGGCGCCAAGAGCTGCAGCAGCACCGTCTCGCGGGCCATGCCGCGAGCTCTCAGCGAGTCGAGGTAGTCGGACAGCGTGCTGGCATCCTGCTCGACCAGCAGCCGCGTGAACTCGGCGACGTCGTGGCCGGCCGGCGTGACGCGACTGAGGTCCTCGATGGCGGCCCCCCTCGGTTCGGGCGTGCGGTGCGCAAGCATCAGCCGCGGCACGATCTCGGCCTCGATAAGACGCGCGAGGCCGGCGAGCGTGGCCTCGGGCCCGGAACGCACGGGCTGATCGCCACGTACGCCCTGCATGAGCGGATCGAAGTTGCAGGCGAGTTCGCCCTGCGGCGAGTCCTCCAAACCATCTGGAAAGTCCCGACCATCATTCATTCTTTCTCCCCCCGGGCGCGGTGGTGGTCGCGTTTTCACGCGTATATGCACCCCTCAACATTCGCTCCCCAACGACCAGCGCGCAGCGCCGCCGGTCGGCCCTGACCTTATATGTAAGGTCCGGGCCATCTTTTCTTGGATTCAGGAGCGGTTGGGAAGTCAGCATTTGCCACTACCCGTCGGGCTTCCGGGGTTACTGCCGGGGCTGGACCGGATCTTCCTGCCGATGCCCCAGCAATGTCAATATTTATTTACGTCTAGTCTTATTGACAGATGGCGGCCCGACTTCTACAGTCGGGTTGCGGGGGAAGTTAGGAGTAGCGACATGCGGGTGACCCAGGCTGGAGCCAGTCGGGAACCGCTCTATACGGCGGAGCAGCGCCGCCGACGGGATGCCTCGCGCTGGACGCTGGTCCAGGGCGTGCTGGCTCCCCTCCAGTTCCTCGTGTTCCTGGTCAGCCTTTGGCTGGTCCTTCGTTTTCTTGTCACCGGCGAGGGCCTCGTGGCTGCGACCGTGTCGGTGATCCTGAAGACCGCGGTGCTGTACCTGATCATGGTGACTGGCTCCCTGTGGGAGCACGACGTATTCGGCCGCTACCTGTTCGCGCACGCATTCTTCTGGGAAGACGTCGTGAGCATGCTGGTGCTGGCGCTGCACACGGCCTACCTCGTGGCGCTGGCAACGGACGCCCTCGGCCACCACGGCCAGATGTACCTGGCGCTGGCCGCCTACGCCGCCTACGTCGTCAATGCCGCGCAGTTCCTGCTGAAACTGCGGGCGGCGCGCCTGCAGGGCAGTACGCGCGAGCCGCTGAGAACGGTCTCCGTGGGTGCGTCCGAGTGAGCGCCGCGCCGCAGGCCGTACTGCGCGACTGCCGTGAGACCCCGGTGCTGCGCGAGCGCGGCCAGCGAGAAGTGTTCTGCGGGCTCACGGGCATCGTGTGGCTGCACCGCAAGATGCAGGACGCCTTCTTCCTCGTCGTCGGGTCGCGCACCTGCGCGCACCTGATTCAGTCCGCGGCCGGCGTGATGATCTTCGCCGAGCCGCGCTTCGGCACCGCGATCCTCACGGACCGCGACCTCGCAGGCATCGCCGATGCGAACGACGAACTGGACCGGGTCTGCGCGACGCTGCTCGAGCGCCGCCCGGACATCACCACCCTGTTCCTCGTCGGCAGCTGCCCGTCCGAGGTCATCAAGCTCGACCTCGCGAAAGCCGCGGAGCGCCTGAACGGCCGTTTCCTGCCGCGGGTGCGTGTGCTGAGCTACTCGGGCTCCGGGATCGAGACCACCTTCACGCAGGGCGAGGACAACGCGCTGCGGGCGCTGGTCCCTTCGCTGCCGCGGTCCGAAGAGCGCCAGCTGCTGGTGGTCGGCTGCCTCGCCGATGTCGTCGAGGACCAGTTCCGCCGCTGCTTCGATGCGCTGGGCATCGGCCCGGTACGCTTCCTGCCGGCGCGCCGCGCAGCCGATCTCCCCGCGGTCGGCCCCGGCACGCTGCTGCTGGCGGCGCAGCCCTTCGTCGGCGAGACGGTGCGCGCCCTCGTCGCCCGCGGCGCCAGGCTGCTCGCATCGCCCTACCCGTTCGGCGCCGAGGGCACGACCGCGTGGCTCACCACGGCGGCGCAATCCTTCGGCGTACCGGCCGAGCGCGTGCGCACGGTGCTCGCGCCGCTCGAGGAACGTGCGCGCGCCTCCCTCGCCCGCTACCGGGACGTGCTGGCCGGCAGGCGCCTGTTCCTGATGCCCGATTCGCAGCTCGAGCTGCCGCTGGCCCGGTTCCTCAACCGCGAGATGGGCATGGAGCTCGTCGAGGTCGGCACGCCCTACCTCGACCGGATGATGGTCGGCGAGGAGCTGCCGCTGCTGCCCGCCGGCGTGACCCTCAGCGAGGGCCAGGACGTCGAGCGCCAGCTCGAGCGCGTACGGGCCGCGCAGCCCGACATCACGGTGTGCGGGCTCGGCCTCGCAAACCCCCTGGAGGCAGAGGGACTGACGACCAAGTGGTCCATCGAGCTCGTCTTCACGCCGATCCACGGCTACGACCAGTGCGGCGACCTCGCCGAGGTCTTCGCCCGCCCGCTGGACCGCAGGCGGAGGCTCGCCCTGTGAGCGCGACGCGATGCAGCTGACGCTCTGGACCTACGAAGGCCCGCCCCACGTCGGCGCGATGCGGATCGCGGCCTCCATGGAAGGCGTGCACTACGTGCTGCACGCGCCGCAGGGCGACACCTATGCCGACCTGCTGTTCACGATGATCGAGCGCCAGGACCGCCGCCCGCCGGTGAGCTACACCACCTTCCAGGCGCGCGACCTCGGCGGCGACACCGCGACCCTGGTGAAGGACGCCGTGGCGAGGGCCTTCGAACGTTTCCAGCCCGAAGTCCTGCTGGTGGGCGAATCCTGCACGGCCGAGCTGATCCAGGACCAGGCCGGCGCGCTCGCGGTGAGCCTCGCGCTTCCGGTGCCGGTCGTTCCGCTCGAGCTGCCCGCCTACTCCAAGAAGGAGAACTGGGGCGCGGCGGAAACCCTCTACCAGCTGGTCCGCTCGCTGCTCAAGGACCGCGTTCCGCCGCCGGGCGCCGCGCGGCCCTCGAGACCCGAGGGCCGCCCGCCCCGCGCCAACATCCTCGGACCGACGCGGCTCGGTTTCCGCTGCCGCGACGACGTCGCCGAGATCACCGCCCTGCTGGCGCAGCTCGGCATCGAGGTCAACGCGGTCGTGCCGCTCGGCGCAACCGCCGGGGACATCCGCCGTCTGCCGGACGCCGACTTCAACGTGGACCTCTACCCCGAGGTCGGCCGCACGACCGCCGCCTGGCTCAAGCGCTGCTTCGGCATGCCCTGCACCCAGGTCGTGCCGATGGGCGTCGGCGCGACGCGCGAGTTCGTGGCGGAAGTCGCCCGGCTCGCGGGCGTGGACCCTTCACCGGTGCTCGGTCTCGAGCACCCGGGACGCGCGGGTCTCGGGGCATCGGCGTCCCGGCTGCCCTGGTATTCGCGGTCCGTGGATTCGACCTACCTCACCGGCAAGCGCGTGTTCATTTTCGCGGACGCGACCCACGCCATCGCCGCCGCGCGGGTGGCGAGCGAGGAGATGGGCCTCACGGTCGTGGGGCTCGGCACCTACAGCCGCGAGTTCGCCCGCGACGTCCGCGAGGCCGCGCAACGCTACGGCGTCGAGGCGCTGGTCACCGACGACTACCTCGAGGTGGAGAGCGCCATCGCCGCCGCATCGCCGGAGCTCGTCCTCGGCACCCAGATGGAGCGGCACATCGCCAAGCGGCTGGGCGTCGCCTGCGCCGTGATCTCGGCCCCGATCCACGTGCAGGACGTCCCCGCGCGCTACAGCCCGGTGCTCGGCTTCGAGGGCGCCAACGTGCTGTTCGACAGCTGGGTGCACCCGCTGATGATGGGACTCGAGGAACATCTGCTGCAGATGTTCCGCGGCGACTTCGAGTTCCACGACGGAGCCTCGGCCTCGCACCTGCACGCGGTGGCGCGGCCCACTCCCGCCGCGGCCTTTGCCGCGGAGCCCGCGGCGGCACCCGCGGTGGCAGGCGGCTCGGAGCCGGCCTGGACCCGCGAGGGCGAGGAAGAGCTGAGGAAGATCCCGTTCTTCGTGCGCGGCAAGGCGCGCAGGAACACCGAGCGCTTCGCGGCGGAGCGCGGCATGAAAGTCATCACCATCGAGACACTCTATGAGGCCAAGGCACACTTCGGTCGCTGACGCGACGCCCGTGCGCGTCGTGCTGCTGACGCTGGACAGCCACATGGCCAGCGCGGTGGAACGCGCCCAGCACGGGCTGCTGAAGGAGCTCCCGGGCCTTCAGCTGTCGCTGCACGCGGCCACCGAGTGGGAGGACGACCCGGCCGCGCTGGGGCGCTGCCAGGCCGACATCGCCCAGGGCGACATCATCGTCATCAGCATGATGTTCATGGATGACCACATCCGCGCGGTACTGCCCGCGCTGCAGGCGCGCCGCGACCACTGCGACGCCATGGTCGCCTGCATGAGCGCGGCGGAAGTCGTGCGCCTCACCCGCCTCGGGCGCTTCGAGATGAGCGGCAAGGCGAGCGGCCCGCTCGCGCTGCTCAAGCGCCTGCGCGGCGACCGCGGGAAGAGCGCATCCTCGGGCGAGCAGCAGATGCGGATGCTGCGCCGGATCCCGAAGATCCTGCGGTTCATCCCCGGGCCTGCGCAGGACGTGCGCGCCTACTTCCTGACGATGCAGTACCTGTTCGCGGGATCCGACGACAACATGGCGAGCCTGGTGCGGTTCCTGGTGGACCGCTACGCCACCGGCCCGCGCGCAGGCCTACGCGGACACGTGAAGGCCGCCCTGCCCGCCGACTACCCGGACGTCGGGCTGTACCACCCGCGGATCAAGGGCCGCATCACGGACCGTGTCGAGGCGCTGCCCGCACCGCAAGGCGGCACGCGCGGCACCGTCGGCCTGCTCGTGATGCGCTCCTACCTGCTCGCCGGCAACACCGGGCACTACGACGGCGTCATCGCCGCCCTCGAGTCGCGGGGCATGAAGGTAGTGCCCGCGTTCGCGACCGGCCTCGACGCACGCCCGGCCATCGAGCGATTCTTCGTGCAGGACGGCCGGTCGACCGTGGACGCGGTCGTGTCGCTGACCGGCTTCTCCCTCGTGGGCGGCCCGGCCTACAACGACTCGCGCGCGGCTGAAGAGATGCTCGCGAAGCTCGACGTCCCCTACATCGCCGCGCTGGCCGTCGAGTTCCAGACGCTCGAGCAGTGGCAGGACTCCGAGCGCGGGCTGATGCCGGTCGAGTCCACGATCATGGTGGCGATCCCGGAGCTCGACGGCTCCACCGGTTCGATGGTCTTCGGCGGCCGCTCGGCCGACGCGGACGGCGCCTCGCGCGACATGCACGCCCACCCGGAGCGCGCGGCCATGCTCGCCTCGCGCGTGGAGCGGCTGGTCGCGCTGCGGCGCACGCCGCGCCAGGAGCGCCGCGTCGGCATCGTGCTCTTCAACTTCCCGCCGAATGCCGGCAACACCGGCACCGCCGCCTATCTTTCCGTATTCGCCTCCCTGCACCGCACTCTCGTCGGGATGCGAGACGCCGGCTACGACGTCGAGGTCCCGCGGACGGTGGACGAGCTGCGCACCCGCATCGTGGACGGCAACGCCCGGCGCCTCGGCGCGCACGCCAACGTGCACGCGCGCATCCCCGTGGACGACCACGTGCGCCGCGAGCGCTGGCTCGCCGACATCGAGCGGCACTGGGGACCGGCCCCCGGCCGGCAGCAGACGGACGGCTCGTCGCTGTTCGTCCTCGGCGAGCGCTTCGGCAACGTGTTCGTCGGAGTCCAGCCCTCCTTCGGCTGGGAGGGCGACCCGATGCGCCTGCTGTTCGACAAGGACTTCGCGCCGACCCACGCCTTCTCCGCCTTCTACCGCTGGATGCGCGAGGACTTCGGGGCGCACGCGGTGCTTCATTTCGGCACGCACGGGGCGCTCGAGTTCATGCCGGGCAAGCAGGCGGGCCTCTCCGGCGCCTGCTGGCCGGACCGGCTGATCGGCGACCTGCCGAACATCTACCTCTACGCCTCGAACAACCCGTCCGAGGGCACGATCGCGAAGCGGCGCGCCGCCGCGACGCTCGTCAGCTACATGACGCCCCCGATCGCCTCCGCGGGCCTTTACAAGGGCCTGAACGACCTGAAGGAGTCGATCAACCACTGGCGCGGCCTCGATGCGGAAGCCGTCGCCGAGCGACGCGACACCGCAGCCCTGATCCAGTCGCAGGCCGCCGCGCTTGAGCTGGCGGCTGCCGAGCCCGCCTGGACGGATGACGCCGAAACCCGGGTCGCGGCGGTGGCGGCCAGCCTCACGGAACTCGAGCAGACCCTGATCCCCTACGGCCTGCACGTCGTCGGCGAGCCCCCGTCCGCCGAGGAGCGGGTGGACCTGCTGATGGCGGTCGCCGAGTCTTCGCGGAACGTGAAGCCCGAGCGCGCCTTGATCGAGTCGCTGGTCGCCGGCACGCTCCCGCCGCCTGCCGCCGCGGGCGCAAGCGGGATGCCGCCGCAGGAGCTCCTCGAGGAACTCTCCTCGATCAACCGCCTGCTCTCGGAGGATCACGAGCTGCCAGCCCTGCTGCGCGCCCTCGACGGCCGGTTCACCCGTCCCGCGCCCGGCGGCGACCTTCTGCGCAACCCGCTGGTCCTGCCGACGGGCCGCAACCTGCACGGCTTCGACCCGTTCCGGCTGCCCAGCAGCTTCGCGATCAAGGACGGCGAGCTGCAGGCCGGCCGGCTGCTGGCGCGCCATTTCGCCGACGGCAACACGCTTCCGGAATCGGTCGCGCTGGTGCTGTGGGGCACCGACAACCTCAAGACCGAGGGCGCACCGATCGCCCAGGCGCTGGCCCTGATGGGGGCGCGGCCGCGTTTCGACGGCTACGGCCGCCTGTGCGGCGCCCTGCTCATCCCGCTCGGCGAACTTGGCCGTCCCCGCATCGACGTGGTGATGACGCTCTCCGGGATCTTCCGCGACCTGCTGCCGCTGCAGATCCGCATGCTGGCCGAAGCCGCCTACCTGGCCGCCACCGCGGACGAGCCAACCGACCTCAACTTCATCCGCAAGCACGCGCTGGCCTACCAGGCCGCGCAAGGCTGCGACCTGGAGACGGCCGCGCTGCGCGTGTTCAGCAACGCCGACTCGGCCTACGGCTCGAACGTCAACCACCTCGTGGATTCCAGCCGCTGGGACCACGAGGACGAGCTGGCCGAGACCTACACGCGGCGCAAGTGCTTCGCCTACGGGCGCGCGGGCAGGCCCATCAACCAGTCGGCGCTGCTGCAGCGGATGCTCGGCGACGTGCAGCTCGCCTACCAGAACCTCGACTCGGTGGAGCTCGGCGTCACGACCGTGGACCACTACTTCGACACGCTCGGCGGCGTCAGCCGCGCCGTCCAGCGCGCCGCGGGCCACGCGGTTCCGGTCTACATCGGCGACCAGACACAGGGGACCGGCGCGGTGCGTACCCTGTCCGAGCAGGTCGCCCTCGAGACCCGCACCCGCATGCTCAATCCGAAGTGGTACGAGGGCATGCTCAAGCACGGCTACGAGGGCGTGCGGCAGATCGAGGTCCACGTGACCAACACACTCGGCTGGTCGGCGACCACCGGCCAGGTCGCGCCCTGGGTCTACCAGCAGCTCACGCAGACCTACGTGCTCGATCGCGAAATGCGCGAGCGCCTCGCGGCGCTCAACCCGGCGGCCTCCGCGAAGGTGGCGAACCGCCTGCTCGAGGCGCAGCAGCGCTCCTACTGGAACCCGGACGCCGCCACGCTCGAGGCCTTGCGCCAGGCCGGGGAAGAACTTGAAGACCGGCTCGAAGGAGTCGGCGCAGAGGTTGCCGCATGATGACCACGACCGTCCCCGTCAGCGCGCTGAAGCGTCGCCCCTCTGCGCCCGACGGCGAGGGCAGCGTGCAGGTGCACCTCGATCCGTCCCTGCAGATCGGCACCGCGAAGGTTTTCGCGGTGTACGGCAAGGGCGGCATCGGCAAGAGCACCACCTCGTCCAATCTCTCGGTCGCCTTCTCGAAGCTCGGCAAGCGGGTGCTGCAGATCGGCTGCGACCCGAAGCACGACTCGACCTTCACCCTGACCAAGCGACTCGTGCCGACGGTGATCGACGCACTCGAAACGGTGGACTTCCATCCGGAAGAGCTGCGCCTCGAGGATTTCGTCTACGAGGGATACAACGGCGTCATGTGCGTCGAGGCGGGAGGACCGCCGGCGGGCACGGGCTGCGGCGGCTACGTCGTCGGCCAGACCGTCAAGCTCCTCAAGGAACACCACCTGCTGGAGGAGACGGATGTCGTCATCTTCGACGTCCTGGGCGACGTGGTGTGCGGCGGCTTCGCGGCGCCACTCCAGCACGCCCAGCGTGCGCTCATCGTGGCGGCCAACGATTTCGACTCGATCTTCGCGATGAACCGCATCGTCGCCGCGATCCAGGCCAAGTCGAAGAACTACGCGGTCCGCCTCGGCGGGGTGATCGCCAATCGCAGCGCCGACACCGACCAGATCGCGCGCTTCAACGATCGCGTCGGCATGCAGACGCTCGCGCACTTCCCGGACCTCGACGTCATCCGTCGCAGCCGCCTCAAGAAGTCCACGCTGTTCGAGATGGAGCCGTCGCCCGAGCTCGAGGCGGTCCAGAACGAGTACCTGCGCCTCGCGGCGACACTCTGGGCCGGCACGGAACCGCTGGTGCCCGAAGCCCTGAAGGACCGCGAGATCTTCGACCTGCTGGGATTCGACTGATGCCCACGATCACCTACGCGAGCCGCCGCGAGGAACTCGAGACCTACTTCGACCGTACCGCGGCCGAAGCCTGGTCGCGGCTCACGTCGGACGCGCCGGTCGGGCGCATCCGCGCGACGGTCCGGGCAGGGCGCAACCAGATGCGCGACACGCTGCTCGGCTGGCTCCCGGTCGACCTCAGCGGCGCGCGGCTGCTCGACGCCGGTTGCGGCACGGGGGCGCTGGCCATCGAGGCGGCGACCCGCGGCGCGGACGTGGTCGCGGTGGACATCTCCCCGACCCTGATCCAGCTCGCGCACGAGCGTACGCCCGCCCTCGCCGGCCCGGGGCGCGTCACCTTCCAGGTCGGCGACATGCTCGACGCCTCGCTGGGGCGCTTCGACTACGTCGTCGCGATGGATTCGCTGATCCACTACCGCCCCGCCGACACCGTCCGCGTTCTGAGCCGCCTCGCGGCGCGGGTGGACGAGGCGATCCTTTTCACCTTCGCGCCGCGGACCCCGGCGCTGGCGCTGATGCATGCCGTCGGGCGGTTCTTCCCGCGCACCGACCGGGCGCCTTCGATCGAGCCGGTCGCACCCGACACGCTGCTCGAGCTCATCGAGGACGAGCCCGAGCTGCGGCACTGGGAGCCTGCGCGCTCGCTTCGCATCGCCTGCGGCTTCTACACCTCCGAAGCCCTGGAGCTCAGCCGCACATGAGCCGCCGCGCCCCATCGCTGGCGCTCGCATGGACGCGGCTCGGCCCGCGGCTGCTGCCCTTCGCCGACGCGGCCACCCGGGAGCTGCCGCTCGGCCGGCTGTTGCGGCTGTCCCTCTTCCAGGTCTCGGTGGGCCTCGCGACCGTGCTGCTGTCGGGCACGCTGAACCGCGTGATGATCCTCGAGCTGGGCGTGCCGGCCTGGCTGGTGGCACTGATGGTCTCGCTGCCCCTGGTATTCGCGCCGGCGCGCGCCCTGATCGGGTTCCGGTCGGATACGCACCGCTCGGTGCTCGGCTGGCGCCGCGTGCCCTACATCTGGGCCGGGACGCTGCTCCAGTTCGGCGGCCTCGCCATCATGCCCTTCGCCCTGTTGCTGCTCTCGGGCGACACGCACTGGCCGTCGTGGTTCGGCACGCTGAGCGCCGCGCTGGCCTTCCTGCTCGTGGGCGCCGGCCTTCACACGACCCAGACCGCTGGCCTCGCCCTTGCAGCCGACCTGGCGCCCCAGGCGTCGCGGCCGCGCGTGGTGGCGCTCCTGTACGTGATGCTCCTCGTCGGCATGGTCGCGAGCGCACTGGTGTTCGGGCTGCTCCTGCAGGACTTCAGCCAGATGAGGCTGATACAGGTGATCCAGGGCGCCGCGATGATCACGATGGCGCTCAACCTGCTGGCGCTGTGGAAGCAGGAGGCCCGCGACTCGGGCCGGGCCGCCGCCGGACGCGACCAGCCATCCTTCGGCGAAGCCTGGACGGCGTTCGCCGGCGACGGCCGCGCCACACGCTTCCTCGTGGCCGTGGGCCTCGGCACGGCGGCCTTCAGCATGCAGGACATCCTGCTCGAGCCCTACGGCGGCGAGATCCTGGGCCTGGCGGTCGGCCAGACGACGATGCTGACGGCGTTCGTCGCCACCGGCGCGCTCGTCGCGTTCGCGATCGCGGCGCATCGCCTCGCGCGCGGGTCCGACCCGCTTCGCCTCGCCGCCGTCGGCGCGCTGGCCGGCGTGGCCGCCTTCTCGGCCGTGATCTTCGCCGCATCCCTGCAATCGCCGCAGCTGTTCCGCCTGGGGACGGCGCTGATCGGCCTCGGCGGCGGCCTGTTCTCGGTGTGCATGCTCACCGCCGCCATGGGCCTCGACCGCGTCGGCCGCCACGGCCTCGCGCTCGGCGCCTGGGGCGCGGTGCACGCAACAGCCACCGGCGCCGGCATCGCGCTCGGCGGCGGCCTGCGCGACCTCGTCGACGGGCTTGCCATGAACGGCTCGCTCGGCTCCGTCCTGGCGGTGCCGACCACCGGCTACGCATTTGTCTACCACATCGAAATCGGCCTGCTTTTCGCCACCGTCGTCGCGCTCGGTCCCCTCGTGGGCCGCGCGCGGCGCCTGCAGCAGAGGCAGGCTCCCTTTGGCCTGGCCGAGTTCCCCGGCTAGGCAGGCTGAGAGAGACTCAAGGAGATCTCGACATGAACACCACCGGCGCCATCACTGGCTACATAGACGTCGCGCAGCTCGTGCTGTACGCGTTCTGGATCTTCTTCGCCGGGCTCATCATCTACCTGCGGCGCGAAGACAAGCGGGAAGGCTACCCGCTCGAGTCGGAGCGCAGCGAGCACATCAAGGTCCAGGGATGGCCCGCCATGCCGGCGCCGAAGACCTTCAAGCTCGCGCACGGAGGCGAGGTCCAGGCCCCGAGTCCCGAAAAGGACCGCCGCCCGATCAAGGCCGAGCCGATCGCGCCCTTCCCCGGCGCCGCGCTCGCGCCGACCGGCAACCCGCTCGCCGACGGCGTCGGCCCGGCGGCCTGGGGCCTTCGGGCCAAGGAGCCGGACCTGACCTTCGAGGGCGAGCCGAAGATCGTGCCGCTGCGCGTGGCCACGGACTACGCGGTCGCCAGGCAGGACATAGACCCGCGGGGCATGGCGATCGTCGGCGCCGACGGCGTGGCCGCCGGCACCATCACGGACGTGTGGGTGGACCGCTCGGAGCCCCAGGTGCGTTTCCTCGAGTTCAAGGTCGCGGCCACCGGCCGCAGCGCGCTGGTCCCGATCTACTTCGCGCACATCAATGCCGGCCGGAGCCAGGTCGAAGTGGACGCGATACTCGGCTCGCAGTTCGCGGGCGTCCCGGGGCTCTCCAATCCCGACCAGGTGACGCTCGACGAGGAAGACCGCATCTCCGCCTACTACGGCGGCGGCAAGCTCTATGCGGAGCCGTCGCGTGAGGAGCCGCTGCTGTGAGTGAACACGAGTTCGAACCGGTCGCGGGCCTGCCGGAGAGGCTGCCCGAGGGTGAACGCATGCTGTGGCAGGGGAC
This sequence comes from Steroidobacteraceae bacterium, assembly GCA_025458865.1. Lineage (GTDB taxonomy): Bacteria > Pseudomonadota > Gammaproteobacteria > Steroidobacterales > Steroidobacteraceae > SG8-30. The sequence continues at coordinate 13,227 of JALORP010000023.1, read as the reverse complement.
GCCGGATTTCCGGGCGCTCGCGCGGCATGCCTTCCACATCCGCAAGGTCGCAGTGTACTTCGCGATCCTCCTGGTCTGGCGCGGCGCCTCCGAGATCGCCGACGGCCAGTCCTGGGCCGTCGCCGCGACCGCGGTGCTCGGCTTGCTGCCCATCGTCACCCTTGGTCTCGGCCTGATCGCGCTGCTCGCGTGGCTCACCGCAAGGGCCACGATCTTCACGATCACCGACCAGCGTGTCGTGCTGCGCTTCGGCGTGGCGCTGCCGATGGCAATGAACGTGCCGTTCAAGGTAATCGACTCCGCCGAGCTGCGGCTTCACCCGGACGGGACGGGCGACCTGCCGCTCGCGCTCGCCGAAGGTCAGCGCATCGGCTGGCTGGTCAACTGGCCCTACGTGCGCGGCGGCCGGCGCAGCCAGCCCATGCTGCGGGCGGTGCGCGACGCCCGGGGCGTGGCGGCGCTGCTGGGCGAGGCGCTCGCGCGCCATTCCGGCGGCAACAGCACGGTCGAACCCGCGATCCGCGACTCGGGCGCCGCACCGAGCCGTTCCACGACGCCGCGAGTCGCGGCCCCGGCCTGAGGCATACACGCATGGGCGATCCGTTCCGCGACCAGCCGTTCCCGCGCGGCGCCCTGCTCGGCGCCGGCGCGCTCCTGGCCCTGGCCTTGATCTCCGTCGGAGCTGGCCGCCAGCTCGGCGTCGGCGTGGTCGCAACGCCGGAGCCGATACCGGCGACGAGCCGCGAGCTACGGTTCGAGGACCGCGACGACGGCGCGGTGGTCGTGCGGGATGCCGGCGACGACGCCGTCGTCGCCGTGCTCGAGCCCGGGAACGAGGGGTTCATCCGCGGCGTGTTGCGCGGCCTCGCCCGGGAGCGGCGCAGCCACAATGTGGGCCCCGAGCCGCCGTTCGTGCTGCTTCGCTCGGCGACGGGCGAGCTGTTCCTCGAGGATCCGCAGACGGGGCGGCGCATCAGCCTCTCGGCCTTCGGACCGACCAATTCCGGCGCTTTCGCGCGCCTGCTCGAAGCCGAACCCGAGTCCTTCTCGAGCGCGTCGGCCAACCAGAACGCACAGGGGGGATGACCGACATGGAGACGCCCGCGAAGATCGCCACGGCCGAGGACGCAACGCTCAAGGCGAAGGCCAGCACGCTGCTGAGCCCGCGCTTCTACCGCACCGACTACGAGGCGATGGACAGGATCGACCCCTCGCTGGTGCGGGACGAGTGGAACGCCCTGCTCGGTGAATTCCGGCGCGATTCCAACCGCAACCACTTCGAACGGACCGACGACTTCACGGCGCAGATCCGCGAGCTGCCGGAGGCGCTGCGGCAGGAGTTCCTGGACTTCCTCGTGAGCTCCGTGACGTCCGAGTACTCGGGCTGCGTCCTCTACAACGACATCCGGCGGCGGGTGAAGAACCCCGAGATCAAGGAGCTGATGGCGTTCATGGCGCGCGACGAGGCGCGGCACGCCAGCTTCATCAACCAGTCTCTCAAGGACTTCGGGCTGGCCGTGGACCTCACCTTCCTCAAGAAGGCCAAGCACTACACCTATTTCCGGCCGAAATTCATTTTCTACGCGACCTACCTGTCCGAGAAGATCGGCTACGCGCGCTACATCTCGATCTTCCGCCAGCTCGAGCGGCACCCGGACAAGCGCTTCCACCCGATCTTCCGGTGGTTCGAGCAGTGGTGCAACGACGAGTTCCGCCACGGCGAGGCCTTCGCGCTGATCATGCGCGCCGACCCGAAGCTGCTGCGCGGCTTCAACAAGCTCTGGATCCGTTTCTTCCTGCTGGCGGTGTACGCCACGATGTACGTCCGCGACCACGCGCGCCCCGAGTTGCACCAGGCGCTGGGATTCGATCCCACGGCCTACGACTTCCAGGTGTTCAGGATCACGAGCGAGATTTCCAAGCAGGTATTCCCGCTCACGCTCGACATCGACGACCCCCGCTTCCACGCCGGGCTCGAGCGGCTTCGGCGGCTCGCAGCGGAGGCCGAGGCGGCGGCGGCGCGCGGCGGAATCGCGGGGCGCCTGCGCAAGGCGGCCTGCGGCCTGGCCGCCGCCGTGACCTTCGGCCGCCTGTACCTGCTGCCGACGGTTCCGAACGACATACCGGCCGAGGTGCGGCTGGCGCCGGCCTGGTAGCCGGCCCCCACCCGGTCGCGTACATGTCCAGCCTCCTCATACCGGCACTGGTCGCGCTGTTCGTCTGGTGGTTCAGCACCGGCCTCGTGCTCCTGCTGGACGGGCTGCCCCGCTGGACCTACCGCTGGACGATCGCGGGCGCCACCGTGGTGCTGGCCGGTTCACTGTGGGGCCTGTGGGTCGCTGGCGACATGCAGACGGTGGCAGGCGCTTACCTGGGGTTCATCAGCGGGCTGCTCGCCTGGGCCTTCCTGGAGATCACCTTCCTCACCGGGCTGATCACCGGACCACGCAAGCACCCCTGCCCGCCGGGTTGCCAGGGTCGGGCGCATTTCCGCCACGGCGTGGAGGCGATCCTCTACCACGAGGTTGCGATCATGCTGGCCGCCGCGGCGGTCGTGCTCGTCAGCTGGGGAAAGCCGAACGTGTTCGGCGCCGGCGCCTTCCTGGTGCTCTGGGTGATGCGCCAGAGCGCCAAGCTCAACCTCTTCCTGGGCGTGCGTAATCTCAGCGAGGACTTCCTGCCGGACCATCTCCGCTACCTTGCGAGCTTCTTCCAGCGCCGCCCGATGAACCTTCTGTTCCCCTTCTCGGTCACCGGCGCCACGCTCGCAACCGCGTGGCTCGCACAGCGCGCACTCACCGCGACGAGCGCCTACGAAGCTACCGGCTACGGGCTGCTCGCCGCCCTGATGGCGCTTGCGGTGCTCGAGCACTGGATGCTGGTGCTGCCGCTGCGCTCGGAGGCGCTGTGGAGCTTCGCGCTGAAGGCGCAGGGTCGCAGCCCGGCGCACAGGGACGGCGAGATCGGCCCGCCCGACGCCCGGGCCGTCCACGGCCGCTGGTCGGTCCGCGCCGCTTCTGCCCGGGCGCCCTGAGGAGTGACGCGATGCGGACCCACGGCGAGCATGCTGCCCGGGATGCCTCGATCCTCGACGGCATCGAGGGACCCAGGCAGCTACGGGCGCTGCCGGAGGCAGCGCTCCCGGACCTGGCCACGGCGCTTCGCGAGTTCCTGATCCGGGAGACAGCCAGGATCGGCGGCCACTTCGCCGCGAGCCTCGGCACCGTGGAGCTGACTGTCGCGCTCCACTACGTCTTCGACACGCCCCGCGATGCGATCGTGTGGGACGTGGGCCACCAGACCTACGGCCACAAGGTGCTGACCGGACGGCGCGGCGCCTTCGGCACGCTGCGCCGCTACGGCGGCCTTTCCGGCTTCCTGCGGCGCGACGAGAGCCCGTTCGACGCCTTCGGCGCCGGCCATTCGAGCACCTCGATCAGCGCCGCGCTCGGCATGGCGATCGCCGCCGAACGTCGCGGCGAGACGGCGAAGAGCGTCGCCGTGATCGGCGACGGCTCCCTGACGGCTGGGCTGGCCTTCGAGGCGCTGAACCACGCCGGCGCAACGCGCGCGGACCTGCTGGTGATCCTCAACGACAACGGCATGTCCATCTCGCCGAACGTCGGCGCGCTGGGGACTGCGGGCAAGGCAGCGGATGCGCCGCCGACCCGCGGCTTCTTCGAATCCCTGGGCTTCGACTACTACGGTCCGGACGACGGGCATGACCTGCCGGCCCTGCTGGCCCGGCTGAAGGCCCTGCGCCCGCTGCGGGGCCCCCGGGTGCTCCACCTGCGCACGCGCAAGGGGCGCGGCTACGCGCTGGCCGAGGACGATCCCGTCCGCTACCACGGCGTCGCCCCATTCGACCCCGCCGTCGGGCTGCAGCCGTCCGGGGGTCCGAAAGTTCCCGCGTACACCGACGTTTTCGCGGATTGGCTGTGCGACATGGCCGAGCGCGACCCGCGACTGGTCGCGGTCACGCCAGCCATGCGCGAGGGTTCGGGCCTCACCGGCTTCGCGGCGCGATTCCCGGACCGCTATTTCGACGTCGGCATCGCGGAGCAGCACTGCGTGACCTTCGCGGCCGGCCTCGCCTGCCGCGGCCTCAAGCCGGTCGTCGCCATCTACTCCACCTTCCTGCAGCGCGGCTTCGACCAGCTCGTCCACGACGTCGCACTGCAGCGCCTGCCGGTGCTGTTCGCGATCGACCGCGGCGGCCTCGTCGGCCCGGACGGCGCGACCCACAACGGCACGCTCGACCTGACCTACCTGCGCTGCGTGCCCGGCATGACGGTGATGACCCCCTCGGACGGACCGGAACTGCGCAGGATGCTGAGCACCGCCTGGCAGCAGGACGGGCCGGTCGCGGTCCGCTATCCCCGCGTCTCTGCCACGGCGGCGGTATCCCGCTCCTTCGACACCCTGCCCCTGGGCCGCGCGGACGTCACACGGATCGGCGGCGGAGTCGCTTTCCTGGTCTTCGGCACCCTGCTCGGCACCGCCGTGGACGTGGCGGAAACGCTCGATGCGACCGTGATCAACATGCGTTGCGTGAAGCCCCTCGATGCGCGCGCCGTCCGCGAGGCCGCGCGGCGGCACGGCCTGCTGGTAACGCTCGAGGAGGGCACGGTCGCCGGCGGGGCGGGCAGCGCGGTCAACGACTGCCTGGCGCGCCAGGGCATCGCAGTGCCCGTGCTCAACCTCGGCCTGCCCGACCGTCCGATCGAGCACGGCAGCCGCGAAGAAGTCCTTCACGAGGCAGGGCTCGACAGGGCCGGGATCCTCGTTGCCGTCGCACGACGGATGGTGGATCTGCGCCAGTCGGCACCCGCCTGGCGCCACGCAGCGGCCGCGATGGCCGCGCTCGAGGCGGCGCCGGGCACGCCCTGACGGCGGCCGAAGCCCTCCTCGAGCGGCGACGGGGCGAGGTCCGGGTCAGGGATCGCCGCCCCTCAGACGGGTGAAGCAGCCGGGAGGCTCACCTCGGAAGCATGGCGGGACTCGCGCACGCTGGCCCGCAGCGCGGCGAGCGGCAGCCGGAAGGTCACGTTCTCGGTTGGACCGTCGAGTTCGCGCACACTGAGGCTTCCAAGCCTCGCGAGACGCGCCAGGACGCCCTGGACAAGGCTCTCGGGCGCGGAGGCACCCGCCGTGACACCCACCCTCTCAACGCCGTCCAGCCAGCGCGGATCGATCTCGGAGGCCTCCTCGACGAGGTGAGCGGGAACGCCGGCCTGCGAGGCAACCTCGCGCAGGCGATTCGAATTGGAACTGTTGCGGGCCCCCACCACGAGCAGCAGATCCACCTTCTCCGCCATGCCCCTCACCGCCGCCTGGCGGTTCTGGGTCGCGTAGCAGATGTCGTCCACGTCGGGGCCCTCGATTCCGGGGAATCGGCGCTCGAGCGCGGCGATCAGCTGGCGGGTGTCATCCAGGCTCAAGGTCGTCTGGGTGACGTAGGCGAGCGGCGCGTCGGCTGCGAACGGCAGGGCTTCGATCTCGGCCTCGCTGGCGACCACGTGGACCTCGCCGTCCACGGAGCCGCGCGTGCCTTCGACCTCAGGATGCCCCGCATGACCGATCAGGATCACGGCTCGGCCGAGGCGGGCATAGCGCTGCGCCTGCAGGTGGACCTTGGCCACCAGCGGGCAGATCGCATCGATCACCCGCAGGCGCCTGGCGGCGGCGCGGCGGAACACCCGCGACGCCACGCCGTGCGCCGAGAGCACGGCCACGGCGCCCCTCGGCACCGCATCCACGTCCTCGACGAAGACCGCGCCCTGCTCGCGCAGGCGCTCCACGACGTGCCGGTTATGGACGATTTCGTGGACGACGTAGACCGGGCGACCGTGTATCTCGAGCGCACGCTCGACGATCTCGATCGCCCGGACCACGCCGGCGCAAAAACCCCTGGGCTGTGCGAGCAGCGCCTCCATGGGGTCCGGCCGGCTGGCTACTGCGCCGCCGCCGTGGTGGCCACGGGCTCCGCGGCTGCCTCGGTGCCGGTCTCCGGCGCGACGAGCCTGGGCAGCGGCTCGCGCCAGGGCTTACCGAACTCCGGGTAGTCCTTCAGCATGCTCACCCCGTTCAGCGGCTTCTGCAGCCCCTGGTGGCAGGTCGCGCAATACACCTTGCCGACGTCGCCCAGCGGCCCGAGACGGTTCTCGGGGAACACCGGGGTCAGCGGCTCGATGTACTCGACGTTGAGCGTCCGGGCCATGCGGATGCCGTGCCACGCAGACACGCGCTGCGGCGTGCTCTCCTCCCAGATGCCGAAGAAGCGGCTCTGGTGGCAGCCCGTGCAGTTGAGTCCGAGCGAGTCCGACATGTGCATCATCAGGCCGTAGGTCCACTCCGCCGTCTTCGTGCCGGCCGGGTTGCTGCCGTCGGGCAGCGCCTGCAGGGACCCGACGCGGATGTTCTGGTCCTGCAGCAGGAACGGCGTGAACGGGTCGTAAGGCAGCGAGGCCAGCGCGACCGACTCGGCCGCAGCGTTCTGGCCGAACCGGTTGCCGGCGGCGCCCATCGCCGTCTTCGGGCCCGGGTCGGCGAACCAGATCTCCGCCGGGACCGGCTGGCCGCGGTGGCACGTATAGCACGTGACGCCCGTTTCCTTGACGTGCGACGTCCAGCCCGTGTTGAGATCGCGGTTCATCTGCAGCATGCGTCGCGCCACGACCTTCGTGTAGAGCGTGTCGGCCGCCATGCTCTCGCCCTCGACGTGGCAGTACAGGCAGCTCTGCTCCGGCGACACCCACGCGGTGAGCGCTACCATGGCGCGGGCGAACTCGGCGACGCTGAGGTCGCCGAGCACCTGCACGTTCTCGTACACCTGGCTCGCCAGGATGGGCGCCTCCTCGGGTGGCGCGGCGGGAATGACCTCAGGGACGGTCTGCTCCGCGATCCTGGGCCCGACGATGCGTGGATTCTTGATGTCCACCATCCCCGTGCCCCGGTAGCCCACCTGCTTGGAGTCCACGGGTGGCCGCTCCCAGCAGCCTGCGAGCAACAGGGAGGCCGCGCTCAGCACCGCGAGGCCATGGATTCGGTTGAGGCTGATCATGGCGTCACTCCCAGGCTCGGGTCGACGACGGGTGGCATGGTCGCGGGGTACGGCGGGGCGACGCCATGCTTAACGGCCCACAGGAACCAGTTGTCGACGACCGTGCCGGTCAGCAGGATGCCGATGCCGCCGGTCAGCGGCGTCAGCACCGCGAACCACCACGCCCAGCGGTGGATGGACTCGACGTTGGCGTTGAAGCCCATGGTCCACCTCCAGAAGAGCGCCATGCGCTCGCCCGCCGTGCCGCGGTCCACGACCTGCTCGATCTCGCGGTCGCCGCCGTAGCGGACGGTCGACAGCACCGTGCCCGCGTGCATCGCGAACAGCAGCACCGAACCGTACAGGAAGGCGATCGACAGGGCGTGGAACGGGTTGTAGAACAGGTTGCCGTAGCGGATCGAGAATGCGGCGGTCCAGTCGAGGTGCGGGAATATCCCGAAAGGCACCGCCTCGGACCAGCTGCCCATCAGCACCGGCCGGATCAGGCCGAGCACCAGGTACAGCCAGATGGCGGCCGCGAAGGCCCACGCGACGTGCGTGCCGAGGCCGAGCTGCCGTGCCCTGCGATAGGTGCGGATCCACCACAGCAGGATCGAGGCCGTGAGGAAGAAGCCGGCCATGAGCCACCAGCCGCCCTCGTTGAGCGGCGGGATGCGCAGGCCGTACTCGGCCGACGGCGGTTCCAGCGCGAGCCAGGCGAGCTGGCGGACGAACTGGACCGGATCCCAGTTCACCGATGCCCACATGTTGAGCCCGATGATCTCGATGGCGATGAACCCGCATAGCAGCGAGAGGATGCCGGTCCAGCCCAGGTAGACGGGCCCGATCTGCGCGTCGCCGATCTTCCCGAACCAGTAGACGAGCGAGGGCTTTCCCTGCCGCCCGTACACGCCGGTCCTGACCGGCACACCGGGATAGGTCGGGTTCGTCACCGTGACCCGTGAATAGATGCTCTGATATTCGGCCATGTTGATTCCCCTGCCCTAGCGCCAGATCGGAAGGTCGAGCCACCAGCTCCACCACTCCGGCCAGCCGCGGGTCCAGAACGGGCCGCTGATCACGATGCACACCGCGCTCCAGAACCCCGCGTTGATCGCGAGGAACAGGCCGAGCCTGTGGATGCCGAGCGCTCCGATCGAGTAGCCGATGAAGTCACGGAAGAATGTGTTCTCGTGCTCGGCGGTCTTCACGGGCTCGCCCTTCTTCGGGTTCGTCACCGAGAGTATCAGGCCGCCGTGCAGCGACAGCGCGAGGGTCGTCGTGAAGAAGAACGTGATCGCCAGCATGTGCGCCGGGTTGTAGTGGAAGTGCAGGTACTGGTAGCCCACGTTCGACACCCAGTCGAGGTGACTGAAGATGCCGTACGGGAAGCCGTGTCCCCATGCGCCGAGCAGGAGCGGCCTGACCACCACCAGCACGAAGTAGGCGAAGATCGCCACCCCGAACGCGATCGGGACGTGCAGCCCGATTCCGAGCTTCCGGCAGATCTCGACCTCGCGCAGCATCCAGGACACGAAGGCCCCGAGCGCGCAGATCGTGATCAGCTGCCAGAGCCCCCCGTGCGCCAGGGGCGCGAGGGCCAGGCCGTAAGACAGGTCGGGCGGGGCGATGTTGATCTGCCAGAGGTTCCAGGTCGGCCCCATGGCTGCGCCCCAGACGATCAACGCGGTGCCAAGCACCGCGAAGAACATCGTCAGGACCCCGAAGAAGCCGACGTAGAACGGCCCCACCCAGAAATCGAAGAGATCCCCTCCGATCAGAGTCCCGCCTCGGACGCGGTATTTTCTTTCAAAGCTGAGCATTGCCATTTTTTGGATCCTCGGGTCGGGACGCCTTTCGGTTGATGTCCCTCGACTCGCGTCACCTCTGGAGGCGGACGTGGCCCGGCGTGACCGCCGGACCGCGTCCGCCACCATCGGCGAACGCAGCCGGTGCGTTTAGGCCAATCTGTCCGGCTGATCGACCAGTTCCATCGCCACCGGAGCGGCAGCGGGGGAACCCTCGATCCAGTTGAACTTCACCGTGCTGAGCAGGATGAAGTGGATCAGAAGTGCCAGTACGAAAAGGAACGTGAACAATGCAATCAACACTCTCCGTGGATCGAAGAGTAACCAGACGCGCCACATGTTATTGCCTCCTATGTGCGGTCTTCAGCGAAGCGACACCGAACGTCACAGCCACGGACGCCATGCCCACACGAGTACGTGGGCGATGATCGCGATGACCGTAAAGCCGATGAAGCTGGAAACGAACAAGCCATGGAATTCCTTGGCCTCGTTCTCCGTCAGCCCCGATAAGGAGCGTTTGTCCTCTGCCATTGACTCAACCTCTTCTCATTGGCCTTGCGGCCGTGACCGCGCCCATCCCGCGCGGCTGGGATCGCCTCGGCTGTCGCCTTGGCGGCCCTTCCGCCGGAGAATCACCGGCGGAACCCCTGACCCGTCGCGCCGGGGCGACGGGCACAATCCATCGGCGCGCGCGCATGCTCATGCGCTCTGCACCGCCTTGAGCGCCGGCCGCGTCGCGCCCACGCGCTCGGCCGTCACGCTGTCCTCTCCTGCGGCGCGCGCCGCGCGCTCCGCCGCGTCCCGCAGCCGCTTGGCCGCGGAAATCCTCACCAGCACCGGCTGCGCTTCGAGCAGGCGATCCAGCGCCGCCCTGGCCTCGTCCGTCCACGGCAGCTCGCGGTGCAGCCGCGCGGGGGTCGCCTCGACACGGTCGAGCTCCGTGCCGAGCGGCAGGATGTGGAACAGCGCGTCGAACAGCGCGTTGCACACCTCCTGCACGATGTAGGTCGCGCCGGCGTAGCCCATGAACGGGGTGCCGGTGTGGCGGCGAACGATGGCGCCCGGGAACGAAGCCGGGATGTAGGTCGCGCGACCGCCGCACTCGGCGAGGTACATGCGCTCGTTGTAGCTGCCGAAGAGCACCAGCGGCGTCTTCTCGCGGACGGCCCTGCGTACCGCGTCGTTGTCGGTCTTGGCGCCTGGGCGCCGCGCGAAAGAGAACGTGCACGGCAGGCCGAGCTCGCCCTCGAGGAAGCGGCGCAGGCCACGCTCGTAGGTCTCGCCGGCGACCACCGCGAAGCTCGCGGTGCCGAAGAAGTCCTGGGTCACCGAGCGCCACAGGTCCCACAGCGGCTTGATCGTCGTGTGCTTCTCGCGCTCGATGAACGGCTCCGGGTCGAGCCCGAGCAGCCCGCCGAGCGCCCGCAGGAAGCGCGTCGTGCTGTGAAGCCCGATCGGGGCCTGCAGGTACGGCCGGTCCAGCGACTCGCACAGCAGGCGGCCGTACTCGCGGTACATGCAGACATTGGCCTCGGCGTCCACCAGCTTCGGCACCTCCGCAAGGTGGCTGCCGAGCGGGAAGGTCATGTTGACCTCCGCGCCGATCCCCTCGACCAGGCGGCGGATCTCCGCAAGGTCCGACCATGTGTTGAAGCCGCCGTAGATGGGACCGATGATGTTGACGCGCGGCTTCTGCCCTTCCTTGCGCGGCTTCGGCGGCGGCACCTTCTTCGCGCCGTACTGCGCCCACAGCCAGTTCATGGCGCGGTCGGCGCTCTGCCACTGGTCCTCGTCGATCGTGCGCGGCAGGAAGCGCTGGATGTTCGTGCCCTCGGGCGTCACGCCGCCGCCGATCATCTCGGCGATAGAGCCGGTGACCACGACGCTCGGCAGGTCCGGATCCAGCGTGCGGTGCGCGCGCTTCATGGCCTGCTCGGTGCCGTGCTGGCCGAGTTCCTCCTCGCCAAGTCCGGTCACGACGATCGGCAGCTCGTGCGGAGGCAGCGCGTCGGTGTAGTGCAGCACGCTGGTGACGGGCAGGTTCTCGCAGCCGACCGGGCCGTCGATGATCACCTGCAGGCCCTTGATCGCCGTGAACGCGTAGACCGCGCCCCAGTAGCCGCCCGCCCGGTCGTGGTCGAGCACCAGCATCAGATGGGCTCCTCCACGCGGCGCTTCTCGGCCAGCTTCGCGACCTGGCGGCGGTAGCGCTCGCGGAACTCCGGGTGCGCCCGCGGCGGCTCCTGCCACACGCCGCCCGTGTCCCCCTCGCCCACGCCCTCGAAGAATGCCCGCATCTCGTCGAAGCGCGGCTTGCTCGCAAGCGCGGCGTTGACGACCTGCGCGAGCGAACCTGCGCCGGCCGGGCCCATCAGCGGGCGCGCCGAGATCAGGTTGGTGAAATAGAGCGCCGGTGTTGCCTGCTGCTTGGCCTTCTGCACGACCGGCGTGGTCCCGATCGCGAGGTCCGGCTCGAACTCGGCCAGCGCCGCGAGGTCCTGCTCGAGCGAAGCGCGGTACTGGACCTGCACGCCGCGCGCCTCGAGCCACTCGCGGTCCGGATCTGACCACGGCGTGCGCGGGCAGGCGGTGCCGACGTAGCGCAGGTCCGCTCCGCTCTCCACCAGCAGCCGCGCGACCAGCAGTTCCGAACCCTCGTAGCCCGACAGCGTGATCCGGCCCTTGACCGGCGCGCCGTCCAGCGCGCGCCGGATCGCCGGCAGGAAACGGTCCTTGGCGGCACCGATCTGCGACTCGTTGGCGCCGCCGGCGCGGCCGACGGCCTCGAGCCACGCGGCCGTTCCGTCGTAACCGACCGGAGCGGAACCGACGATCGTGCGGCCGGCCGCCTCGAACTCGCGGAACGACGCCGTGTAGAACGGGTGGATGGCGGCGACCGTCGCGCAGTCGAGCGCGGCGTAAAGCTCGCGCCACTCGCGGGTGGGCACGACCGGGCCCGCGGCGAGGCCCAGCGGCTCGAGCAGCATGCCGATGCCGACGGGATCCGCCGGGAACATCTCGCCGACCAGGGTGACGGTGGGCTTCTCGCTCGTGCCACCGCGCGGCGCCTGCACCGGTCCCTGCTCCGCCTCGAGGCGCGCGTAGCGCAGCATCGCGCCCGCGAGCACGTCCTTCGCCTCGGCATGGGTCGGCACGCCGAAGCCCGGAACGTCGATGCCGATGATGCGCACCCCGTTGATCTGCTTCGCCAGCCGCTGCAGCGGCACGCCCGAGGCCGTAGGCACGCACAGGTTGGTGACCACGATCGCGTCGTACAGGTCCGGATCGGCGAGCTTGTTCACCGCGTCGCGGATGTCCTCGAACAGCTTGCCGGTGACCAGCGTCTCGGAATTGAACGGCACGTATCCGACTGTGCGGCGCGCGCCGTAGAAGTGCGAGGTGAAGGTCAGACCGTAGACGCAGCAGGCGGAACCGGACAGCACCGTGGCCGTGCGCCGCATGCGCAGCCCGACCCGCAGTGAGCCGAACGCCGGGCACATGCTCTGCGGCTGGTCGTGAGGGCCAACGGGATAGTCGCGCGCGTAGCGCTCGAGCGTCTCGCTCTTGCCGGCCGCGGCTGCGGCCTTGCGCATCTCTTGCTTGCCGGCGTGGCAGCCGATCCCGTCGCCCGATGGCTTCGCGCCGCCCGCTCCGAGGGACTGCGCCTCGCCCGGCCCGGCGCCGTCATAGGCGATCTCGACGCCGCCGGGAGGCAGGATGCCGTCGGGTTGGAGGTTTGCGGCCATTGTGCTGCTTCGATTCCTTCAGGCCTCGTCGTAAACCACTTCCAGCGACGGCTTGTTGAGCGCCGCGGGACCGCACATGTCCTCGATGGTTGCCGGATCGAGCACCACGTCGCGGCCGACCGCCTCGCCCTTGAACAGGCCGAGCAGACCGTCCTGCGTGAGCGGCCGCGGCGCGACCGGCGGTGCCTCCGCGACGTTGGAGGCCAGCAGCTCGAACACCGGCGCCCAGGTACCGCCCGGCCGTCCGATGATTTCGTAGTTGGCGCTCTTGCGGCGGATCTCGTCGTGCGCCGGAATCGCGGCGAGCACGGGGATGCCGACCGCCTGTGCGAAGGCCTGCGCTTCGCCGGTGCCGTCGTCCTTGTTGATCACGAGGCCCGCGACGCCGACGTTGCCGCCGAGCTGGCGGAAGTATTGCACCGCGGAGCAGACGTTGTTCGCCACGTACAGCGACTGCAGGTCGTTGCTGCCGACCACGATCACCTTCTGGCACATGTCGCGCGCGATCGGCAGGCCGAAGCCGCCGCAGACGACGTCGCCCAGGAAGTCGAGCAGCACGTAGTCGAAGCCCCAGTCGTGGAAGCCGAGCTTCTCGAGCGTCTCGAAGCCGTGGATGATCCCGCGCCCGCCG
>JALORP010000063.1 GCA_025458865.1 Steroidobacteraceae bacterium | reverse complement strand
GGTGCCCATCTGCGCGCCGCGGCGGCCGCCGGCCGACGACACGGTGAAGCACATCTTGTCGTAGATATCCATGAAGGACAGCGGGCCGGAGGTGTAGGCGCCGGCGCCGGAGACGTAGGCGCCGCGCGGGCGCAGCGTCGAGAACTCGTAGCCGATGCCGCAGCCGGCCTTGAGCGTCAGGCCCGCCTCGTGGACCTTGCACAGGATGTCGTCCATCGAGTCGAGGATCGTGCCGGACACCGTGCAGTTGATGGTGGACGTCGCGGGCTTGTGCTCGAGCGCGCCGGCGTTCGACATGATCCGGCCGGCCGGGATCGCGCCCTTGCGCAGCGCCCACAGGAACCGCTCGCGCCACTCCTCGCGCACCGCCGGGGTTTCCACTTCGGCCAGCGCGAACGCGACGCGCTTCCAGGTGTCGTCCATCGTCCGGTCCAGGGCCGCGCCGTCCTTGGCGGTGAGACGGTACTTCTTGTCCCAGATGTCGAGGGAGGCTTCCTGGAAGGGGATCTGGTCGACGTGCTTGGGCTCGATCTTGACGGCGGTGCTCATGTGTCGTTCTGGGCCCTTGTCGTGGCGGTCGTAGGGAAATCGCAGCGATGCCCGGGCTCGAAATCGAACCGGACTACCGTTCGCGGTAGAGGTATTTCTTCCCCCGGATCCCTGTTTGTTTTCACAGGCACCTCGCGGCCGGCGGGCTACCACAAGATGTTGTGTCAGGGGTGCTAACTTATTTTTCCACCCCGCCCGTGTCAAGGACTTCCTCGGGCATTTTCGGCCGCCCTTTAGACCCATCTTTTCAATGACTTGTAAATCTTACTTGACACTATTTCCGGCGAACCCGCGAACCACGCTATGTCAAGGCCGATTTACCCCTGCCACTACATCTTGTATCCACCCAGTGGGCACAACCAGCCCACAGGTTGTCCACCGGCGGGCACCAGGCTACGGCGACGTCGCCGCCGGGCGGCGGGTCCGGACCCGGAACTCGCCACGCGGGCCCGGGTCACATTCCGCCATGCGGGCCGCACCGCGCCCGCAACGCAGATCACGAGGTTTCCTGAATGACCAAGCTCGCCGGCGCCGTCCTAGCCCTTGCGCTCTCAACCCTCGCCGGGCACGCCGCCGCCGCAACCGCCCTGCCCGGACAGGTGGAGGGGCAGCCGCTGCCCTCGCTCGCGCCGGTGATCAAGCGCGTTTCGCCCGCGGTCGTGAACATCGGCGTGCGCGGCACGGTGCAGGCGCCGCGGCATCCGTTCTTCGACGACCCGAACTTCCGCCGCTTCTTCGGCATGCCGCCCGGCGGCACGCCGCGTGAGCGCGAGTTCCGCAGCGCCGGCTCGGGCGTGATCGTGGACGCCAAGGCCGGCCTGATCGTCACCAACGCGCATGTCGTGGAGAACGCCACGGAGATCACCGTATCGCTCGTGGACGACCGCGAATTGAAGGCGGAGGTCGTGGGCACCGACAAGGGCTCGGACGTCGCGGTGATCAAGATCACCGAGGGCAGGCTGCCCGCGGACATCAAGTTCGCCGACTCCTCGAAGCTCGAGGTCGGCGACTTCGTCGTCGCCATCGGCAATCCCTTCGGCCTGCAGCACACCGTCACCTCCGGCATCGTGAGCGGCACCGGCCGCTCGGGCATCAACCCGGAGGGCTTCGAGGACTTCATCCAGACCGACGCGGCCATCAACCCGGGCAATTCGGGCGGCGCCCTGGTGAACCTGCGGGGCGAGCTGGTCGGAATCAACACCGCGATACTGTCGCAGTCCGGCGGCAACATGGGCATCGGCTTCGCGATCCCCTCCAACATGGTGACCTCGGTGATGCAGCAGCTCATCGAGTTCGGCGAGGTGCGCCGCGGCGTGCTGGGCGTCTCGATCCTGAGCCTCAGCGCCGACTTCCGTAAGAGCCTCGGCCTCGGGGACAACGTGCAGGGCGCGCTCGTCTCGCAGGTCGTCGAGGACTCGGCGGCCGCGAAGGCGGGCATCCAGGCCGGCGACGTCATCACGGCCGTCAACGGGCAGGAAGTGAAGAACGCGGCCGAGCTCAGGAACCGCATCGGCATGCTGCGCGTGGGCGACCGCGTCGACATCGCCCTGATCCGCGAGGGCAAGCCGCGGAACGTGACGGCCACCATCGGCAAGCAGTCCGAGGCCGAGGCCGCGGCGGCCGAGCTGCACGCGGCGCTGGCGGGCGCGGACCTGGCGGACGCCCCGCCGGAGCAGGTGCAGGGCGGCGGCGTGCAGGTGCGCGCGGTCGAGGCCGGAAGCCCGGCCGCCCGGATCGGGCTGCGCGCCAATGACGTGATCCTCGTCGTGGACCGCACCCGCGTCGCGAACCTCGCCCAGTTCCGCGAGGCGATCAAGGACCGTCCGTCGTTCCTGCTGCAGGTGCGCCGTGGCGAGCAGAGGGTGCTGCTGCCGGTCCGCTGAGGCACCGCACTGGCGAATTGCCGACGGGCCAGCCGGCCCGGCGGCCAGTGGCCCCCGCAGCGAGCGCGTTTGTCCGCGCGAGCGGAGCGGGGTCCGGCCGCCATAGGCCGGCAGGCACCGGAAAACGAGGACTGTCTCCTCAGGCGGGACCGTGACTGGCGGATCGTCCGGAGTTGCCGCGCACGGTCGTGCCTGCGCCGCGGCCGGGATCCGGCGGGGGGCACTCCTCGCCTCGCTAACGCTCGGCTGTGGGGCCCCCTCGCCACCTCGGCCGCGGCGCGAGCGCACTGTGCCCACTGGCACTATCCAGCGTCACAGGCTACCTGTCGCTCGACCGCAGGCCCAGCGGCGAGGCGGCGGGCGAGCGCGTAGAAGGCCTCGAGGTCGCGCCCGATGCGCTCGAGCTCGGCGGTGAGCCCGGGCACGCAGCGGTGGTAGGTGCTGATGGCGCCGAGGCGCGCGTTGTTGAGCTCGCCTTCCAGCAGGCCGTCCATGCTGGCCCCGCCTGGATTCCAGCCGGCGCGCAGCTTGCGGTAGTCCTCGCGCAGCGACTCGAACGCGCGGGCCTTCGCCTCGCGCATCGCCTCAGGCGACAGGCCGGACGCGTACAGGCCGGCGAGCCCGGCCCGGGCGGCGACCATCAGGTCCGCCACCGCGAAGAAGCGCCGCCGTGCCTCGAGGAAGCCCTCCAGCTCGCCGTCGCGGCCGCGCGCCTCGAGCCAGCGGCGCGTCCCCTCGAACTCGACCACGGTCGCGAAAGCCTCGCTGAAGTCGCTGTCACCGGGCGCGTAGGCGACCTGGTGCGCGAGCTCGTGGAAGAGCAGCGCGGCCAGCGTGACGTCGTCGTAGCGCAGCATGCTCGACAGCACCGGGTCGGCGAAGTGGCCCAGCGTCGAGTAGGCCGCGACCGGCGACACGTGCACGTCGTAGCCGCGGCGCACGAGGCCCGTGGCGGTCCTGCGGGCCTTTGACTCGTCGAAATAGCCGCGGTAGGCGACGCAGCCGGCCACCGGTAAGCACCAGCGCTTCGGCGCGACGTCGAACTCCGGCGCGGCGAACACGTTCCAGACGACGTGGGAGCGCCCCAGGTCGGCGTACTGGGTGTAGGACCCGTTGTCCGGCAGCCCGAGCTCCGCCGCCGCGAAGAGGCGCACCTCGTTGACGTAGGCGAGCCGGTCCCTGAGCCCAGGCGAGGCGGCCGGATCCGAGAGCACCGACTCGATCGGCACGCGCCGCGCGTTCAGGTCGAGCTGGCCCGCGGTGACGTGCAGGTAATAGCAGCCGCCGAGCGGGGTGGCGAGCAGCAGCACGGCGAGCCGCGCCGCCGCGGTGAGGACGCGTGCTTGCAGTAACATGGCTGCATGGAAGTCTATCTGGTCGGCGGCGCCATCCGGGACGAGTTGCTCGGCCTGCCCGTGCGCGAGCGCGACTGGGTCGTCGTCGGCGCGACGCCCGACGACCTGCTCCGCCAGGGCTACCGGGCCGTCGGGCGCGACTTCCCGGTGTTCCTCCATCCCGAGACCTGCGAGGAATACGCGCTCGCCCGCACCGAGCGCAAGGTCGGCCCCGGCTACCGGGGCTTCGCGATCCACTGCGCGCCCGACGTGACGCTCGAGGAGGACCTGCGGCGGCGCGACCTGACGATCAATGCGCTGGCGCGCGACCGCGAGGGGCGCCTCGTGGATCCCTGGGGCGGACGCCGAGACCTCGAGGCGCGGGTGCTGCGCCATGTGTCGCCGGCCTTCGCCGAGGACCCGGTGCGGATCCTGCGCGTGGCGCGCTTCGCGGCACGCTTCGCCGGGCTCGGCTTCACGGTCGCGCCGGAGACGGTCGGGATGATGCGCGCGATGGTCGAGGCGGGCGAGGCCGACGCGCTGGTTCCGGAGCGCATCTGGCAGGAGACGCACAAGGCGCTGGGCGAGCCACATCCCGAGACCTTCCTGTCCGTGCTGCGCGACTGCGGCGCGCTGGCGCGCGTGTTCCCGGAGCTCGATGCGCTCTGGGGCGTGCCGCAGCCCGAGCGCTGGCACCCGGAAGTGGACACGGGCGCGCACATGCTGCTCGTCATGCGCCAGGCCGCGCGCCTGTCCGACAGCCCGCGCGTGCGCTTCGCGGCCCTGATGCACGACCTGGGCAAGGGCACGACGCCGCCCTCGCTCTGGCCGCGGCACATCGGCCACGAGGAGCGAGGCGCCACGCTGGTGAGGAAGCTCTCCGACCGGCTGCGCGTTCCCACGGACTATCGCCACCTGGCGGAGCTCACCGCGCGCTGGCACGGCCTCGTGCATCGCGCGCTGGAGCTGCGCGCCGCCACGATCCTGGACCTCCTGGAAAGCTGCGACGCGCTGCGCCGGCCGGACCGCTTCCGCGAGTTCCTGCTGGCCTGCGAGGCGGACTTCCGCGGCCGGCCCGGCTGGGAACAGCGCTCCTACCCCGAGGGAGAGCTGCTGCGCGCGGCGCTCGCTGCGGCCCTCGGCGCCGCGCTCGACCCCGAGGAGAGGCGCGGACTCGACGGGGCCGGCATCGGCGAAGCGCTCAGGCGACGACGCATCGCCGCGATCGGCGGGGCGCTGGAGGGCGGCTGACGGGGCCTCAGGCGAAGACCAGGACGATCACGCCGGCGAGCAGCAGGCGGTAGATCGTGAACGGCAGCAACCCGACGCGCTCGATGAACTTGAGCAGCACGTGGATGCAGGCATAGCCGGTGACCGCCGAAACCGCCACGCCGAGGCCCGTGATCATCCAGTCGACCTCGGCGCCGGACGAGACCATCTGCAGGAACTCGTAGCCTCCCGCCATCGCGATACCCGGCACCGACAGGAGGAAGGAGAATCGCGCCGCCGCCGAGCGCGTGAGGCCGAGCGCGAGGCCGGCGGTGAGCGTGATCCCGGAGCGCGAGGTGCCGGGCATCAGGGCAAGCGCCTGCGCGCAGCCGATGAGCAGCGCCTCGCGGATGCCGAGCGAGTACTCGTCGCGGGTCTGCCGGCCGAGCCTGTCCGCGACCCACATCAGGACGCCGAACACCGAGAGGGTGACGGCGACGAAGAGCGGGTTGCGCAGGTTCTCCTCGATGGCCCCGCTGAACAGGAGGCCGGCCACGCCGACGGGGACCGTGCCCACCAGCACGCACCAGGCCATGCGGCCGTCGGCGTCGAGCCGGCGGTGCACGATCGAGCCGAGGCCGGAGCGGATCATCGCCGCCAGTGGCTTGCGGAAGTAGGTGACCACCGCGATCAGCGTGCCTACGTGGACCGAGACGTCGAAGGCGAGCCCCTGGTCGGGCCAGCCGAGGAAGTGCGGCACGAGGATCAGGTGACCGGAGCTCGAGATCGGGAGGAACTCCGACAGCCCCTGCACGATCGCCAGCACGATGGCCTGCAATGGATCCACGCGTTCCTCTCCTACAACCGGTCCGCCAGGTCACGAAACGCGAAGCCGCCGAGCGGCCCGTCCACGCCCCGCGCGAGCGCGATCACCTTGAACCGCTCGCCCATCTCCCCGGGCAGCATCAATGTCGCCACCGCCTGGCTGCGCGCGAGCCCGCCCGCCGCGCCGGCCGCGGGTGCCTGCTGCAGTTCCCGCTCCAGCCCCGTGGCCAGCAGGAAATGCGCCTGGGTCGCGAATCCCGCCACCCCGAGGCCGGCCGCGGCCGCCGCCTGCGCCACCGCCGTGAAGTCTACCCAGGCCGTGATGTCCTGCAGCCCCGGCCGGGCCAGCACGTCCCCGATCCGCCGGTGGCGGAAGAACCCGCAGAGCGTGCCGCCGTCGCGCGCGGGGTGATAGTACTGCGCACGCGGCAGGCCGTAGTCCACGAAGAGCATCACGCCCTGGGAAAGTCCTGCGGCCAGCGACCCGATCCAGGCCGGCAGCATCAGGCAGGCCTCGGACTCGAAGCCCGCCGGCAGCGGCGCGGGCAACGAGCCTGCGATCTCCTTGAGCCGGTCGGCCAGCCGCGGGTCCGCCGGCCGCGGCTCGAAGGCGAAGCCGCCCGACGCGCCGGCCACCACGCCGATCGCCTCGAATCCTTCGCGAGTCACGCGGAAGCGCTCGACCGGCAGCGCATCCAGCACCTCGTTGCCGACCAGCACCCCGCGCCAGGCCGAATGCGGCGGGGCGTCGAGCCACTCGACGCGCGCGGCGAGCTCCGGGACCCTGGCCGAGAGCGTCGCCCGCTGGCGCTCGCGCAGCTCGCCGCTCACCTCGAGGATGCGATAGCGCGCCGGCAGGGCCCCGCGCCCGGCGAGCGCGGCAAGCAGGTCCGCCGCCAGCGCCCCGCTGCCGGCGCCGACCTCCAGCACTTCGCCCCCGCCGCAGCGCCCTAGGACCTCCGCGACCTGCGTGGCGAGGCAGCGGGCGAACAGCGGCGTGAGCTCGGGCGCCGTCACGAAGTCCCCCGCCGGCCCGAACTTGCGCGCGCCCGCGGAGTAATACCCGAGGCCGGGCGCATACAGCGCGAGCCGCATGAAGGTGGAGAACGGCACCCAGCCGCCGGCCTCGCGGATGGCCTCACCGATCGCGGCGGCGACCCGTTCGGAGTGCTCGGCCTCGTCGGGCGCGAGCGCCGGCAGGTCGAGCGGCGTCAGCATGGCCGCGCGCCGGGGCGATCGGTTAAGGTTGCGCGTCCCGCGCACGCGCCCGGATCCGCCCCATGAACGACCCACGCTTCCCGCTCGCCGGCCAGACCGCGCTGATCACCGGCGGCGCGCGCCGCCTCGGCGCAACGATCGCACGGCGCTTCCACGCGGCGGGCGCGAACGTGGTCGTGCACTACCGTTCGTCCTCGGGCGACGCCGAGGCGCTGCTCGCGGAACTGAACGCGGCCCGCCCCGGCTCGGCGCTGGGCCACGCGGCCGACCTGCTGGACGTGGCTGCGCTGCCGGGGCTCGTCGAAGCGGCCACGGGCGCCTTCGGGCGGCTCGACATCCTGGTCAACAACGCCTCGACCTTCTATCCCACGCCGGTCGGCGAGATCACGCCCGGGGCCTGGGACGACCTCATGGGCACGAACCTCAAGGCGCCCCTGTTCCTCTCGCAGGCCGCGGCGCCGCAGCTGCGCCTGCAGCGCGGCCTCATCATCAACATGGTGGACATCCACGGCCAGCGGCCGCTCAAGCGCCATCCCGTGTACTGCGCGGCGAAGGCCGGGCTCATCATGCTCACCTACTCGCTCGCGCGCGAACTCGGGCCGCAGGTGCGCGTGAACGGGATCGCGCCGGGACCGGTGCTGTGGCCCGAGGGCCACATGGACGCCGAACTGCAGGCAAAGATCATCCGTCGCACGGCGCTCAAGCGCACCGGCTCGCCGGACGACATCGCGCGCGCGGCGCTCTTCTTCGCGGCCGAGGCGCCCTACGTCACGGGCCAGGTCATCGCCATCGACGGCGGGCGCAGCCTCGGCGGCGGCGCCTAGCGCGCGCCTCAATCCGCGCCCTCGAGGCCGACGGGCGTCATCACGAGCCCGTCCTTCGGGAAAGACTCCCACAGCTCCGCCATGCTGCGCCCGAGCGTGGGGTGCACGAGCCCGGGCGCGATCTCCGCCATCGGTCCCAGCATGTAGGGACGGCGCACGAGGTCCGGCCGCGGCAGGACCGCGCCGGGGAACTCGCCGACCTCGGCGCCGTAGAGCAGGACGTCGAGGTCCATGCTGCGCGGCGCCCACTTCGGGGCCTCGCGCGGCCGGCCGCAGGCCGCTTCCGCCGCGTGCAGGCGCTCGAGCACCGCCGGAAGCGGCAGGTCCGTGTCGAAGCCGATCACGAGGTTCACGAAGTCCTCGCCCTCGAAGCCGACGGCGGGGTTGCGCCAGGCCTGCGAGGACCTGAGCGCCGGCCAGGTCTGCCGCAGCAGGGCCAGCGCGCGACGCAGGTTTTCGCGCGGCCGGACATTGCTGCCGGCCGCGACGAAGACCTCAGGCACTCTCGAGGTCCTCGCGGCGCCGCTCGATGATCACGCCCACGTCCTTCGAGTGGCGGATGGCCCCCGGCTTGTGCAGGGTGAGCTTGACGCGCTCGACGCCGAACTCGCGCAGGATCAGCCTCGCGATCTCCTCGGCCAGCGTCTCCACCAGCTGGAACCGGCTCTCCTCGATGAAGGCGAGGACGCGCTTGGCCACGCCCTTGTAGTTGAGCGTGTCCGCGATCGAGTCCGTGCGCGCGGCGCGGCGGATGTCCACGGACATCTCGAGGTCGATCGCAATGGTCTGCTTGACCTCGCGCTCCCAGTCGAAGATGCCGATGACGGTCTCGGTCGTCAGTTCCTTGAGGAAGATCGTGTCCATGGCTCTCTCGTTCGCGCGCGACCGGCGCGCGGAGTCAGTGTGGGGGCGGCGCCAGTTCGTCCAGCGGCCAGCGCGCGCGGGCGCGCAGCGCGAGCCCGGCCCGCTCGCCGCCCTGCAGCCTCAGCCCGCCCGCGAGTGCGATCATCGCCGCGTTGTCCGTGCAGAAGCCGGGGCGCGGATAGTACACGCGCGCGCCCCGCGCCGCCGCCGCCTCGGCCAGCCGGGACCTGAGCCGCCGGTTGGCGCCGACACCGCCGGCGACCACCAGCGCGCGCCGGCCCGTCGCCTCCAGTGCGCGCAGGGCCTTGGCGACGAGGGTGTCCACGACGGCATCCTCGAAGCCGCGGGCCAGGTCAGCCCGCGCCTGCTCGTCGAGCGGCCGCTCGCGCAGCGCGAGCATGGCCGCCGTCTTGAGGCCGCTGAAGCTGAAGTCGAGGCCCGGGCGGTCGAGCATGGGCCTCGGGAAGTCGTAGCGGCCGCCCCGGCCCTGCTCGGCCAGCGCCGCGAGCGCCGCCCCGCCCGGGTAGCCGAGGCCGAGCAGCTTCGCGGTCTTGTCGAAGGCCTCGCCGGCGGCATCGTCGAGCGATTCGCCGAGGATCCGGTAACGGCCGACCCCCTCGACGTCCACGAGCATCGTGTGCCCGCCGGAGACCAGGAGGGCGACGAAGGGGAAAGCCGGCGGCTCGGGCTCCAGCATGGGCGCCAGCAGGTGCCCCTCGAGGTGGTGAACCCCGATCACGGGCACCCCCCAGGCATAGGCGAGGCTCTCGGCCACCGCCGCGCCCACCATAAGGGCGCCGATCAAGCCGGGCCCGGCGGTGTAGGCCACCCCGCGCAGGTCAGCCGGGGTCGTGCCGGCCGCTTCGAGGACCGTCCGCACCATGGGCAGCAGCCGGCGGATGTGGTCGCGGGAAGCCAGTTCCGGCACCACCCCGCCGAAGGCCCGGTGCAGGTCGAACTGGCTGAAGACCTCGTGCGCCAGCAGCCCCGCCTCCGCGTCCCAGACGGCGGCCGCCGTCTCGTCGCAGGAGGACTCGATCCCCAGCACCCGGAAATGGGGGCGCAGGCCCTCCTCCCCGGGCGGCCAGGTACGCCCGGAAATGCCGCCTTGGGAAAGGGGTCTCTCCCCGCTCCCGGGCAGGCCGAACCCGGGGGTTTTGCTTTCTGGACCGGAGGTCACTACAATTTCCGGCTCTTTCGCCCCGGAAGGCCGGGGTGTTGGCAGGTCCGATTCGAGGTTCGAATGCCCAGCGTCCGCATCCGTGAGAACGAATACTTCGACGCCGCGCTGCGTCGCTTCAAGCGTGCCTGCGAAAAGGCTGGCGTGCTGACCGAGTTGCGCCGCCGCGAATTCTACGAGAAGCCGACCCAGGAGCGTAAGCGCAAGAAGGCGGCCGCCGTGAAGCGCCACCTCAAGAAGCTTGCGCGCGAAGGTATGCGCAGCGCCGCGCGCTGATCCGGGGCCCGATGTCCCTCAAGGCCCGCATCACCGAGGACATGAAGAACGCGATGCGCTCGGGCGAGAAAGATCGCCTCGGGCTCATCCGCATGCTCCAGGCCGGCATCAAGCAGCGCGAAGTCGACGAGCGGATCCAGCTCGACGACGCGCAGGTGCTCTCGGTCATCGACAAGATGATCAAGCAGCGCAAGGACTCGGTGACCCAGTTCGAGGCCGGCGGCCGCGCCGACCTGGTGGCGAAGGAATCCGCCGAGATCGCCTGGCTCTCCGACTACCTCCCCGCCCAGCTTTCCGAAGCCGAGATCGACGCGCTCGTCGGCTCCGCCATCGCCGAGTCGGGCGCCGCCTCGCTCAAGGACATGGGCAAGGTGATGGCGCTCGTGAAGCCGAAGGCCCAGGGGCGCTGCGACATGGGCGCCCTCTCCGCGAGGATCAAGGCCGCGCTCGGCGGCTGAGTCGCGACCGCTCACCGGGGGGCAGATGGCCGGCCGGATCCCCCAGTCCTTCATCGACGAGCTGATCGCCCGCACCGACATCGTCGAGGTGGTCGGCAGCCGCGTGCAGCTCAAGAAGGCGGGCCGCGAGTGGAAGGCCTGCTGCCCGTTCCACAGCGAGAAGACGCCGTCCTTCTGGGTGAGCCCCGACAAGCAGTTCTACCACTGCTTCGGCTGCGGCGCGCACGGAACCGCGCTCGGATTCCTCATGGAGCACGACAAGCTCCCCTTCCCCGACGCGGTCGACGAGCTCGCCGGCCGGCTGGGCCTCGAGGTGCCGCGCGAGGACGACGGCCGCGGCCCGCGCGAGCGGCCCGGCGAGGACCTCTACGAGCTGCTCGGCCAGGTCACGCAGTACTACCGCGACTGCCTGCGCGACGCGCCGCGCGCCCGCGACTACCTCAGGCGCCGCGGGCTCACGACGGAGACCTGCGTCAAGTTCGGCATCGGCTACGCGCCCGACGCCTGGGACTCCGTGCTGCGCCGCTTCGGCGGCAGCCCCGAGAAGGTGCAGCGCCTCCTGGAGGCCGGGCTGGTCATCGAGCGCAGCGGCGGGCGCGACGCGGGCCACTACGACCGCTTCCGCGACCGGGTCATGTTCCCCATCCGCGACCTGCGCGGCCGGACCATCGCCTTCGGCGGGCGGATCATCGACGCGGGCGAGCCCAAGTACCTCAACTCCCCGGAAACCCCGCTGTTCCACAAGGGGCGCGAGCTCTACGGCCTGTACGAGGCGCGCCAGTCGCTCAGGAGCATCGACCGGCTGCTGGTGGTCGAGGGCTACATGGACGTGGTGCGCCTCGCGCAGTCGGGCATCGCCTACAGCGTGGCCACGCTCGGCACGGCGACCACGCCCGAGCACCTGAACCGGCTGTTCCGGGTCTGCGGCGAAGTGGTCTTCTGCTTCGACGGCGACCGCGCCGGCCGCAGCGCCGCCTGGCGCGCCCTCGAGAACTCGCTCGCGCACGCGCGCGAGGGCCGGCAGCTGCGCTTCCTGTTCCTGCCGGAAGGCCAGGACCCGGACTCGCTGGTCGGCGGCGAGGGCGCCGAGGCCTTCGAGGCGCGCATCGCCGGCGCCATGCCGCTGTCGGAGTACCTCGTCGGCGAGCTTACGGCGCAGGTCGACCTGTCGTCGGTGGACGGGCGGGCGAAGCTCGCCGAGCTGGCGCGGCCGCTGGCGCAGCGGGTGCCGGAGGGCGTTTACCGCGAGCTGCTGCTCGAGCGCCTCGCGCAGGACGTGCGCATGCCGGCCGGACGCCTCGCCCAGCTGCTGGGCCTGGACGAAGGGCAGTCCCCGGCGCCAGCCCCGCGCGACGCGCGCCGGCCCATGAGCGCGGGCCGCCGACCGCTGCTGACCCAGGCCATCCTGCTGGTGCTGCACTACCCTGCCGCCGCAAAGACCGTCACCGACCTCGCACCCCTGGCGGCCCTGCCCATCAAGGGCGTCGAGGTGCTGGTGGAGCTGCTCCGGTCCGCCCAGGCGGAGCCGGACCTGACCACGGCCCGGCTGGTCGAGCGCTGGCGCGACCGGCCCGAGGGCGGGCGGCTGCTGGAGCTGGCCGGCGCCGAGTCCCTGGTGACGGACGCCGCCGGGGCTGCCCGGGAGCTCAGGACGGCCGTAGGCAAGCTCATCTCCGAGCACGGGCCGGAACGGCGGCTGGACGAACTCATCGCCCGGTCCCGGGAACACAAGCTCACCGCCGAAGAACAGCAGGAATTTCAAGCACTTCTGAAACGCCGGGCAACGCCCGGCCGCCCGCCGGACAGCGCTTGAAACGAACCGCCGCGGGTCGCATCTAACCCGGCATCCGCATGTATAATGGACGGCTTTACTTTTGCCGGCGCGAGGTCTCCCCTTGAGCGAGAAAAAGGCACCGACGATCGCCGACGACCGCCAGTCGCAGCTGAAGCTCCTCATTGCCCGCGGCAAGGAGCAGGGCTACCTGACCTACGCCGAGGTCAACGACCACCTCCCGCCGGAGATCGTCGACCCGGAGCAGATCGAAGACATCGTCAACACGATCAACGACATGGGCATCACGGTGTACGAGAAGGCACCGGATGCGACTTCGCTGCTCCTCGCCGACTCGGCGGCGGCGGCCGACGAGGAAGCCGTCGAGGAAGCCACCGCGGCGCTCGCCACGGCGGACTCCGAGTTCGGCCGCACGACCGACCCCGTGCGCATGTACATGCGCGAGATGGGCACGGTCGAACTGCTCACCCGCGAGGGCGAGATCCGCATCGCCAAGCGCATCGAGGAGGGCCTCGAGCAGGTCAAGCACGCGCTGGCCTACTACCCGGCCACCTACGACCTGATCCTCAAGGCCTATGAGCCCGTGAAGGGCGGCCAGGGCCGGCTGATCGACATCATCACCGGCTTCATCGACCCGAACGCGCCGGACGAAATCGCCCAGCCCACGAACCCCAAGCTCGAGCTCGAGCGCGAGGAGTCCGACCTCGACGACGACGACGTCGACGAGGATGGCGACGAGGAAGCCGTGGACACCGGCCCGGATCCCGAGGAGGCGGCGCGCCGCTTCACCGCCATCCAGCGCGCCTACAACCAGGTCGTGAAGGGCCTCGACGAGAAGGGCCCGAAGGACCCGAAGATCGTCAAGACGCGCAAGAAGCTCGCCGACATGTTCATGGAGCTCAAGCTCTCCCCGCGCATGTTCGACGCGCTGATCACCAACCTGCGCGGCCACCTCGACGAGGTCCGCCGGCTCGAGCGCGAGATCATGCTCGTGTGCGTTCGCCAGGCCGGCATGCCCCGCAAGGACTTCATCACCACCTTCCCGCGCAACGAGACCAACACGCGCTGGATCGACAAGCACGTGCGCGCCAAGCGCAAGCACTCCGCCCCGCTCGGCAAGCTCAAGGACGAGGTGGTGTCGCGCCAGCAGGCGCTGAAGGCGATGGAGAAGCAGCTCCACCTGTCCATCCACGACATCAAGGAAGTGAACCGCGAGCTCGCGACCGGCGAGGCCAAGGCGCGGCGCGCGAAGAAGGAAATGGTCGAGGCCAACCTGCGCCTCGTGATCTCCATCGCCAAGAAGTACACGAACCGCGGCCTGCAGTTCCTGGACCTCATCCAGGAGGGCAACATCGGC
>JALORP010000062.1 GCA_025458865.1 Steroidobacteraceae bacterium | reverse complement strand
TGGATCCGCCAGGCCATCACGCGCTCGATCGCCGACCAGGCGCGCACCATCCGCATCCCGGTGCACATGATCGAGACCATCAACAAGCTGAACCGCATCAGCCGGCAGATGCTGCAGGAGATGGGCCGCGAGCCGACGCCGGACGAGCTGGCGGTGCGCATGGAGATGCCCGAGGACAAGGTCCGCAAGGTGCTCAAGATCGCCAAGGAGCCCATCTCGATGGAAACTCCGATCGGCGACGACGAGGACTCGCACCTCGGCGACTTCATCGAGGACACCGCGGCCGAGAGCCCCCTCGACTCGGCGACCGGCGAGTCGCTGCGCGAGACGGTGCACGGCGTGCTGTCGCAGCTCACGCCGCGGGAGGCCAAGGTCCTGCGCATGCGCTTCGGCATCGACCTCACGACGGACCACACGCTCGAGGAAGTCGGCAAGCAGTTCGACGTCACCCGCGAGCGGATCCGCCAGATAGAGGCGAAGGCGCTCCGGAAGCTGCGCCACCCGAGCCGCAGCGAGCAGCTCAGGAGCTTCCTGATCGAGGACTGAGCCGGCGGTTCAGCAGAATCGATGACCCAGGAAGGCCCCGCAAGGGGCCTTTCTCGTTGCAGGCGGTGGCTGCGGCAGCGGCCGGGCGGGCGGACTCCCGTCCCGTCAGTTCGCCGCGCGCCGTGCGGCGAGCTCCATCGTCCGTGCCGGGTTCATCAGGCGGATCGCGCGATCGCCGGCCTGCTTCTCGTCGGCGCCGTCCACGATCAGCTGCCGGACCTCGGCCACCGTGAGATCCGGGTAGACGGCCCACAGCTTGGCCGCGAGGTTGGTGACGTTGGGCGCCGCCATGCTGGTGCCGCTGAACTTGAGCCGCGCGCCGCCGGGGACGTAGCTGTCCACCTCGAAGCCGTTGGCGAAGACTTCCGAATTGCCGAAGCTGGTGAACGAGGTCTCGTCGCCGGCCTGGTCCACCGCGCCGGCAACCATGACGTTCGGCAGCTTGATCGAGCTCGGGTAGACCTCGTCGAATTCCACGTTGTTGTCGCTGTTGCCCGCGGCGACCACGAAGAGCACGCCGGACGCGTCCCGCATGGCCTCGAGCAGCGCCTTGTAGCCGATGTCGTAGATCCTGCGCGCCAGCGCCCGGCGCTCCTCCGGCGTTCCCGGGGCGCCGGTCTGCTCGAGCGCGGCCTCGATGCCCGCGAGGTCGCCGCCCCAGCTCATGTTCACGACCTTGACGCCATGCTCGACGAAGTAGTCGACCGTGCGCACGGCGGCATACGAGTCCCTGTAGGCCTGCGCGATGGTGGGCCGGTCGCCGATCACCCGGTGGTCGAAGGTGATGCGGGCGGCCATCAGCCGCGCGGCCGGGTTGCCCGCGACGGCGAGGCCCGCAACGTGGGTCCCGTGCGCATAGTTCCCGTAGGCGCTCAGGCCCTCGACGAAAGGCTGGTACTCGTCCTTCGGCAGCGACGACAGCTTCTGCTTGAGCTCCGTCGCCTCGGCGCTGTCCACGCTGGCCTGCAGGTCGCTGAAACCCTTCGAGTACTGCTGGTAGACAGCCGGATCCGCACCAACACTGCTGATCGGGAACAGCAGTTCCGGGGTGTAGTCGCCGTGCAGGGTGAACCCGATGCCGTTGACGTCGTCCACGAGGCCGTTGCCGTCGTCGTCCACGCCGTTGCCGGGGATCTCCTTGCCGTTGACCCAGGCGCGGTCGCCGAGCGCGGCGATGCCGAAGTCGATGCCCGAATCCCAGACGGCGACACCCACCGGCGAGAGGCGCGACGAGGGATCCAGGCTCACGTCACGCGCCGCCCAGATGTCGGGCTTGCGCGCCTCCTTGTGGGAGTCCACCACCGCCGCGTACGCCGCGAGCAGCGCCGGCTTGTTCGGCAGGATCACCGTGAGCGTGTACGCCGCCCCCAGGATGTTGTCCGCAAGCTGCTGGCTCAGCGCGCGCGACTCCAGGGCCGGCGGGTCGAGAGACGACTCGAGACTGCCGACGACAAGGCCCTCGGACACGTACTCGAGGTAGCCCTTGGTGCCCTGCAGGTCGTCCTCGACGACTTCCCAGGGCAGGGAGCCCAGTGCCGACTCGAGGTGGCTCTCGAGCGTCGCGGCGAACTCACCCGGCGAGCCCCGGCGGGCGGCGATGAGCGCCTCCGAGATGCGGCCGCTCGTCAGCCTTGCCGACGGCTTCTCCTGCATCTCGCGCACGATCAGGAGCTGCTTCGACGCCTCCGCGTCGTCGCCCTTCAGCATGGCGATGGTCAGCAGCGTGCC
This sequence comes from Steroidobacteraceae bacterium, assembly GCA_025458865.1. Classification (GTDB taxonomy): domain Bacteria; phylum Pseudomonadota; class Gammaproteobacteria; order Steroidobacterales; family Steroidobacteraceae; genus SG8-30. Next base: position 11,894 of record JALORP010000062.1, on the reverse strand, counting down.
ATGCATGCGGCGTACCGCCGTCACGTCCTGGATGTCGAATCGGGCGAGATCCGCGCGGACGTCCCTCTCTATGGCTTCGGCCAATGCCCGCACGGCGGCCGGGTCGCGCACCATCTCGCTGGGCCTGACGGGCATCGGATAGCTGTAGGTCGGCAGATCGGACAGCCGCGTGATCACCGCGCGGTCCTGGCCGGCGGGCACCTCCGCGGAAGCGGGGACCGCGGACAGAGCCAGGATGGCGGCCGCGACGGGCCCGATCTTGCGAAAGACGTTCATGGTTCCAGCTCCGGATGTATGGCCGCCTGGACGGATCCTGCCGCGAATGCTAACAGACGCCAGCGCGGCCCCGGCTCCGTCGCGCGGTGAGCCGTCAGGAGAACGCCCAGAGCACGAGCGGCATCGTCGCCATCGCCGCCAGCGTCTGCGCGGTGGTGATGTTGGCCATGAGCGGCGCGTCGCCACCGAGCTGCCGGGCGAGGATGTAGGAGGAGGACGCGCCGGGCACAGCGGCGCACAGCAGGGCGGCGGTGCGGGCGGCCGACTCGACACCGAGCGCGACGCTGCCGGCCCAGACGAGCGCCGGCATCGCCAGCAGCTTGAGGACGGTGGCGGCGGCGATCGGGGCGGCCTTGCTGCGGGCCTCGCCGAGGTCGAGATTGGCCCCGACGGCGAGCAGCCCCAGCGGCAGCGCGGCGCCACCGATGAGCTGGACCGTCGTTGCGGCCACCTGCGGCACCGGCAGCCCCAGCGCCTGCACCAGGATGCCGGCGAAACTCGCCACCACCAGCGGGTTGCGCGACAGCAGCCGCGCCAGCAGCGCGAGGTCGGCGCCACCGCTCCCGGCGTGATGCAGCAGGACGACGACGCTCAGCACGTTGGCGAGCGGCACCATGACCGCGACGGCGACGGCGGCGAGCGCCAGGCCCGGTGGCCCGAGCACCGCCGCGATGGCGCCGAGCGCGACGTAGCTGTTCCAGCGCACCGCGCCCTGGAACAGGCTGGTGAACGCCGGCCCGTCGAGCCGCAGCAGTGCCCGGAACGGGTACGCCAGCGCGGCCATGGCGATCATCGCCGCGCCGAGCAGCAGCGCCATGCGCCCGACGGGCTCGCCGGAAAAGTCCGCGAAGGCGATGGCGCCGAACAGGAAGCATGGGAAGAGCACGAAGTAGATCACGCGCTCGAGCGCGCGCCAGCCGTCGTCCGCGATGAACTTCAGCCGGCGCAGGAGCGCGCCGACGGCAATGATCGCAAACACCGGGATCAGGGCGGCGAGGACGTCGACCATGTACGGGCATGAGGGCGGGTGGGTGCCCCCCATTCTGCCCGCAGCCGCGACGGGATGCCTCGCGAAGACGGCTGCGGGGCCGCCCGGCGTCGAGGACCGACCCCCAGGCGCCGCGGCAGTCCGGATGCGGGGACCCGCCCCGCGCACGCCGCGCCCGTTTCCTGATGCGCTTCACGGTCGGGGCGCCACCTCGCGGGTTACATAGTCCGGGCCGCCGGCCCGCCATTGGGGCCCCGACGCCGCGCGGCACGACGGTACGCCACACGATGAGCCCACCACAGCCGCCGCCCGTCGACGCATCGCCCGAGCCCTTCGCGGCCGGGCGCGTCGGCCGTGTTGCGATCGGCCTCATCGCCTACGTGACGCTCGCGATCGTCGCGACCTTCGTGGACCACGGCGATTCCCGCGTCCTCGCGACCTTCAACCTCTACTCCGACTCCATCGCCAGCGTGCTGACCGCGGTCCTCGCGTTCGCGGCCGCGCGCGGCTGCTCCGAGGCCCCGGCGCGCAGGGTCTGGCTGCTGCTCGGCGGCGCCCTCGCCTCGTACAGCGTCGGCAACCTGATCCACTCGACCTACTGGCTGTTCGGCCACGACCCGTTCCCTTCGCCGGGTGAGGTCTTCTTCCTCGCCTTCTACCCGCTCGTCTTCGCGGCGGTGCTGACCGCGCTTCGCACGAGCGCCACGGCCGTGCCCTGGGGCCGGGTCGCCCTCGACGGCACGATCCTCACGCTCGGCTTCGGCGCCTTCTTCTGGTACTTCGTGATCCAGCCGTCGGCCGCCGCGGACCCGGGCACGCACCTGCTCCGCTACGTCCTGTCCCAGGCCTACATCAGCCTCAACTGCCTGATGCTGCTCGCCTTCGGGGTGCTGCTGATGAACTCGGGCGGTGGCCCGCTCGGGCGCCGCACGCTTCTGCTGCTGACCATCGGCTTCTCGGCCATGTTCCTCGCCGACATCGTCTGGGCGATGTCCAAGGTGTCGGGCGAGTACCTGCCGGGGAGCGTCTCAGACGCGATCTACCTGTCCTGCTACGTCGGCCTCGGCGCCGCGGCGCGCGAGCACCTGCGCGAGGTGCCGATGCCCGGCGCGCCCGCGAGCGCGAGCCCGGCCCAGGGCCTGCCCTACGTCGCGATGCTGGTGTCCTTCCTGGTGCTGGTCTATTTCGAAAGCGACCGCGCGGACAACCCGGGCACGACCCTGACCATCGTCATCTTCGTGCTGACGCTCCTCGTCATGCTGCGGCAGGGCGCGATCCTGCGGGACGACGCGGCATCGAGGGAACGTCGCGCCGCCGGGCTCGTCGAGGCGCGCTACGCCTCGCTGATCCGCAACTCCTCCGACGTGATCATGATCACCGATGCGGACGGCTGCGTGCGCTTCGCCTCCCCGGCGGCGGAACGCGTGCTGGAGCGACGGCCCTCGGAGCTGGTGGGCCGCAACCTCCTGGACCTGTGGACCGACCTCGACCGCGAGCGGCTGGCAGCTTTCCTCTCCGAGGCGGCCGCGACGCGTGGCCGCGCCGTCGGCCCGGTCGAGTTCATCGTCGGCAATGGCACGCGCCGCTATACCCTCGAGAGCGTCGGCAGCAACCTGCTGGACGACCCGGCCGTCGGCGGCCTCGCGCTCAACTTCCGCGACGTCAGCGAGCGCAAGGCGCTCGAGGAACAGCTGCGGCAGCTCGCGTTCCACGACCCGCTGACGCTGCTCGCCAACCGGAGCCTGTTCCGCGACCGGGTCGAGCACGCCCTCGCCCTCGCCGGCCGGTCGGGGCGCCAGGTCGCCGTGATGTTCCTGGACCTCGACAGCTTCAAGAACGTCAACGATACGCTCGGCCACGACGCGGGAGACCGCCTGCTGCAGACCGCGGCGCAGCGTCTGGTGAAGTGCACGCGCTCCGCGGACACCGTCGCGCGGCTCGGTGGGGACGAGTTCGCGATCCTGATCGAGGGAATCACCGGGACGCTGGAGGTCGAGCGGCTGGCGGAGACCATCGCCGGCGCCCTGCGCGAGCCGCTGCTGCTCGACGGCACCGAATGCCACCTCGCCGCGAGCATCGGCGTCGCGTTCCCGCAGCCCGACGAGAACGGCGAGCAGCTCCTGCGCAACGCCGACATCGCGATGTACCAGGCGAAGTCCACGGGAAAAGGCAGGTTCGTCGTCTTCGAGCCGCACATGCAGGAGCAGCTTCGCGAGCGCCTGCGCCTCGAGGAGGACATCGAGCGGGCGCTCCGTTGCGGCGAATTCTTCCTCGAGTTCCAGCCGCTCGTGGACCTGAACACGCGCGAGCTGCTCGGCGCCGAGGCGCTGGTGCGCTGGAGGCACCCGGAGCTGGGCATCATCCCGCCCTTGCGGTTCATCCCGGCGGCGGAGGAATCCGGCCAGATCGTCAGGCTCGGCCAGTGGGTGCTGCTCGACGCCTGTCGCCGCATCCGCGCCTGGCGCGGCGCGGTCGCCGGCGGCGACTCGCTGCGCGTCACGGTCAACGTCTCCGGCCGCCACCTGCAGCACGGCGACCTCGCAGGCGACGTCGGCCGCGCGCTGCAGGAGTCCGGCCTCGAGCCCGGCAACCTCGTGATCGAGCTGACCGAGAGTTCGGTCATGCACAATACCGACGCGAACCTCGAGATCTTCCGCAGGCTGAAGGCGCTGGGCGTGCGGCTCGCCATCGACGACTTCGGCATGGGTTACTCGTCGCTGTCGTACCTGCACCGCTTCCCGATCGACATCCTCAAGATCGACCGCTCCTTCGTCAGCCGCCTGTCGGACCAGGACGACGGCCCCGAGCTCGCACGCGCCGTGGTCATGCTCGGGGCCACGCTCGGCCTCGAGACCGTCGCCGAGGGCATCGAGCAGGAAGACCAGGTGGAGAAGCTGCTGGACCTCGGCTGCGTCGCGGGACAGGGCTTCCTGTTCTCGCCGGCCTGTTCGCTCGAGGCGCTGGCCGAGATGCCTTTCGCCGCGCGGCGCGCCGAGCTCCGGCGCGCGCGCCGGGACGACTGGCTCACCGCCACGGGGCGCTTCAGGGTCGACGCTCGGACGCGCCAGCAGTCGGTCGCCTAGCAAAGCCGCGCACAGGTGGCGCGCCCGTGGGCGCCGGCGGCATCGCCGCGTGCCACGATTGCAATGCACCCGACCCGGCCCCATTCCCCCACTCGACGGGGAAGAGGAGTGGAGGCAATGCGTACGCGTCTCGTTCGCGCCTTGAGCGCGGCGGCTCCGCTCGCCGCAGTCCTGGCTGTCGGCGGCTGCGGAGGCGGGGGTGGCGGCAGCGGCGGTGGCAGCAGCATCATTCCGGCCTTCGACCTGCAGGTCGGCGTCGTTGCGGCCGACCTCGACGGCAATGGACGGCTGGACGTTGCCGTCGCGAACACCTACGTCGCGGGTCCGCCGCCTCACCCCGGCACGGTCCGGGTCTACCTCCACGAGGCTGCCTCTCCGCGCAGCTTCGCCGCCGCCGTCCGCTACGACGTCGGCGCCGATCCCTGGGGCATCGCAGCGGCCGACCTTTCGTCGGACGGCCTCCGCGACCTCGTCGTCGCGACCCCCGACGGCGACCGCGTGTGGCTGCTCGAGCAGGATGGAACCCAGCCCGGCCGCTTCCATGCGGCACGCAGCTTCTCCACCCCGCGCGCCCCCTATGAAACCGCGCCGGCCGACGTCGACGGAGACGGGCGCAACGACCTGGCGATCGCCCTCAACTCGCGATCGCCCGGCGGCGCGGCCGTGCTCCTGCAGGAAGCAGCTGCGCCCGGCGATTTCGGCGGCGCCGTGCACGTTCCGCTCGGACCGGGCGGTACGAGCGTGGCTGCGGCGGACGTGAACGCAGACGGCCGCACCGACCTGCTGCTGGCCTCGTGGTCGTCCGATCCGGCCCGGGCGGGCCTGTACCTCGCCCTGCAGGATCCCGTCGTCGAAGGCAGCTTCCTGCCGGCCGTGCGCATCGAGGCGGGCCAGCGGCCGCGGCACGTGGCCGCCGCCGACCTCGACGCCGACGGCCGGCCCGATCTCGTCGTCGCGAACGACGGCATCGACGGCAAGGGCTCCGGCATGACCGTGCTGCTGGCGGATGCGGCACGGCCGGGCCATTTCCGCCCCGGCATCTTCCACGCGATGGACGACATCGCGCACGTGGGCTGTGTCGCCGACTTCAACAACGACCGGCGGCCGGACATCGCCGTCTCGGCCGCGGTGGCGGGCCTCGTGAACGACCTCGAGTCCGTCGTGCAGCTCTACCTGCAGGACCCGCTACAGCCCGGGCGATTCGTGCGCGCGGGCCGCTACGGCACGGGAGACCAGGTGCTCTACATCGTGGCCGCCGATCTCGACGGCGACGGCGCCACGGACATCGTCACCGACGAGGGACCGCGGGTCCTCTACAACGACCCGGGGCGGCCGGGCCTGTTCGCAGCGGCAAGGCCGCTCTGACCGGGCGCTACAGCGGCCGGTCGCTCGGCCGCGCGAAATAGAACCACTCGTGGCCCGGCTGCGCGCCTGCGTCCGGGAACACCACGTAGCCATCCACGGGCGCACACAGCTCGCTGCCGTCGGCGCGCAGGGCGATGCGCTCGCCGGCCGCCACCGGGTCGAAGCTCTTCCAGGGCCTCTCGAAGCGGTCGTCCTCCGCGAAGCGGTCGTGCACCTCGACGAGCGCAAGGCACTCGAGCGGGCCTGCCGGCGGCTGCACGGGCTCGTCCACCAGGCCGAGCAGCGCCAGCGCATTGCGGATGGCTCGCCACGCGAAGGCTGGCGCCTTTGGGTCGTCGTGCTGGCCGCACTCCAGCGTCACGCCGTAGCCGCCGGTCGAGCGGATGTACTCCGTGGTGCCCACGCCGTAGGCAGGGTCCTCGAACACCGCCCCGGGCGTGAGCGCCCGCCGGCGGCGCGCCGCCACGCCCGCCGCGTAGACGTCCATCCAGCCGTCCACGACGCGCCGGGCGCCGAGGTGGGCGGCGAGGCGCGCCTCGGCCTCGGCATGGCGGAAGGGCTCGAGCGGCCCGTCGTTGTCCGCGGGACCGCGCATCACGAACGGCTGACCCGGCGTGCGGAAGCTGTGCAGGTCGAGCAGCACGTCGTGCTCGGCGAGCAGCGGGCAGAGCACGTTGGCGATGCGATCCTCGTACACCGCCGGCTCGGCGGCCGGCTGGAGGCGCCGGTTCAGGTTGCGGTCGCCCATCCGCGTGCCGCGCCGGTAGGCGAGCGGGTTGCAGACCGGGACGAGGGTCACGGCGCCGCGCACGATCTCGATCTCGTCGCGCTCGAATTCGGCCAGCACGCGGCGGATCGCCTCCGTGCCGGCGATCTCGTTGCCGTGCACCGCGCCCGTGACGATGAGCCGCGGCCCGGGCTCGAGCGCCATGAACCGGTGCACGGGCAGGGCGCGGGTCCCGCGAGTCGCCCCCGGACTGCGGCTGTTCTGCGACTCTTTCATCGGACTGTCGACTCTCCGTCGGGCGAGTGCTGGCGTCGCGGTCCGGGCACGCCGGCCGCGGAGCCGGAACGGTAGCATTGGCGCTTCGCCCGCGCACGCTACCTGCGACGCAGGTCTCATTTTCCGCCGGCCGGCCGCGCCCCCGCCGGGACATGAGACCCAGATCCCGGCCCCCGCGAGGACGCGCACTAAGCTTGGCGAAACGTTCGCCGGGCCCGGAAGGCGCGGCGACGACGCCGGCCGAGGGTAGCCACGTCATGGAAGCGCGACAGCCGCGCAGGGGCCAGAAAGTTGCCCGTTGAGTCCCACGCCACAGCCCTGCTGGACGTCCTTCGCGCGTCCCGGCCGCACGTCGGCTGCACGGCCCTGGCGCTCCTCGCGCCCGGCCCGCGCCTGTCACTGTGCTGGGCGGACAGTCCCGACGACCGCGCCTTCGCCGAGGAGCAGCTGCGCCATCTCGGCGAGCAGCTGTTCCGCGAGGCGGCCTCCCGCCGCGAAGGATTCGTGCAGAACAAGATCCGGCTGTCCCCGGGCGGGCCGCTGGTCTGCCGGGTGCTGGCCGTGCCGTTCGTTGACGGCAGCGGCACGCTCGCCGGCCTGCTCGTGGGCATCAGCCGCCCCGAAGCCGAGCCGCTCGACGAGCGTGCCCTGCGCCGGGCGAGCCGGGTCGCCATCGTGATCGGCCCGACCTTCGTCGGGGAGACCGACGCACTGACCGGCCTGCTTGCCTACTCGGCGTTCGACCGGCAGGCACGGGGCGCCCTGCTGGAAGCAGCATCCGCGCATCCGGCCTGCGTGCTCTACGGCGACATCGACCAGCTCCACGTGGTCAACGACCGCTTCGGCTTCGGTGCCGGTGATCGGGCGATCGCCCACGTGGGCGCCAGCATCCAGCAGAGCATGGACGGCGTGCGCGGGATCGCCGCACGCCTTTCAGGCGACCGCTTCACCGTGCTGTTGCTCGGCTGCACGCTGCCCCAGGCCCGGGCCGTCGCCGATCGCATCCGGGAATGCGTCGCTCACCGCGACGACTCCGGCGCGGACCGGCGGGTGCCGGTCACCATTTCATGGGGCGCCGCACCCCTCGCCCGCGAACGCCAGGACCTGCAGCACGCGCTGGCCGCGGCCGAGCTCGCCTGCAAGGCCGCCAAGGACCGCGGCCGCAACCGCGTCGAGGTCTACCAGGAGGCGGACCAGAGCATCATCCGCCGGCGCGAGGATGTCTTCATGATCGGCAGCCTCCGCGACGCGCTGGACGACGGGCGCCTGCGCGTGTTCGCGCAGCCGATCGTGCCGCTGGCGGATCCGGACGCCCGGCCCGTGGCCTACGAGCTGCTCGCGCGCATGGAGGACAAGGACGGCCGCGTCGTCGAGCCAGCCGCGTTCATGTCCGCTGCGATCCGTTACCAGCTGCTGCCGCTGATAGACCGCGCCGTCGTGATCGAAGCCTTCTCGCTGCTGGACGTCCATCGTGGCCACGTCAGCGACGCGGGGCTGCGTTTCTCGATCAATCTGAGCGGCCCGACGCTGTGCGACGCCGGCTTCCTCGAGTGGCTGCTCGAGCAGATGAGCGCCATGGCCATCGACGGCCAATGGCTCTCCTTCGAGGTCACCGAGTCCGCCGCCGCCGCCGACCTGGGGCGGCCCCAGGACCTCATCCGCCGGCTCAAGTCGCGCGGCTGCCGGTTCGCCCTCGACGACTTCGGCACGGGCGTCAACTCGCTGGCCTACCTGAAGGCGCTGGACGTGGACGTCATCAAGCTGGACGGCTCCTATGTCCGCGACATGATCGACAATCCGCGCTCCGAGGCGCTGGTGAAGGCCGTCACGGCGCTCGCCGGCAGCATGGGCATCTCCACCGTGGCCGAGTATGTCGAGAGCCGGGCGATCCTCGAGCGCCTGCGCGAGCTCGGCGTCATGTTCGGGCAGGGCTACGCGCTCGGACGGCCCCAGCCCCTCGAGACACTCTTCGGCAACGCGGAAGCGCTCGAGCCGGCAGCCTGACCGATCCCTGGTCCCTTGCGCCACCGCCCTGGCGCGCTGCGCCGCTGCGAACTCCCGGGCCGCGCCTGTATAGTTCGCCCATCGTCGTTGCACTCCGGGACTTGATTCCGGCACGCGAAGCCTGGCGCGCCGGAGGGTCCCGGCCGGGAGTCCCTGACCTTGACCGCACTGCTGTTCCTCGCCGGCCTCGCCGCGCTGGTCGCAGGCGCCGAGCTGCTCGTCCGCGGCGCCTCGAAGCTGGCGCTGTCCTTCGGCATTTCGCCGCTCGTCGTGGGCCTCACGATCGTCGCGTTCGGCACGAGCTCGCCGGAGCTTGCGGTGTCGCTGGGGGCTGTCGCGGACGGCCAGACCGAGCTCGCCGTCGGCAACGTCGTCGGCAGCAACGTCTTCAACGTGCTGTTCATCCTGGGCCTGTCGGCGCTCATCACGCCGCTCGTGGTGGACGTGCAGCTGATCCGCCAGGAGGTGCCGATCATGATCGCAGCCTCGCTGGCGCTGCTCGTCATGAGCCTCGACGGCGTGGTCGGCGTGGCGGACGGGGCGCTGCTCGTGACCGCGCTCGCCGCGTACACCGTGTTCCTCATCCGCCAGTCGCGGCAGCAGACCCAGGCGGCGAAGGACGAGTACTCCGAGGCCTTCAAGCCGGCCGCGCCGGGCGGCTGGGACTCGCGCCTGCCGGTGCAGCTCGCGCTCGTCGTCGCCGGACTCGTGCTGCTGGTGCTCGGCTCCGACTGGCTGGTGACCGCGGCCGTCGCCTTCGCGCGCGCCTTCGGCGTCAGCGACCTCGTGATCGGCCTGACGATCATCGCCGCGGGCACGTCGATGCCGGAGGTCGCGACCTCGGTGATGGCGGCCATCAAGGGCGAGCGCGACATCGCCGTGGGCAACGTCGTGGGCAGCAACACCTTCAACATCCTCGGCTGCGCCGGCATTACGTCCATCACGGCCGGCGCGACGGGCCTCGGCGGCCTGCCGGTGCCGACGGCGGCGCTGAACTTCGACCTGTGGGTGATGCTCGCGGTGGCGCTCGCGTGCCTGCCGGTGTTCCTGACCGGGCGCGAGATCGCGCGCTGGGAGGGCGGGCTCTTCCTCGGTTACTACGGCGCCTACGTCGCGTACCTGATCCTGGCCGCACAGCAGCACGGCGCGCTCGCGCCCTACTCGTCGGTGATGCTCGGCTTCGTGATACCGCTCACGATCGTCACCCTGGTCGTCATGGTGCTGCGCCGGCCGTCACCGGCGTGAACGACGCATGAGCCGTCCGCTCCGCTTCTTCCCCTCGTCCCGCGGCATGGTCCGGTGCCTTGCCCCATGCCTGATCGCCGCATCGGCCGCGCCGCTCGCCGAAGCGCCGCCGCCGCGCACGATGGCCGAAGTGCTGGCGCAGTCCGCACCCGCCGAGTGGCGCGTGCCGGATCCGGAGAACACGCTCTATCTGGAGGTCTCCTCGGGTCGCGTGGTCGTCGAGCTCGCGCCTGACTTCGCCCCGGCCCACGTGGCCAACGTGAAGGCGCTCGTGCGCGCCGGCCATTTCGACGGCAGCGCGGTCGTCCGGTCCCAGGACAACTACGTTGTGCAGTGGGCGAACCGCGCGGACGGGGCGCCCCTGGGCGCAGGCAAGGCTTCCCTCCCCCCGGAGTTCAGCCGGCCCGCGGCCGGCCTGCCGTTCACGCGGCTGCCCGATCCCGATACCTACGCGCCCGAGACCGGCTTCTCGGGCGGGTTCCCCGCCGCGCGCGACCCGCAAAGCGGCCAGGCCTGGCTTGCCCACTGCTACGGCATGGTCGGCGCCGGCCGCGACGTCGCGCCCGACTCGGGTGGCGGCACGGAGCTCTACGCCGTCACGGGCCACGCGCCGCGCCACCTCGACCGCAACGTGACGCTCCTCGGGCGCGTAATCGACGGCATCGAGCGCCTGTCCTCGCTGCCGCGCGGCACCGGGGCACTGGGCTTCTACGTGGACCCTGCACAAGCGGCGCCGATCCGCGCCGCGCGCATCGCCGCGGACCTGCCGCCCGGCGAGCGCACCGCGCTCGAGCTGCTGCGCACGGACAGCGCGAGCTTCGCCGCGGTGGTGGAGTCGCGGCGCAGCCGCCGCGAGGAGTGGTTCGTCGAGCCGACCGGCCGCATCGAGCTTTGCAACGTGCCGCTGCCGGTGCGCCCGCGGCAGGTCCCCTGAGCCGCCCGGGCCTCAGATCTCCTCGGGCACCTGCTTGATCGCGCCGCAGGGGCACTCGGACACGCACAGCCCGCAGCCCTTGCAGTAGTCGTAGTTGAACTCGTAGCGCTGGCCGGGCCCGAGCTTGATCACGGCGTTGTCCGGACAGATCCCGTAGCAGTTGTCGCACTCGAAGCAGTTGCCGCAGGACAGGCAGCGGCGCGCCTCGTAGCCCGCGGTCTTCTCGTCGAGCGCGCCGTGCACCTCGTCGAAGGTGGACTGGCGGCGCACCAGGTCGAGCGTGGGCGCGACGGTCTTGGGCGCGTCGGAGTAGTACCAGGTATTCAGCTTGTCGAAGGTCGCGAGCTCGTGCGGCGGCGGCGGCTCGTGCCTGCGGCTCGCGAGCCACGCGTCGATGTGGCGCGAGGCCTGCTTGCCGTGGCCGATCGCGACGGTGACGGTACGCTCCGCCGGCACCATGTCGCCGCCGGCGAAGATGCCGGGGTGGCCGGTCACAGGCCGAGGTCCACGTCCTGGCCGAGCGCCAGCACCACCGAGTCGGCCTCGAGCGTCTCGAACTCGCCCGTGGGCCGCGCCTTGCCCTCCTCGTCGAGCTCCATGCGCTCGACCGTCACGGCCTGGCCCTCGGCGTGCTTGATGGTGGACAGCCACTTGACCAGCACGCCCTCCTTCAGCGCCTCCTCGAGCTCCGAGTCGTGCGCCGGCATGCGGTCGCGGGTGCGCCGGTAGACGATGATGGACTCGGTCGCGCCGAGGCGCTTCGCCGTGCGGGCGACGTCGATCGCGGTGTTGCCGCCGCCGTAGACCACGACCCGCCGCCCCAGCTGCGGCTTCTCGCCGCCCTCCATGCCCCGCAGCACCGACACGGCGTCGAGCATCTTCGCGGCGCTGCCGGCGGGGATGTAGGCGCGCTTCGCGAGGTGCGCGCCCACGGCGAGGAAGGCCGCGTCGAAGCCGCCGTCGCGCATGGTCGCGAGCAGGTCGGCCACCTTGGCG
>JALORP010000096.1 GCA_025458865.1 Steroidobacteraceae bacterium | reverse complement strand
CGACAACCGCGCCCTGCGCGACGTGGCCTCGTGGGCACCGTACGAGTTCGTCACGATCCTCGTGAACTCCGAAACCTACGGCGGCGGCGGGATCTTCGGCGCCTTCTCCACCGTCGCCGTGGACAGCGACTGGGCGGACTACCTGTTCGTGCACGAGTTCGGCCACCACTTCGCGGCCCTGGCGGACGAGTACTACACCTCGCCCGTGGCCTACGAGCCGGCCGAGGTGGTAGTCGAACCCTGGGAAGCCAACGTGACTGCGCTGCGCGAGGGCGAGCCGCTCAAGTGGCGCGAACTCGTGGATCCGGCCACGCCGGTGCCGACCCCGTGGCCCAAGGACGCCTTCGAGGCCCGCCAGCGCGAGTTCCAGGCTCGTCGCAAGCAGATCCGTGCCGAGGGCCGGCCGGAGCTCGAGATGAACGCGCTGTTCCGCGAGGAGCAGGCCGACGCCACGCGCCTGTTCCGCGCCGCGGCCCACGACGGGCAGGTCGGCGCCTTCCGCGGCGCCAACTACGACGCCATGGCCTACTACCGTCCACAGCTCGACTGCGTGATGTTCACCCGCAACGAGGTGCCGTTCTGCCGGGTCTGCCAGCGGGCACTCGAGCAGGTCATCGACCTGTACGCGGGTCCACGGCGTACGGACTGACGGCGGATCCATGCCGCCCGTCGCGGACCTCGAGGCCGTCTGGAACTTCGCCACCGCGCTGCTCATCGGCGCCCTGCTCGGCATCGAGCGTGAGCGCCACCGGCTCGACAGCGACGAGCAGACCATCGGCGGACTGCGCACCTTCATCCTGTTCGCGCTGATCGGGGCGCTGGGCGGCTGGCTGACGCTCGCGCTCGACTCGCCGTGGATCCTCGCTGCGGCGCTCGTCGCTACGCTCGCGCCGGTGCTCGCGGGCTACATCATCTCCGCGCGCACGCAGCCCGACGCGCTCGGGCTCACCACCGAGCTCGCCGCCATCGCCGCCTGCCTGCTCGGGGCGATGACCACGCTGGGCTATCGGGATCTCGCGGTGGGCCTCGGCGTCGCCGTCGCCGCCGTGCTCGCCTACAAGCAGCCGCTGCACGGCATCGTCTACAAGCTCGACCGCGACGACATCTACGCCGGCCTGCGGCTGCTGATCGCCACCTTCATCGTGCTGCCGCTGCTGCCGTCGGAGCCGGTGGACCCGTGGGGTGCACTGCGGCCGCGCTCGCTGTGGATGCTGGTGCTGCTGATCTCCAGCCTGTCGCTGGTGGGCTACGTCGCCACCCGGCTGCTCGGCGCCCGGCGCGGCATTCCGCTGACCGGGCTCACCGGCGGCCTGGTCTCGTCCACGGCCGTGACCCTCGCGTTCTCGCGCCAGAGCCGCGACCCGGCCTACGCGGCGGCGGTGCCGGCGCTCGCGAGCGGCATCCTGCTGGCGTGGGCCGTGATGTTCGTCCGGGTCATCGTCGAGGTGCTCATCGTCAATCGCGAACTGCTGCCGCTGCTCGCCGTGCCGTTCGGGGCCATGGCCATCGTTGCGGGCGCGGCCGCCTGGTATCTCCGGCACGGATCGAAGCTCGGCGCGCGGGCCGAGACCATCCCGCTGCGCAACCCCTTCAGCCTGACCGCGGCTGCGAAATTCGCCGCATTCTTTGCGCTGGTGCTGCTGGTGGTGCAGCTGGTGCAGGCCTACGCGCCTGGTCGCGGGCTCTATTTCGTCGCGGCCCTCGCGGGCACCACGGACGTGGACGCCATCACTCTGTCGATGGCGCAGTACGCTCGCGACGGGGACTCGCAACTGGCGGTACGGGCCATCACCATCGCGGCCCTCTCGAACACCGTCGTCAAGGCGGGGCTCGTGATGGTTCTCGGCGGCCGCTCGCTCCGGCAGCCCGTACTTCTGTCGGCGCTCGCAATCATCGTGACCGGCGCCGTCGCCATGCTGCTCGTGCAACCCGCCCTGGACTGAACGGCCACCCGACAGGTAACACCATGTCCGGTCTCGACGTAGCGCTCCCTCCCCTCGCCTCGCCCCTGCGCCAACCGCGGGTCGCCCGCCGCACAGCGATCTGGCTCGGCGTGCTGCTCGCTGTCGCGGCGCTGATCATCTGCGCCGTCGTGGGCGGCCTCGGCTCCGAAGCCACGCGGGTGTTCCTCAGGGCCCTCGCGCTGTCCTCCGCGCTCTCGCTGCTGCCGATCGCGATCCTCTGGTACCTGGACCGGCGCGAGCGCGAGACCCCGTGGCTGTTCGCCGCCGCTTTCCTTTGGGGCGGCCTGATTGCGACGGCCTTCGCACTGCCGTTCAACACCGCAGCCATCATGGCCGTCGCCGGATGGCTCGAGCAGAACGCGGCGCTGAAGGACCTGCTCGGGCCCGAGGCGGCGCTCATGATCGGGGCGCCGCTCGCCGCGCCCATCGTCGAGGAGACGCTCAAGGGAATCGGCATCGTGCTGCTGTTCTGGCTGGCGCGCGGCGAATTCGACAACGTCCGGGACGGCTTCATCTACGGGGCGCTCGTGGGCGCCGGCTTCAACTGGTTCGAATCGGCGCTGTACGTCCAGCAGAATTTCGTGCAGTTCGGCGCCGCGCCCTACGGCTTCCAACTCGGCATGCGCTATGCCTGGCTCGGCCTCGCCGGGCACGCGCTGTTCTCGGGAGTCTTCGGTGCCTCGCTCGGGCTGGCGCGCCTCGGTCCGCGGCGCTGGTACCGGTTCCTCGCGCCGGTGGCGGGCTACCTGCTCGCCGTGGTCGGGCACGCCTGGAACAACGCCCTGCCCCTCTTCATGGCGCTCGCGGCCGCGCGGGCCGGCGAGGCTCCGCCGACGGAGGCCCAGGCGCCGCCGCAGCTCGGGCTCGTCGAGGCGATGACCTCGGCCAGCGTATCGAACCTGTTCATCTTCCTGCCGTTCGCCATCCTGCTCGCGTGGATCATCCGCCGCAGCGGCCGTTGGGAGCGCGAGGTCATCCGGGAAGAGCTCACTGCGGAAGTGGGCCGCAGCGTCACGCCGGAGGAGTTCGCGGCCGTGGAGCGCGACGCCTCGTTCCGCACGCGGCGCATCGGCGCCCCCGACCGCGCCGCTTCGGCGGCGCTCGTGAACGCGCAGAATGAACTCGCCTTCCGCAAGCGACGGCTGCGGGACCGTGGCTTCGACCCGGAGCAGGACCCGGTAGTCGCGCAACGGCGCGAAGAGATCGCGTCGCTGCGCAACCGGTTGCAGGGCTGAGCGGCCGCGAAAGCCGCTTTCCGAAACTACGTATTCCGGATTGGAGCGGGCGGCCCAAGCTTCGCGGGTCGGCGCCGGGCGCGTCGGCGCATCGGTCGCCAGGTCCAACGGGAGCCCAATCATGCATGCGAAAACGAGTCTGTTCGCCGCCCTTGCAGTCGCAACGCTCGGTCTGTACGGCGCAGTCGCGCAGGCTGCCGAGGTCAACTACATGGCCTCGCTGACCGGCGCAGAGACCATGCCCGACCCGGTCAAGACGACCGCAGTGGGCCAGCTTCAGCTCGTCGTCAGCGCGGACGGGAAGTCGATCCGCTACGTCCTGACCGTGAAGGACCTCATCAACCCCTCGGCGGGCGATCTGCACCTGGGTCCGGCGGGTGCAAACGGTCCACTGGTCGTGAAGCTGTTCCCGGTCGGCGGCGCCGCGCCGAAGAAGGGACCGTTCAGCGGCGTCCTCGCCCAGGGCACCATCGATGCGGGCGATCTCATCGGTTCGCTGAAGGGCGAGAAACTCGACGCGCTGCTGGAGGAACTCGCCGCCGGCAACGCCTACGTCAACGTCCACACCACCGATGGCGTGGAGCCGCCCAACACCGGTCCCGGCGATCACCCACTCGGCGAGATCCGCGGACAGATCGTCAAGCAGTAGTCAGCTCACCAGCGCGGCGGATCGAACTGCTGAAGGACGCCCATCACGACGGCGAGAAACATCACGACGGCTGCGATTTCCATGAGCCTTCTCCTGCGTGGGGCGCCGGGACGGCGCACCGTGACTCATGGAGATAGATGCACGCGAGGCCCGAACGGTTGCAGCCGGTGCGCACGACCTGCGTACTGACATCGGGGACCGGGAGGCCGTCCGCCTCGCCGCCGCCGCCGCTTCGCCCTCAGAGGCCGAACACGCGTGCCGCGTTGCCGGCGAGGAAGGCCGCGCGCGCTGCGTCGGGCAGGGCGAGTTCCTCGAGCCCCTCGAGCGCCTTGCCCGGCGCGATCATCGGCCAGTTCGTGCCGAACAGCACCTTGCCCGCGCCGTGGGCGCGCAGGTAGTCAACGAGCGACGGCGGGTAGCGCCGGACCGTGTAGGCCGAGGTGTCGATGTAGACGTTCGGGTGCTTGGTGGCGACCGCGATCATCTCCTCGGTCCAAGGGTACCCCACGTGGCCGCAGACGATCACGAGCTCGGGGAAGTCGATGGCGACCTGGTCGATGTAGGGGATCGGCCGACCGAACTCGGAGGGCATCAACGGCCCGGTGTGGCCGACCTGCGTGCAGAACGGAATGCCGAGCTCGCAGCACTCGCTGTAGATCGGGTAGAGGCGCGCGTGCGTCGGCGGCAGCTCCCA
>JALORP010000061.1 GCA_025458865.1 Steroidobacteraceae bacterium | reverse complement strand
CGCAACCGGAAGAAGCGCGGCAGGTGCTCGAGGTGGATCGGGCAGGCGTCCTCACAGTAGCCGCAGGTCGTGCAGGCCCAGAGCGTGTCGTCGCTGATGACGTCCGGCACCAGCGGCGGCAGCGCATCCGGCGCCCGGTCGGCGGCCAGTATCGGTTCGCGCTGGGACGTCAGCTGCGCCTTCAGCGCGTCGTTGACCCATTTCATGGACAGGGGCTTGCCCGTGAGGAAGGTCGGGCAGGCGTCCTTGCAGCGGCCGCACTCGGTGCAGGTGAAGACGTCGAGGCCCTCCTTCCACGTCAGGTCGGCGGCGGTCCGCGCGCCGACCTTCATTTCCGCCTCGCCTCCGTCCGCTATCAGCCGCTCGAGGTCCACGGGCGGGACGGTGTTGGCCGGCCGGCCGCGGCGCAGGAAGAGGGCGGGCAGGCCCGTGACGATGTGAAAGTGCTCGCCCAGCGGCAGCAGCACCAGGAACGAGAACACGGTGACCATCTGCAGCCAGTAGCTGGCGTGGGCGCCGGCTTCGAGGGCGGCCGGGCTCAGGCCGGCGAGCAGCGTCGCCAGCGCGCCGCCGAGCGGCGCGTACCCGCGTTCATGGGCGATGCCGGCGTGCGCGTCGGCGAGCCAGGCGAAACGGAAGCCGTCGAAGGCGGTGTCGCTTAACATGATCAGCGCGATCAGCGACAGCACCAGCAGCGCCTCCCGGTTGGGCTCGAGGCGCTTCGGCCGCAGCCGCAGCCGGCGGTAGAAGGCGTAGCCGACGGCGGCCAGCACCGCGACGGCGGCCGCGTCCTTGGCGGCGGCCAGGGCGGCGCCAGCCGGTCCGGCCACCGCGTGCAGCGGATCGTAGCCAATCGCGATCAGCTGCAGCTTGCGCAGCAGCAGCGCCAGGAAGCCCAGGAAAATCACGGCGTGCATGAGTCCGGGGCGCCATTCGCCGCGGATCATCCGGCGCTGCAGCAGGCCGTCCAGGACCAGCGTGCGCAGCCGGTCTGGGATGTTGTCGAGCCTCGGCTCGGGCTGGAGCCTCGCAACGAGCGCCAGCTTGCGCGTGGTGAGCCAGGTGAAGGCCGCGATGGACAGCGCCATCAGCAGGGTGATCGCCAAGGGTCCCATCGTTGTCGCGTCTGTGCTCCCGGCGCGGGCAGCGGCTGGAACGGACACTATCCCGACCGGCGGGAGGCGATACAATTCGGGAATCCACGCCGGGAAGCCGCCCGGCCTGCAGGGGATCCCGCCTGATGGAACGTGAATCGATGGAGTTCGATGTCGTGATCGTGGGCGCCGGTCCGTCCGGGCTTGCGGCCGCCATCCGCCTCAAGCAGCTTGCCGCTGCCGCGGGCAGCGAGGTCAGCGTCTGCGTGCTCGAGAAGGGCTCGGAGGTCGGGGCCCACATCCTGTCGGGCGCGGTGATCGACCCGATCGCCCTGTCGGAACTCTTCCCGGACTGGCGCGAGCGGGAGGCGCCGCTCGACACGCCGGTCACCGAGGATCGATTCCTGCTGCTGACCGGGACCGCCGCGCACCGGATACCCAACGCGCTGCTGCCGCGCCTGATGGACAACCACGGCATGTACATCGCCAGCCTCGGCAAGGTCTGCCGCTGGCTGGCGCAGCGCGCCGAGGAACTCGGCGTGGACGTGTTCCCAGGCTTCGCCGCCGCCGAGGTGCTCTACAACGAGGATGGCTCGGTGCGCGGCGTGGCCACAGGCGACATGGGCATCGCGCGAGACGGATCCCGCAAGGACGGCTATGCGCCGGGGATGGAGCTCCACGCGCGCTACACCCTGTTCGCGGAGGGTTGCCGCGGCTCGCTGTCGCAGGAATTGATGGCCCGCTTCAACCTGCGCGACGGCGTGGACCCGCAGGTCTACGGCATCGGCATCAAGGAGCTGTGGCAGGTGCCCAGGGAGCGCCACCAGCGCGGCCTCGTCATCCACTCGCAGGGCTGGCCGCTCGACTCGTCCACGGGCGGCGGCTCGTTCCTGTATCACTGGGGCGAGGACCTCGTCTCCGTCGGCTTCGTGGTACACCTCGGCTACGAGAACCCGCATCTCTCGCCGTTCGAGGAGATGCAGCGGTTCAAGACCCACCCCGCGATCCGCGGCTACCTGGAGGGCGGCAAGCGGATTTCCTACGGTGCCCGCGCCATCAACGAGGGCGGGCTGCAGTCCATACCGAAGCTGGCCTTCCCGGGCGGTGCGCTGATCGGCTGCAGCGCCGGCTTCGTCAACCTGCCGCGCATCAAGGGCTCGCACAACGCGATGAAGACCGGGATGCTCGCGGCCGAGGCCGCCTTCGAGGCCATCGCGGCCGACCGTCGCCACGACGAGCTGGCGTCCTACCCCGAGGCGTTCCGGCGCTCCTGGGTCTACAAGGAACTGCACAAGGTCAGGAACGTCAAGCCGGGCCTCAAGTGGGGCCTGTGGCTCGGCACCCTGCACGGCGGCCTGCACATGTGGCTCAACGAACTCGGCCTCGGCGGGCTGGCCGGCTGGACGCTGCGCCACCGGCAGGCCGACCACGAGAGCCTCAAGCCTGCCGCCGCGATGCCGCGCATCGAGTACCCGAAGCCGGACGGGGTGCTGACCTTCGATCGCCTCTCGTCCGTGTTCCTGTCGGGCACCAACCACGAGGAGGACCAGCCGGTCCACCTGACGCTGAAGGACGCGGCGGTGCCGGTCGAGCACAACCTGCGGTTGTTCGAGGGACCGGAGTCGCGTTACTGCCCGGCGGGCGTGTACGAGTTCGTCGAGGCCGAGGGCGGCGGCCGGCGCCTGCAGATCAACGCGCAGAACTGCGTGCACTGCAAGACCTGCGACATCAAGGACCCGCGCCAGAACATCCGCTGGGTCACGCCCGAGGGCGGCGGCGGGCCGAACTACACTTCGATGTAGGTCGGTTCGATGCCGGGCACCCCGCGGCGGGGTGCCCGGGACCGCCGGGCGGGGCCGCGTGTGCCTGCGCTGCGGGTCGTCCTCAGCGCGGGCCGGCGTCCGCCAGCTCCGGCAGTGCGCGCAGCTCCGACTCGATCTTCGCGAGGTCGCCGACCACCACCAGGTTGAACTGCGAGAGGTCTAGCCAGCGCGCCGCCATGGCGGTGATGTCCGCGGGCGTGACCGCGAAGACGTTCGCCACCCACCGGGTGAGGTACTCCGCCGGGAGGCCGTGCAGGTCCAGGAAGGCGAGCTGCCCCAGCACGCCGGTCGGCGAGGAGTTCTGAACGACGAACAGGCCCGCGCGGTAGTTCTGGATCCGCACCAGCTCGTCCGCGCCGGGCGCCTCGGCGGCGAGGCGGCGGACCTCGCCCATGATCTCCCTGAGGGCTGCTGCCGTGTCCGCCGTGGTCACGTCGGCCTCCTGCACCCAGGCCGCGGCGCGGCGGTAGGCGAAGACCGACGATCCCGGCGAGTAGGCATAGCCCTTGTCCTCGCGGATGTTGGTGGTGATGCGGGACGAAAAGGCACCGCCCAGCAGCGTGTTCATCAGCGAGAACGGCATCCAGTCAGCCGCCGAGGGATCCGGCGCGGGGAGCGCAAGGCGGATGACGGACTGGGGGGCGCCCGGGCGGTCCACGAACCGCAGGGCCGGCCCGCGACGCAGCACCGGCGGGTTCGAGGTCGGCTCCGGACCGGCCGCCCAGCCACTGAAAGCCTGCTTGAGCGCTGCTTCGAGCGCGGGGCGGTCGTAGCGGCCCGCGACGTACACATGCGTGCGCCTCGCACCGAAGTTCGCAGCGTGGAAGCGCCGCACGTCGTCAACCGTGTAGGCGGCGAGCTGAGCCTCGGTCGGGAAACTGCGTCCGAAGGGGTGGTCGCCCCAGGCCAGCTGCGCGAGCGCCTCGTCCGCGAGGCTCCCGGGATCGGACTTCGCCACCGAGAGCCGGCGCTGGAAGCTGCCAAGGATGCGCGGCAGCTCGGACTCCGGCAGCTGCGGTTCGCGCAGCACCTCGGCGATCAGCGCGGCCGCGTCCGCGGCGTGTTCGCTCAGTACCGAGATGCCGACCGTCGTCTGCTCGTCGCCGGCGTTCGCGAAGAGTCCGCCGCCCATTTCCGCGGCGCGGCGCGCAAGCTCCGCCGCGCTGCGGCGCGACGTGCCTTCCTTGAGCATCTCCGCGGTGAGGTCCGCGAGCCAGGTGTCGCTGCCCTCGTCGATGGTGCCGGTGCGCACGGCCGCCAGCAGCGTGACCTTGGGCACGCGGCCATAATCGATGAAGGTGATGGAAAGGCCGTTATCCAACTGGAGCGTCTCGCGGCCAGGCAGGGCGAAGTCGCGCGGCGTGCCGGGCGCGGGCGGTGTCTCGCCCGCGGAGGCGGGCAGGGCGACGATTGCACCCACCAGAACTGCTGCCAGGGCGCGGATCATCGCGGGGCTCCTGCAGTGGCCAGGCCCGGCTCCACTTCGAGCACCGTGCGGTTGCCGGTTCGCAGGTACTCCCGCGCCACCCGCTGGATCAGCTCGGGCGTCACCTTGCGGAAACCCTCCTCGATGCGGTTGATGCGGGCCGGATCGTCGTCGAAGAGGGCGAAGGAGGCCAGGAGCTCGGTCAGGCCGATGCGCGAACTCGAGCCGATCACGTCGTACAGGCCGGTGCGGATCTTGGTCAGCGCCCGGTCGAGGTCCTCCTGCGCCACGGGCGATTCCTGCAGGCGCGCGATCTCGGCGTCGATGTCGGAGAGGATCTCCGACGATGGGGTCGACGCATCGTGGATCAGCGAGAGCATCCACAGCATCGGTCCGTCGTAGGTGAACATGTTGCCGAGCAGGTTGATCCCGCCGCTGACCGAGCTGGCGTGGCCGCGTTCCGCCACGAGGCGGCGCCACAGCGCGCTGTCCTGCCCCTGCAGCAGCAGCTGGTCGATGAGGCCCATGGCGAAATGCTCGGGCGTGCCGCGCGCCGGCACGTGCCAGGCGACGGCGAGCGCGGGGCGCGGCGCGAGCGGGTCCAGGTAGCGGTGGCGCTTCTCCGCCTCCTGGCGCGGCTCCGAAACGTCGGGCCGCGCGGGCTGCGGCCGGCTCTCGATGTCGCCGAGATAGCGCTCGATCCAGCCGCGTGTTGCCGCCTCGTCGAAATCGCCCGCGACGATCAGCACCGCATTGTTGGGAGCGTAGTAGGTGTCGAAGAAGGCCTGAACATCGCCGAGCGTGGCTGCATCGAGGTCGGCGAGGTCGCCGTAGAAGTTGTGCGCGTTGTACCAGTTCTCGTTGGCGTGCTGGGGCATGACGAGCCAGGGGAAGCCGCCGAAGGGGCGGTTCAGCACGTTGACCTTGACCTCGTTCTTGACCACGCCCTGCTGGTTGGCGAGGTTCTCCTGTGTGACCGCGAGGCCCTTCATGCGGTCGGCCTCGGCCCACAGCACGGTCTCGAGCGTGTGCGCCGGGATGAGCTGGAAGTAGTTGGTGTAGTCGAAGCGGGTCGAGCCGTTGACGATGCCGCCGTTGCCCTCGACGAGGCGGATGAATTCCATCTTGCCGAGGTTGGTCGAGCCCTGGAACATCATGTGCTCGAACAGGTGCGCGAAGCCGGTGCGGCCCTTTGGCTCGGTGCGAAAGCCGATGTGGTAGTACATGCCCACGGTCACGGTCGGCACCGAGGCATCGCGCGAGAGCACCACGCGCAGGCCGTTGCCGAGCCGGTAGTACTCGACCGGCACGTCGAGGCTGGCCGCGGTCGCGGCGGGAGGCGCCGGCGACCTGGCCGGGGGCGTGGAGGCGCAGCCGGCGAGGGCGGCGGCGGACAGGACGATCGCGAGGGCGCGTGCGGTCACGGCGTGCATGGGTCAGCCTGCGGTGGGACGCGGCCGATTATAGCGGCCGCGGCCGCCGGCGAAGCGCTCAGCGCGGCTGCATGCGGATCGCTCCGTCGAGGCGGATCGCGCTGCCGTTCAGCATCGGATTGGCGTAGATCGCGGCGACGAGGTCGGCGAACTCGTCCGGCTGGCCGAGGCGGGACGGGAAGGGCACCTGCGCGCCGAGCGAGTCCTGCACTTCCTGCGGCAGCCCGGCGAGCATGGGCGTGGCGAAGAGTCCCGGCGCGACGGCCATGACGCGGATCCCGAAGCGCGCCAGCTCGCGCGCCATCGGCAACACCATGCCGACCACGGCGGCCTTGGATGCGGAGTAGGCAACCTGCCCGACCTGGCCTTCCCAGGCGGCGACCGAGGCCGTGTGCACGATGAGGCCGCGCTCGCCCCCGGCGTCGGGCGCGTTGTGCTGCATCAGCGCCGCCGCCGCGCGCCCGAGGTTGAAGGTGCCGCCGACGTTGACGCTGAGTATCCGCTGGAAGAAAGCCGCGCTCATCGGGCCGTCACGGCCGAGCAGCTTGCCCGGCGTGCCGATGCCGGCGCATGCGACGGCGAGCGTGAGCCCGCCCATCCGCGCCTGCCCTTCGCGCACAGCGGCTTCGACGGCCGCCTCCTCGGTGACGTCGCAGCGGATGAAGTGGGCGGAGGGCCCGAGTCCGGCCGCGGCCGCCTGGCCGGCCTCCTGCTGGAGGTCGAGCAGCGTCGCCTTTCCGCCGGCGGCGACGATCCGTCGTGCGAGCGCGAGGCCGAGCCCGGAGGCCGCTCCCGTCACCACTGCCTGCGCGCTGCCGAGTTCCATGCTGCCTCCGTGAGGGGGGTGCTTCCCGAATCCGCATCCGCGAAATCGGGAAGCTCGCCGATGTGCCTAGAACCTCAGGCCGCCATCCACCTCGATGGTCCGCCCGGTGAAGAAATCGTTCTCGGCAATGTACACGGCCGTGTGGGCGATTTCCTCCGGCAGGCCCAGGCGCTTGAGCGGCACCGGGTCGATCACCTTCGCAAGCACCTCCGGCTTCATTGCGGAGAGGATCTCCGTGGCGCAGAAGCCGGGGGCGATCGCCCCGCTGCGGATGCCGTAGCGCGACAGTTCCTTGGCCCACACGACCGTGATCGCGGCAACACCTGCCTTGGCGGCCGAATAGTTGGTCTGGCCATAGTTGCCGTCCTTCGAGATGGACGAGATGTTGATGATCACGCCGCCGTTGCCGAGGCGGATCATGCGTTCGGCGGCCTCGCGGCCACAGAGGAACACGCCCGTGAGGTTGACGCCGATCACCGCGTTCCACTGGTCCAGGGACATCTTGCCGGTCACCTCGCCGTCCTTCACCTTGATCAGCAGCCCGTCCTTGGTGATGCCCGCGTTGTTGACCAGCACGTCGAGCCGGCCGAAGTCGCGCACGATCGCGTCCATGGACGCCACGACGTTCTCCTCGCTGGCGACGTTCGTCACGTAGCCGGCGGCACGCACGCCCTGCGCCTCGACCAGCCGCTTCGTCTCGTCGAGGTCGGCCGGGTTGAGGTCGAGCAGCGCGACGTGGGCGCCGCGGCCCGCAAAGGCCAGCGCCATCGCGCGGCCGAGTCCGCGCCCGCCGCCGGTGATGGCGACGACCTTGTCCTTCATGTTCATTCGAGAGAGCCCCCGTGCATTGAGTGCCGAAAACCGACGTGGGACTTGTGGGCCTCCCGTCTGGGGCCACGCGACCGTCCCTGGTCAGTCCACTCGGGCCAGGGCTGTTGCAGCCGCAAAACGAACGGCCGTCAGCCCAATGGGGGCAAGACGTTAGCTCTTATTGCGGCGCAAAACAATCCGCCGATGGACGAACCCCGCGGTCAGGCGGGGGCGATGTCGCAGAGCACGGTCTCCGCCTCGACCTGCTCGCCCTCGGACACCCGCAGCCGTCCGATGCGGCCGTTGCGGGTGGCGCGCACCGTATGCTGCATCTTCATGCCCTCGACGACGGCAAGCGCCATGCCGGCGGTCACGGCGTCGCCTTCGCGGACATGCAGCGCGACCACCCGCCCGGGCAGCGGCGAGACCGGGTGCGTGTCGGCCTCCGCCGCGTCGGCCTCGAAGGGCCAGGCGTCCACGAGTTCCATCTCGTGGCTGTGCTCGTCGGTCACGATCAGCCGGGGCCCGTGGCCCACGAGCGTGACTTCCCGCAGCGGCTGCGTCCCGTCGAGGCTGACCGTGTCGTGCTCGCCGGCCGCGACCCGCGCCTGCCAGCGCTCGCGGCCCCGCTGGACTTCGAGCAGGGCGCCGTCGCGGCGCGCGCGCAGCCGCTGGAACTGCGGGGTGGCAAGGCCGAGCGTGGCGCCACCCAGACCGCCCGCCTGCCAGGCGTCGGCGCGGTCCCAGGGGTCGTGCGGTGCCGTGCCGGCGCTGCGGGCGAGCCGATCGAGCGCGTAGTGTGCGGCGGCCAGCAGGGCGGAGGGGCCGGGGAGTGCCGGGGCCTGCAGGACCTGCGCGAGGTTCCGGTCGAGGTAGCCGGTGTCCATCGCGCCGGCGGCGAAATCGGCGTGGGCCACGATGCGGCGCAGCAGGACGAGGTTGCTGCGCGGCCCGAACACCGCGCTGCGCGCCAGCGCGCGGCGCAGCCGAGCAGTGGCGGCGGCGCGGTCCGGACCGAAGGCGATGAGCTTCGCGATCATCGGGTCGTAGTGCACCTCGACGCGGTCGCCGTCGTCCACGCCCCGGTCCACGCGGAAGCCGTCCTCCTCGGGCGGGAAGGCGAAGCGCTCGATGCGCCCCGTCGAGGGCAGGAAGCCGCGCTCCGGGTCCTCGCTGTAGACGCGCGCCTCGATGGCGTGGCCCGTGCAACGGATGGCCTCCTGAGTGAGCGGCAGCGGTTCGCCGGCGGCGACGCGCAGCTGCCACTCGACAAGGTCGAGACCGGTGACGGCCTCGGTGACCGGATGCTCGACCTGGAGTCGCGTGTTGACCTCGAGGAAGTAGAAGCGGCGCGAGTCGTCCACCACGAACTCGACCGTGCCGGCGTTGACGTAGCCGACCGCGGCGGCCATGCGAACCGCGGCCTGGGTCATCTCCTGGCGCAGCGCGGCGTCGAGGAAAGGCGAGGGCGACTCCTCGATGATCTTCTGGTAGCGCCGCTGGATCGAGCACTCGCGCTCGAACAGGTGGACGTGGTTGCCATGGCTGTCGCCGAAGACCTGCACCTCGACGTGCCGCGGCCGTTCCAGGAAGCGCTCGATCATCACGCGGCCGTCGCCGAAGGCGCTCGCCGCTTCCCTGCCTGCCGCCGCGACCGCCTCGACGAGTTCATCGGCGTCGCGCACCACGCGCATGCCCTTGCCGCCGCCGCCGGCGACGGCCTTGACCAGCAGCGGGAAACCGATGCGCCGCGCCTCGCCAAGCAGCGTGGCGGCATCCGCCGTCTCGCCGTACCAGCCGGGGACGACCGGCACGCCGGCGGCCCCGGCCGCGGCCTTGGCCTCATGCTTGAGGCCCATGCGGCGGATGACCTCGGGCGAGGGGCCGATGAAGACGATGCCGGCCGCGGCGCATGCCGCCGCGAAGTCCTCGTTTTCCGACAGGAAGCCGTAGCCCGGGTGCACCGCCTCGGCGCGCGAGCGCCGCGCGACCTCCAGGATGCGCGCGGCGTCGAGGTAGGACTCCCGTGCAGGCGGCGGCCCCACGAGGTGCGCCTCGTCGGCCATCCGGACGTGACGGGCGTGGAGGTCCGCCTCGGAGTAGACCGCGATGGTGTGGATGCCGAGTCGGCGGCAGGTCGCGATCACCCGGCAGGCGATCTCGCCGCGGTTGGCGATGAGCACGCGGCGGAACATCAGTCCCGCCTCCAGGCCGGCGCGCGGCGCTCGAGGAAGGCGCCGAGTCCCTCGCGGCCTTCCCCCAGGGCACGGAGGCGGGCAATCCAGTTCGCCGTCTCGACGGCGAACTCGCGGTCCTGGCCGTCGCTCCGGCCCGTGATGTAGCGGATGAGGCGCTTGGCGTCGGCCTGGGCGCCGGGCGCACCTTTCAGCAGCTCTCCGACGATGCCGGCCACGGCCGCATCGAGCGTCTCCACCGGCACGATCTGGTGGACGAGCCCGAGCCGTTCGGCGGCCGTCGCGTCGAAGCGCTCGGCCGTCAGGAAGAATCGCCGCGCCTGCCGGGCGCCGATGGCGCGCAGCACGAATGGGGAGATCATCGCCGGAACGATGCCGAGGCGGACCTCGGTGAGGGCGAATTGCGCGCCGTCGGCCGCGACCACGATGTCGCAGGCCGCGATGAGCCCGAGCGCGCCGCCGAATCCGTGGCCCTGGACGCGCGCGACGACCGGGTGGGCAAGTCCGTCGAGGAGCACGAGAAGGTTGGCGAGGCGCCTCGCGTCGCGCTCGTTCTCGGCGGCGCTCGCGCCGGCCGCGCGGCGCATCTCCTCGATGTCCGCGCCGGCGCAGAACGTCGGCCCGGCCGAGGCCAGTACCACCACGCGCACCGAGTTGTCCTCCTGCAGCTGCACGAGGACCTCCGTCAGCTCGCCGATCAGCGCGGCCGAGAGGGCGTTGTGACGCTCCGGCCGGTTCAGGGTGATGGTGGCGACGCCGCGCGCATCGTGGTCGAGCAGGACGAGGTTCTCGCCGTCCATTGCGGACTCCTTTACATCCGGAACACGCCGTAGCGCTCGGTCCCGGGCGCCGGGCCGCGGGCGACGGCGGCGAGCGCGAGGCCGAGCACGCGGCGCGTGTCGAGCGGGTCGATGACCCCGTCGTCCCACAGCCGCGCGGTGGCGTAGTAGGGGTTGCCCTGGGATTCGTACTGGGCGCGGATCTCTTCCATGAACTTCGCCTGTTCCTGCTCCGGCCAGCGGCCGCCGCGGGCCTCGACGCCTTCGCGGCGCACCGTGGCGAGCACGTGGGCCGCCTGCTCGCCGCCCATCACCGAGATGCGCGCGTTCGGCCAGGTCCACAGGAAGCGACCGCCGTAGGCGCGGCCGCACATGGCGTAATTGCCGGCGCCGAAAGAGCCGCCGATGATCACGGTGAGCTTCGGCACCGGCGCGCAGGCGACCGCCGTGACCATCTTCGCGCCGTCGCGCGCGATGCCCGCGTTCTCGTAGCGGCGGCCGACCATGAAGCCGGTGATGTTCTGCAGGAACAGCAGCGGCGTCCGCCGGCGCGCCGCGAGCTGCACGAAGTGCGCGCCTTTCAGCGCCGACTCCGAGAACAGGATGCCGTTGTTGGCGACGATCGCCACGGGAAGGCCCCACAGCCGCGCGAAGCCGCAGACCAGGGTCTTGCCGTACAGCGCCTTGAACTCGTGGAATTCCGAGCCGTCCACGAGTCGCGCGATCACCTCGCGCACGTCGTAGGGCTGGCGCAGGTCGCGCGGAATGACCCCGTAAAGGCCCGACGGGTCGCAGGCGGGCTCGCGCGGCGCGGCGGCCTCGAGCCACGGCGCATCGGCTGGCGCCAGCGCCGCGATGGCGTCGCGCGCAATCCTGAGCGCGTGCGCGTCGTTGTCGGCGAGGTGGTCGACCACGCCGGACTGGCGCGCGTGGACGTCGCCCCCGCCCAGCGATTCGGCGTCCACGACCTCGCCGGTCGCGGCCTTCACGAGTGGCGGGCCGCCGAGGAAGATCGTGCCCTGGTTGCGGACGATGATGCTCTCGTCGCACATGGCCGGCACGTAGGCGCCGCCGGCGGTGCAGGAGCCCATCACGACCGCGAGCTGTGGCAGGCCCGCGGCCGACATCTGGGCCTGGTTGTAGAAGATCCGGCCGAAGTGCTCGCGGTCCGGGAACACCTCGTCCTGCAGCGGCAGGAAGGCGCCGCCGGAGTCCACGAGATAGACGCAGGGAAGGCGGTTCTCGAGCGCGATCTCCTGCGCGCGCAGGTGCTTGCGCACGGTGAGCGGGAAATAGGTGCCGCCCTTCACGGTGGCGTCGTTCGCCACCACCATCACCAGCCGGCCGCGCGCGCGGCCGATGCCGCAGACGAGGCCGGCGGCGGGGGCATCGCCGCCGTAGAGGCCGTGCGCGGCGAGCGGCGCGACCTCGAGGAAGGGGCTGCCCGGGTCGAGCAGCGCCTCGATGCGGTCGCGGGCGAGGAGCTTGCCGCGCTCGGTGTGCTTGCGCCGTGCCTCCTCGCTGCCACCCAGCGCGTTCGACTCGAGGCGGGAGCGCAGGTCTTCGACGAGGGTCCGCAGGTGCGCGGCGTTGTCGCCAAACTCAGCCGAGCGGGTGTCGGCGCGGGTCTCGAGTACGGGCATGCTGCGGTTCTCCCGTGTCAGGCCGTCGCGCGGAAGATCTCGCGGCCGATCAGCATGCGGCGGATCTCGTTCGTGCCGGCGCCTATGTCGTAGAGCTTCGCGTCGCGCAGCAGTCGACCGGCGGCGTAGTCGTTGATGTAGCCGTTGCCGCCGAGCGCCTGGATGGCCTCCAGGCCGGCGCGCACGCCGCTCTCGGAGGCCAGCATGAGGCAGGCGGCCGCGTCGAAGCGCGTGGTGCGGCCGGTGTCGCAGGCGCGCGCCACCGCATAGGCATAGGCGCGGGCGGCGTTGAAGGCGGCGTACAGGTCGGCGATTTTCGCCTGCATGAGCTGGAACTCGCCGATGGGCTGGCCGAACTGCCTGCGCTCGTGCAGGTAGGGGACGATCAGGTCGAGCGCCGCGCGCATGAGCCCCAGTGGCCCGCCGGCAAGGACGACGCGCTCGTAGTCGAGCCCGCTCATCAGCACCTTCGCGCCGCCGCCCACCTCGCCCAGCACGTTCGCCGCCGGCACGCGGCAGGCGTCGAAGACGAGCTCGCAGGTGTCCGAGCCGCGCATGCCGAGCTTGTCCAGCTTGGGTGAGGCCGAGAAGCCGGGCATCCCCCGCTCGACGATGAAGGCGGTGATGCCCTTGGGGCCCGCGCCCGGCTCGAGCGAGGCGTAGACGACCAGCACGTCCGCGCCGGGCCCGTTGGTGATCCACATCTTGCGGCCGTCGAGGACGAAGCCGTCGCCGTCGGGCCGCGCGCGCGTGCGCATGGAGACGACGTCCGAGCCCGCGCCCGGCTCGCTCATGGCGAGGGCGCCGAGGTGCTCGCCTGAAATGAGTCCCGGCAGGTAGCGGCGCCGCTGCGCCTCGCTTCCCCAGCGGCGGATCTGGTTGACGCAGAGGTTCGAGTGCGCGCCGTAGGAGAGCCCCACCGGACCGGACGCGCGGCTGATCTCCTCCATGGCGACCACGTGCTCGAGGTAGCCGTAGCCGAGGCCGCCGTAGTCTTCCTCGACGGTGAGTCCGAGCAGGCCCATGGCGCCGAGTTCTGGCCACAGGTCGCGCGGGAAGAGGTTGTTCCGGTCGATCTCCGCGGCGCGCGGCGCGATCCGCCGCTGCGCGAACTCGCGCACCGCCCCGCGCAGCTCGTCCACGCGTTCGCCGAGGCCGAAGTCGAAGTCGAGATCGAACATCGCAGGCTCCCCCGTCTCTTGCCGACCCATGATAATTGTCCGACAATCCGACAATCAAGCCTTAGGGCCGGGGATCCGACCGCCATGTTCGAGCCCCTCGACACCGCGCCCGCCTACCTGCGCCTCTCGGCCGCCATTCGCGCCCGCATCCTCGGCCGCGAGCTTGGGGAGGGCGACAGCCTGCCGACCGAGACCGAGCTCGCACGGCAGTTCGCCGTGAACCGCTCGACCGTGCGCGAGGCGCTGCGCAACCTGCAGTCGGCCGGGCTCGTCGAGCGCCGCGGCGGTGGCAAGAAGCTCTATGTGAGCCGGCCCGCGGTCGGTGCCGTGGGCGACGGGCTGCGCGAGGCGCTCACGCTGCACGAGGCCCGCTTTGCGGACGTCTGGGAGGCTCTCCTTGCGCTAGAGCCGGCCGTGGCGGCGGCGGCGGCGAAGCGCCGGGATGCGGTTCAGCTCGCGGAACTCGAGGCCATCGCAGTGGAGTTCGGTGCAAGCGAAAAGCTCGCCACGGAGGCGGTTGCGCTGGTCGGGCGTTTCTTCCGCGCGCTGGGCCGCGCCTCTGCCAACCCGGTCTTCGTGCTGGCGAACGAGCCGCTGGTGCAGCTGGTGGAACCGAGCCTGGCGATCATCATCGACCGGCTGCCGCAGGCGCGCCGGCGCATCGCCGCTGCCCAGCGCGCGATGGTGACGGCGATCAGGGCGCGCGACCGGGCCGCGGCCGCGGACTGGATGCGCCGCCACGTCGAGGACTTTCGCCGCGGCTTCGAGCAGGCGGGCCTGCCGCTCGAGACCGTCGTCCGCTAGAGCACGCGCATCGCCAACGGGGCGGCCGGAAGTCGGCAGCTGAGCCTGCGCCGCGACCGGGATCCGGCGGGGGGCACTCCTCGCCTCGCTGCGGTGCTCGCCGAGCCTCGCACCGCTTGACGCTCGGCTGTGGGGCCCCCTC
>JALORP010000022.1 GCA_025458865.1 Steroidobacteraceae bacterium | reverse complement strand
ATGGTGTAGCGCTCCTTGGTCATGTTGTACTCGGCGAGCACATCGCCGTCGAGACTGAGGATCAAGCGTGCCATCGTTTTCCTCGTCGCCGGTTAGCCGAACCAGCCCAATATTCTGTCAAGTATGCCTTTTTTCGCCGGGAAAGTTTCCGTCACCTCGGCGAGCAGCACCGAAATGTTGTCCCGGCCGCCATTGTCGTTCGCCAGCTGCACGAGCTGCTTAGAAACAGTATCAAGATTCGTTCCGAAAGTACTGATCGTCAAATGAATATCTTCATCTTCGATCATGTCGCTCAGGCCGTCCGAGCACAGCACGTAGCAGTCGCCTCGCTGCACCGGCTCTTCCCGGATTTCTACCTCGACCACGGGCTCCACGCCTAAGGCACGGGTCACATAATTCTTGTTCGTGACCCGCTGCGCCTCCTCGGGGGTGTAGAACCCGCGGTCCACGAGCTCCTGCAGCAGCGAGTGGTCCATGGTCACCTGCTCGAAGCGCTCGCCGCGCAGGCGATAGAGGCGCGAGTCGCCCACGTGGGCGACGATGATCCTGTTGTCGTAGAAGAGCGCCGTCACGACCGTCGTGCCCATGCCCTCGCACTGGGGCTGGGTCTTGGCGGTCTGGTGGATGATCTTGTTGGCCCTCGCGATCGCGTCGCGCAGGATGATGGCGGGCCGGCTCAGGCCGCTCGCCTTGTCCTGGCCCGCGAGCTCCTGCACTTCGTAGGACTCGCGGACGAGGTTCATGATGGTCTTGACCGCGATGCCGCTCGCGACTTCGCCGGCGTTGTACCCGCCCATGCCGTCGGCCAGCACGAACAGGCCGATCTCGCCGTCCCACGCGATCGCATCCTCGTTGTGCTCGCGGACCTTGCCAGGGTCCGTCAGCCCGACCGATCGCAGCTTGCCCCGCAGCGAGACGTAGTCGCCCATCAGCGCAGCCCCGGGTCGATGGTGCGGCCGGCCTGGCGCAGCGCCTGGCCCATCTCGGCCCCGGTCTCGAATCGGTCGTCGGGATCCTTGGCGAGCGTGCGGTCCAGGATGCGGCCGAGCGTAGCGGGCAGGTCGGGGCGGATGGTGACGAGCGGCGGGTGCGGCTCGAGGGCTATGCGGCGCATCAGCCCCGTCATCGAGTCGGAGCGGAAGGGCAGGGAGCCCGTGAGCAGCTGGAACAGCGTCACGCCGAGCGAGAACAGGTCCGAGCGGCCGCTGACGGGACGGCCGTCGAGCTGCTCGGGCGCCATGTAGCTCGGCGAGCCCAGCACGATCCCGGTGCGCGTGGCCCGGCTGTCGGCGAGGCGGGCCACGCCGAAGTCCATGATGCGCACGCGCCGCCGCTCCTGATCGAAGACGATGTTGGCCGGCTTGATGTCCCGGTGAACGACCCCGCGCTGGTGGGCGAAGTGCAGCGCCTCGGCGACCCGGGCGCACATCTCGCAGGTCATGCGCGGCGGAAGCAGCCGGCCCTGGTAGGTGTGGGTGTCGAGGCTCACGCCCTCGACGAACTCCATGGCGAGGTAGAACTGGCCCTCGTGCTCGCCTGCCTCGAATACCTCGACGATGTCCGGATGCTCGATGCGGGCGGCGGCCTCGGCCTCGCGGCGCAGCCGCAGCCGCGCCTCGTCCAGCCGGTCCTCCGGCCAGTCCTCCCCGAGGGACAGCAGCTTGAGTGCCACCCGGCGGCCGCTGCGCTCGTCGGTGGCGCGGTACACGGTGGCCATGGCACCGCGGCCGAGCTCCTTCTCGACCCTGTAGTGGCCGAAAGGCTCGCCGGGCCTGAGCAGCGGCGTCGTGCGTGACTGCTGGAGGTCGGCGACGGCGGCTTCGAGGGGCCGTCGCAGGGGCGGCAGGACCGTCCCGTCCACCGCGACCGCCGTATCGGTGGTCGACGCGCCGCGCAGCCACCGGCCGAGGGGGGATTCACCGCTCATGCATGCGCGCAGGTGGCCGGTTCAAGCATCCGCGGATCATAAACGTGCCTCACGGCGGCGGGAACGATCGGGACGTGATTTTTCCGCGGCTTGGGCCGGATTTCGCGAACTGGCCCGCAGTATCGCCGGG
Organism: Steroidobacteraceae bacterium; assembly: GCA_025458865.1. Lineage (GTDB taxonomy): Bacteria > Pseudomonadota > Gammaproteobacteria > Steroidobacterales > Steroidobacteraceae > SG8-30. Next base: position 47,466 of record JALORP010000022.1, on the reverse strand, counting down.
ACGCGTGCTAGCATCGCCGCTCCCCGAATGGCCAAGACACGCACCGCCTTCGTCTGCTCTAGCTGCGGCGCAGAGGCGCCGCGGTGGCAGGGACAGTGTCCCGCCTGCGGCGAGTGGAACACCCTGTCCGCGTTCCACGAGAAGCCGGCCTCGCGGCGCCCGCAGCGGGCGGGTGCGCCGCCGGCCGCGGCGATGCTGGAGGTGCTGGAGGCGGGCGAGGATGCGCGCCTCGTCACGGGCCTCGCCGAGTTCGATCGCGTGCTCGGCGGCGGCCTGGTGCCAGGCTCCGTCTCGTTGATCGGCGGCGACCCCGGCATCGGAAAGTCCACCCTGCTCCTCCAGGCCGCGGCCGCGCTCGCGCCGGGCGTGCCCGTCCTGTACGCCACCGGCGAGGAGTCGGCCCGACAGGTTGGCCTCAGGGCCCAACGGCTCGGCCTCGCCGGCGCGCCGCTGCGGCTCATCGCGGAGACCGCCGTCGAACAGATCGTCGAGCAGGCGGGCGCGATGGGCGCGCGCGTGCTGGTCATCGACTCGATCCAGACGATGACGGCCTCGAACGTCGAGGCCGCTGCCGGCTCCGTGTCGCAGCTGCGGGAATGCGCGGCGCAGCTCGTGGCCCACGCCAAGTCCACCGGCACTGCCGTGCTCCTGATCGGCCACGTCACCAAGGAGGGCGTGATCGCCGGGCCGCGCCTGCTGGAGCACATGGTGGACGCGGTGCTCTACTTCGAAAGCGACTCCGGCAGCCGCTACCGCGTGATCCGCGCGGTCAAGAACCGCTTCGGCGCGGCCAACGAGATCGGCGTGTTCGTCATGGACGAGCGCGGCCTGCGCGAGGTGCGCAACCCCTCGGCCATCTTCCTGTCGCGGCACGACCAGCCCGTCGCCGGCTCCGTGGTGACGGTCGCGCGCGAGGGCACGCGCCAGATGCTGATCGAGGTCCAGGCGCTCGCTGACGCGAGTCACGCGGCCAACCCCCGCCGCGTCGCGGTCGGTCTCGAGGCGAACAGGATCGCCATGCTCATCGCCGTGCTGCACCGCCACGCGGGCGTCGCGCTGCACGGTCACGACGTCTTCGTGAACGTCGTGGGCGGCGTGCGCCTCGGCGAGACCGCGGCGGACCTTCCGGTTCTCGCGGCCATGTTGTCGAGCCTCGAGGGGCGGGCGCTGCCGCAGGAACTTGTCACCTTCGGCGAGGTCGGCCTCGCCGGCGAGATCCGGCCCGTGCCCTACGGCGAGGAGCGCCTGCGCGAGGCGGCCAAGCACGGCTTCAGGCGCGCGGTCGTGCCGCGCGCGAACGTGCCGAGGCGCGCGGTCGAGGGCATGGAAGTCGCCGGGGTAGGGCGCCTGGAGGAAGCGGTGAAGGCGCTGGGCTGAACGATCCGGCCGGATGGCGCTCAGGCTGGCGGCGCGTGGACGCGAACGGTGCGAATCGTGTTGTCGGCGACCTGGAGCACCTCGACCCTGCGGCCGGCGAGCTCGAGGGCGGCGCCCGACTCGGGAATGGATTCGAGCTGCTCGATGATCAGGCCCGAGAGGGTGCGCGGCCCCTCGGTGGGCAGGTCCCAGCCGAGCCGGCGGGCGAGCATCCTGGCGGGGGCGCTGCCCGCGACCACGCAGCTGCCGTCGGGCTGCTGCATGACCTCCCGCTGCAGCAGGGCGGGCTGGGTCGTGAACTCGCCGACGATCTCCTCGAGGATGTCCTCCAGCGTGACGAGGCCGAGGACGTCGCCGTACTCGTCCACGACGAAGGCGATCCGCCGCCTCAGCTTGCGAAACGCGATGAGCTGCGTCTGCAGGGTGGTGCCTTCCGGCACGAACAGCGCCTCGCGGCGCAGGGCGGCCTCGCGCAGCCGCTCGCGGTCGAGGCGGCCGAGCGCGAGCTCGTTGGCGACCTGCTTCATGTGCACGACGCCGATCACGCGGTCGATCTCGCCTTCGTAGAGGGGCAGCCTCGTATGGGGCGTGCGCGCCACCAGGTCGAGGATTTCGTCCCAGTCGGCGCCGATGTCGATGCCGATGACCTCGCTGCGCGGCACCATGATGTCCTCGACGCAGGTCTGCTCCAGCGTGAGCAGGCCGTGGACCATCTGCTGCCGGTCCCCGGGCGCGACGGCGATGCGGTCGGCGATGTCCTCGACGGCCTCGGCCGCGTCGGCGGGCTCCGCGGGGCGGTCCCCGGGCGAGGGCGGCCGGCGCCGCGGCATCAGAAGGAACAGCGGGTAGAGCAGGCGCGCGATAAGGGGGCCGAGGGCCGTGCCGCGGGCGCCGAAGGCGCGCAGGTGGCCCGCGCGCTCGAGCGCATGGAGGAGCGCGAGCCCGCAGGCGGTCACCAGTGCGGTGGAGGCCGACCCCATGGCGAAGCCCGCGACGGACAGGGCCAGCAGCGCCGCGAGCAGGGCGATGCGCAGCGTGCCCGCCGCCTGACGCATCCGGCGCGGCTCGGCCTGCAGCTGCGCGAGGGCGTAAGGGGCGGCGCCGCTGCGGCGGCGCGATAGGGCGGTCAGGCCGGCCTCGAATGCCGCGAGGGTCGCGAGCAGCAGGAGGGCGGCGAGTGTGGAGGAGGCGACGGGCAGGTAAGTGACCAAGGTGGGTTGGGCGCCCGGCGGCCGGTGACGGGGGAAGATTGCAGCAAGCCCCGGCCGGACTCGTCAAGGCGCGGCGGCCATGCGGGTCAGCCCCAGTGGCGGCCGAGCATGACCTCGAGGATGAACTTGGTCAGGAAATAGGAGGCCGCCAGCACCGCGAAGCCCGCGAGCGCGAAGCGCCGCGCCTTGCGTCCACGCCAGCCGAACCGCCAGCGGCCGAGCAGGAGGGTGCCGAAGATGGCCCAGGCCACGATGGCGAGCGCAACCTTGTGGACGAGGCGCTGGCTGAACAGGTCCGTGACGAAGAAGAACCCGATCAGCAGCGTCAGCGACAGCGCGATGAAGCCGATCCGGAGCAGGACGAAGACCGCGTGCTCCATGCTTTCCATCGGCGGCAGCGCGGACAGCCACTGCGCCGGGCGCCGGCTGCGCAGCGCCGTGTCCTGCACGGCCATGACGATGGTCAGCAGGGCTGCGGTGGCGAGCAGGCCGAAGGCGAGGGCGGACAGGGTGATGTGCGCGGCGAGCGGCCAGCCCGGCTCGTGCACCTCGCGCATGGTGGACAGGCTGCCGGTGCCGATCGCAAGCATGCCGGCCGTCGCGAGCAGGATCGCGGCCGGCGCCCGGAAGCTGTTGCGCAGCGCCAGCAGCACCGCGATGCAGCCCACGACCAGACCGAACAGCGACAGCGCCGCGGCGATGTCGAGCGCGTAGCCGGCCTCGGCCCGCAGCGTTCCCGACAGCCAGAGCACGTGCGCCACGACGGCGGCGCCGGCGAGTCCCGCGCCGACCGCGCCGGCCTTGAGCCGGGCCTCGCCGCGCCAGGCCGAGAACGCCGACAGCCCGGCGGCGCCGAGGTAGAACGCGATGACGAGGATTCCGAACAAGGGCGCTCCGCTCGAGGGGTGCCCCCCGATTGTAAGGCATGGGCGCGAGTGCCCGCAGGGCTGCCTATAATTCCGGGTCGGGGCCCAAGCTCCGCGCAGCCGCGCGGGGCCCTGCCCCCGCCGAGGTCCACCGATGTTCGAAGCCCTCACCGAACGCCTGTCCAGCACCCTCGATTCCCTCAAGGGCCGTGGCCGGCTGACCGAGGAAAACATCGCCGACGCGCTCCGGCAGGTGCGGATGGCGCTGCTCGAGGCCGACGTCGCCGTCCCGGTGGTGAAGGCCTTCACGGACGCGGTGCGCGCCCGCGCGGTCGGCGCCGAGGTATCCAGGAGCCTCACCCCCGGCCAGGCCTTCATCAAGATCATCCACGACGAGCTGGTGCGCGTGATGGGCGAGCCGGGCGCGGGCCTCAACCTGCGCGCCCAGCCGCCGGTGGTGATCCTGCTCGCGGGCCTGCAGGGCGCGGGCAAGACCACGACGGCGGCCAAGCTGGCCCGCCACCTGGCCGAGGCCCGCGGCAAGCGCGTGCTGCTGGCGAGCACGGACGTCTACCGGCCCGCGGCCATGACCCAGCTCGAGCGCCTCGCCGCGCAGGTCGGCGCCGACTACTTCGCGGCCGACCCGGGGACACGGCCCGTGGACATCGCGCGCGACGCGGTGCAGCACGCGCGGCGGCACGTGCACGACGTGGTGATCGTGGACACCGCGGGCCGATTGCACGTGGACGCGGAGATGATGGCCGAGGTCCAGGCGGTGGACCGCGCGATCGAGCCGCTCGAGCGGCTTTTCGTGGTGGACAGCATGGCCGGCCAGGACGCGGTCAACGCCGCGCGGGCCTTCAACGACGCGCTCGCGCTCACCGGCGTCATCCTGACCAAGGCCGACGGCGACGCCCGCGGCGGCGCCGCGCTGTCGGTGCGCCATGTCACCGGCAAGCCGATCCTGTTCCTCGGCACGGGCGAGAAGACCGAGGCGCTGGAACCCTTCCATCCCGAGCGCGTGGCGTCCCGCATCCTGGGCATGGGCGACGTGCTGTCGCTGGTGGAGCAGGTCCAGGCCAGGGTCGACCAGGAGAAGGCCCAGAAGCTCGCCACCAAGCTGAGCAAGGGCCAGGGGTTCAACTTCGAGGACCTGCGCGAGCAGCTGCAGCAGCTCTCGGGCATGGGCGGCCTCGAGGCGCTGCTCGACAAGCTGCCGGCGGGCATGATGCCGCCCGGGGCCGCCGGCCAGGTGGACGATCGGATGGTCAGGCGCCAGATCGCCATCATCAACTCGATGACGCCGGTCGAGCGGCGCCGGCCCGCGGTGATCGACGGCTCCCGCCGGCGCCGCATCGCCGCCGGGGCGGGCGTGGCCGTGCAGGACGTGAACCGGCTGCTGCGCCAGCAGTCGGACATGGAGCGGGTGATGAAGAAGCTGAAGGGCGGCGGGCTCAAGAAGATGATGCGCGGCCTCGCCGGGCGCTTCCCCGGAGGCTTCCCGGGCGGGATGCCACCCCGCCGTTGAGACCCCGCCGCAGGCCGGTACCCGCCCGCAGCGCCCGGACCGCACCCGTTGCCCAACCTAACTCTTTCACTCCCGGGCGGATTTCGGTACCATGACCGGCTCTTTGGCGGGGTTCCGCGAGGACCTTCGATGGTGACGATTCGACTGACCCGCCGCGGTGGCAAGAACGCGCCGTTCTACCACGTGGTCGTGTCCGACAGCCGCAAGCGCCAGGGCGGCCCCGTGCTGGAGCAGGTTGGATACTTCAACCCCAGCCCCCGCGGGCAGGAGCGCAAGCTCGAGCTCAACCTCGGGCGCATCGAACACTGGACCGCCACGGGCGCGCAGATGTCGGACCGCGTGAAGGCGCTGGTCACGAGCTACCGCAAGCAGGCGGCCAACGCCTGATCCGCTGGCCGGGCGATCGATGTCCCCGGCTCAGTCCGAACCGGCGCAGCGCGAGGTGACCCTCGGCCGCATCGTCGGTGTGTTCGGCGTGAAAGGCTGGGTGAAGGTCAAGTCCTACACCGAGCCCGCGGACGGGATCCTGGATTACGGCGCCTGGCACCTGGTTGGGCCGGGCGCAGCCCGTGCGACGGTGAGGCCGCTCGAGGGCCGGCGGCACGGGACCCTGGTGGTGGCGCGCCTCGAAGGCGTGTCGGACCGGGATGCGGCGGCGGCGCTGGCGCATCGCGACATCGCGGTGCCGCGGGCGGAACTTCCGCAGCCGGGTCGGGGCCAGTACTACTGGGCCGACCTCGAGGGGCTCGAGGTCGTGACGACCGAGGGCGCGGTGTTGGGCAGGGTCGACCATTTCGTCGAGACCCCGGCCAACCCGGTGATGGTGGTGCGGGGCGAGCGTGAGCGCTGGCTGCCGCTGGTGCCGAAGCACCTGAAGTCGGTGGACCTCGATGCCGGGCGCGTCGTGGTGGACTGGGACCCGGAGTTCTAGGCTTGGCCCTGCACTTCGAGGTCGTGACGCTGTTTCCGGAACTCGTCCGGCAGGCCCTGCGCTTCGGGGTCGTCGGGCGGGCGGTGGAGCGGGGTCTCGCGGTGGTCGGCACCGTGGACCCGCGGGATTTCACCCGCGACGCGCATCGGACGGTGGACGACCGTCCCTACGGGGGCGGTCCCGGGATGGTGATGAAGCCCGAGCCCCTGTGGGCCGCGATCGCCGCGGCGAGGGCGCGGGCCCCGGCGGGGACGCCGGTGGTGTACATGAGCGCGCAGGGCCGGGTTTTCGACCAGCGCGCGGCGCAGAGCCTCGCGGCCTCGGCCGGGGCGGTGCTGCTGGCGGGTCGGTACGAGGGCGTGGACCAGCGCCTGGTCGATGCCGCGGTGGACGAGGAGTGGTCCATCGGCGACTACGTGCTGTCCGGCGGCGAGCTGCCGGCGCTCGTGGTGATCGACGCCGCGGTGCGACTCGTGCCGGGCGCGCTCGGCGACGACGCCTCGTCGGTGGAGGAGTCGTTCGGGGACGGACTGCTCGACTGGCCGCACTACACGCGGCCGGAGGCGTGGGAAGCCCGCCGCGTGCCGGAGGTACTGGCGGGCGGCAACCACGCGGCGATCGCTCGCTGGCGGCTGAAGGAGGCGCTGGGGCGCACCTGGTTGCGGCGGCCCGAGCTGATCGGGCGGCGCGGCCTGACGGAGACGGAGCGCAGGCTGCTCGATGAATACTGCGCCGAGGCGGGCATTGCCCCGCCGGGCGCCGGGTGAGACGGATCACGGGTTTGGCTTTCTGAATCGGCAGGACACGGCCATGAACAAGATCATTCAGGACCTCAACGCGCGCCAGATGAACAAGGAGATCCCGGACTTCTCGCCCGGCGATACCGTCGTCGTGCAGGTGAAGGTCAAGGAGGGCGACCGCGAGCGCGTGCAGGCCTACGAGGGCGTGGTCATCGCGATCTCGAACCGCGGCCTGAACAGCTCGTTCACCGTCCGCAAGGTTTCGCACGGCGAGGGCGTGGAGCGCGTTTTCCAGACCTACAGCCCCGCGATCGCCGACATCCAGGTGAAGCGCCGCGGCCGCGTCCGCCGGGCCAAGCTCTACTACCTGCGCGACCGCTCGGGCAAGTCCGCGCGGATCGAGGAGAAGATCGGCGCCTGAAGCCGGTCTGCCGCCTCATGGGCGTCATCGGACGACTGCTGCGGGGCCTGTGGCATGGGCTGGACGGGGTGCGCAAGGTGCTGCACCTCGTCCTGCTGCTCGTGCTCTTCGGGCTCCTGTTCGCCGCGCTGCGGGACTCCGTCCCCTACATTCCGCGCGAGGCCGCCCTGGTCCTGGCGCCCCAGGGGCAGGTCGTGGAGGAACTCTCCAGCGACCCGCTCGACCGCGCGCTCGGACGCGTGAGCGGTGGTGGCCACGCCGAGAGCCGCCTGCACGACCTCGTGGATGTCATCGACGCGGCGGCCGGCGACGATCGCGTCAAGGCGCTGGTGCTCGACCTCGGTTCCATGGAAGGCGCTGGCTTGCCGAAGCTGCAGGACATGGCCGCCGCCCTGGGCCGCTTCCGCGAGAGCGGGAAGAAGGTCTTCGCCTGGGGGAGTTACTACGACCAGCGGCAGTACTACCTTGCCGCGCACGCCGACGAGGTCTACCTGGACCCGTTCGGCGCCGTCCTGATCGACGGCTACGGCTACTACCGCCAGTACCTCAAGGGCGCGGCCGACAAGCTCGGCGTCGAGGTCAATGTGTTCCGCGCGGGCGAGTTCAAGTCCGCCACCGACACCTACACGCGGTCCGACATGTCGCCCGAGGACCGCGAGGAGGCGTCGGCCTGGCTGGGCGCCCTCTGGGACGGCTGGAAGTCCGACGTCGCGAAGGCGCGTGGTCTCGAGCCCGAGGCGCTGCAGGCCTACGCCGACCGGGCTGCAGAGGAACTCGGCGAGGTCGGAGGCGACCTGGCGCAGTACGCACTCAGCCGAGGACTCGTGGACGGCCTGCTGACCGACGAGCAGTTCAGCGAGCGCGTGGCGCGCGAAGCCGGCACCGACCCGGATACGCATGGCTATCGCGCGGTGGACTGGGAGCCCTATCTCACCGTCCTGCGCTCCGAGGAAAGGATCCTCAAGGCGCCCGACCAGAGCGTCGCGGTGGTGGTGGCCGCCGGCGAGATCCTGGATGGCCAGCAGGGGCCGGGCCGCGTCGGCGGTGAAACCCTGGCAGCGCTGCTGCGCGAGCTGCGCCACGACGACGAGGTCCGCGCCGTCGTGCTTCGCATCGACAGCCCCGGCGGCAGCATGTACGCCTCCGAGGTGATCCGGCGCGAGGTCGCGGCGCTGCGGTCGGCCGGCAAGCCGGTGGTGGCGTCCATGAGCTCGGTCGCTGCCTCCGGGGGCTACTACATCGCCGCACAGGCGGACCGCATCCTGGCCGCGCCCGCGACCATCACCGGCTCCATCGGCGTGTTCATGGTCCTGCCCACCTTCGAGACGACGCTCGGCAAGCTCGGCATCACCTACGACGGGTTCGGCACGACCGAGCTCTCAGGCGCCTGGCGCCTCGAGCGCCGCCTCGACCCGGAGTTCGCCGCCATCCTCGAGTCGAGCGTGAACGACGCCTACCGCAAGTTCCTCGGGGTGGTCTCGCAGGGCCGCGAGCGACCGATCGACGAGGTGGACGGCATCGCCCAGGGGCGCGTGTGGTCCGGCGCTGACGCGAAGGCTGCCGGCCTCGTGGACGAGTTCGGCGGCCTCAACGAGGCCGTCGAGGTGGCGGCGAAGCTCGCCGGCCTGGACCAGGACTACGGCGTGACCTGGCCGCAGCCCGCGCTCACCTGGCAGGAGGCACTCGCGCTTCGTATGCGCGGCAGCCTCGGTCGCGGCCTCGACCTGCTGGGCCTGGAGTCGCCGGACCTGCCGCTCAGCCCCGCCGGGCTCATGACGCGCGAGCTCCGGCTGCTCCTCGAACTTGGGCAGGATGGCCAGCCGGTCTACTGGTGTCCCTGCCGCGTCGACTGACCGCGCCCGGAACCGGTCTCCAGCACCCTACGGCTGCGTGTGGCGCTTGACGTCGCCGCGCTGCCGGCGCGCGTAATCCTCGAGCTGCCGGCGGATGTCGTCGAACGCGTCCCGCAACGCGACGTAGGCGTCCGTGTGCGGACCCTCCGGCTCGTGGTCGCTCGTGGCGAACAACTCCCCACCCGGCACGGTCAAGTCCACGCGCACCGAGAACGGTCCGCCCTTGCTGCGGTGCGCCGGCGGTGTGTCGAGGACGATGCGGCAGCTCGTGATCGGGTCGTAGAAACGACTGAGCCGCTCGGCCAGCTCCCGGGCGCGGGCCTCGATGGCCGGCGACGGGTCCATATGCCTGAAGGTCACCTGCACGGGCAGCAACATGTGCGCCTCCTTCCGGCGGCATCCATGACGGCCGACCGGCCGCGCGGACGCAGCCTCTGAACCTGTTCCGATGCTGATACCGGCGGGCGGCTGCTGGCAATAGGCATCGCCCACGCTCCGGATCTCCGCCTGGCGCGAAGGGCGCCGGCGACGGTCCCGCAGTTTTCGGCCATGCGCTCGTCCCAGGACACGAATTGCGGCAGACTGACCGTCCGTGCCGGACGCGCCGAGGAGCACCCGGAAGTGACGAGCAGGAACTTTGTTGCACTGGCGGTCGCCTGCGCGGCGGCGCTCGCCGGCTGCCCCGGGACCCCCGCCGACGGCGTCGAGGCGCCGCTCAAGGTGGCGACTGAGGGGGGCATCCGTTTCGTGGAAGGGCAAGGCTCCATGGCATCGCTCGAGCCAGAGCAGCGCGACCTTGCGCGCCTTGCGGTGGCAACGCTCGCATCCGACCTCGGCGTGCCCGAGGAGCGGGTCCTCGTCGATACCGTCAGGGCCGTGGACTGGCCGGACAGCAGCCTCGGTTGCCCGCAACCGGGCCAGGCCTACCTGCAGGTGTTGACGCCTGGCCACAAGATCACGCTGCGGGTGGACGGCCAGTTCCACTTCGTCCACGAAGCCAGGGGAAAAGCCTTCGTCTGCCGACGCGCCAAGGCTGCCGTCGGCGGCGTCACGCCCAAGCTCGAGCTGGTGTGGGGCGAGCAGGCGATCTGGGCGCGGCAGGACCTCGCACGGCGCCTCGGCGTGCCCGTGGAGGACATTCGCCTCGTCTCGGCCGAGAGCCGCAGCTGGGAGGACTCGAGCCTCGGCTGCCCCGTCGAGGGCGAGGAGTCCGTCGCGGGCCGCGTGAAAGGCTACGTGCTGACGCTGTCCCACCGCGGGAAATCCTTCACCTACCACACCGACCTGTCGCGCACGATTCCCTGCCCGCCCATCAGCGCTGACTGACGCGCCGTTCGCGCCAGGCGGCCGCTTCCGCCGCTGCGCATATCCCCTCACGAGAAAAAGGCCGCCCGGATCGCTCCGGGCGGCCTTCGTCAGGCCGGTCTTCGGCGCGTCCTTACGGTGCCGCGCAGAGACCGAAGTCGCAGATCGTGAAGCCCTGGTCGTTCTCGATGTCGATCAGGGTCAAGCCGCGCAGCCCGCCAGCGTCGCTGTGCGAGATCGCGCCGAGCTGCTTCTCGCCCGGGCCGGTCGCGAGACCGGACCAGTTGACCGACAGCGTCTCCGTCTGGCCGATGGTCGCCGCGTTCGGCGCGGTGACGGTCATGTTGCCGCGGTTGTCCACGAGGCCAAAGTCCCAGTCGAACAGGACGAGCGTGGACGGGGCACGCCCGGCCGTCTCGTACCCGTGCACGAACACCACGTACGGATCGTCGATACCCGGGTCGTTCAGCGGCAGCGTGACGCTGACTTCCTCGTTGGACCCGAGGTTGCCGCTGGAATCCACGAGAGTGCACAGGAATTCCGGGCAGTAGTACAGGTACAGGTCGAGATCGTCGTTGCCGAGGCCGCTGGTGTACTCGTCGAACAGCGACCAGCGGGCGAACGCCGTCCCGGGCGGCACCTCGTCGAGGAACGCGATGGCCGTGCCGGGTCCGAGGAACTGGAAGCTGTTGCCCGGGTCGTCGGCCACGCGCACCAGCGTCAGCCCCGAGTCGGCCAGGCCGTGCACGCCCGCGGTGTAGGCGCCGGTGTAGCCGAAGGTCACGTCGAACTGCAGGCCGCCGTCGGCGCCGGTGCCGGATACCTCCTCGGGCGCGACGATCGCCTGCGCGTTCACTGCGATGGGGCTGCGGACGGTCACGCCCTTCTTGCCCTGTTCGTTCCAGGTGAGCGAGCCGAAACGCCATTCACCCGGAGGTGCGGTCTCGTTGGTGATCGTCACCTCGAACGTAGCCGTGTCGCCGCGGCGCAGGAAGAGCTTGCGCGGGGAGACCTCCACGCGGAAGCCGGCGGGCGCCTCGACCTTCGCCTCGAACACCGTCGACCCGCGCTTGCCCACGTAGGTGACGGTACGCTTGATGGTCTTGGCGCCAGGGAGCTGGCTGATGCCGATGGACGGCAGGTTGAGGTCCGCCGGGTCGAGCGAGAAGCCGAGGCTCTGGAGGAAAGAGCAGCCATCCGCAGACACGAGCGGCGTCACGGTCTCGCAGCTGCCCGCCAGGTAGTCGAACAGGCCGCTGTCGTAGACGAGGCCCGGATCGATCGCCTTGTTGGGATCCACGTGGCCCGCGCCGAAGTCGAACGGATCTGCCGGCGTCACGCCGTCTTCCTTGACCACGTTCTGGCGGGCCGTCGTCATGAGCGCCGACTTGATGGCCGCCGGGCTCCAGTCCGGGTACGCCTGCTTGATGAGCGCCGCAAGGCCCGCGATGTGCGGGCTCGACATCGACGTGCCCTGCAGGTACCCGAAGAGGTCGCCCGGGGTGCCGTCAGCCAGCTCGGGCGCGTAGGCGGCGAGGATCCGCACGCCCGGGGCCGTGATGTCCGGCTTGATCCAGTCGCGCTCCGTCGGGAACGGTCCGCGCGCGGAGAAGTCGGCCATGATGTTGCCCTCGAGGGGCTCGGTGACGAAGATGCCGGCCGACAGCGTCACGTTCACCCTCGCGCCGGCCGCGGCCTGCGCACGCAGCGCCTCTCCGACGTCGAGGTCAATCATCACGCCCGGGATGCTCTGGGTCAGGGGCGTGGCGGTGCCGCCCATGACCGTCTTGGGCGCGGCGTTGGTGTACATCAGCACGCCGATGGCGCCCGCGGTTGCGGCTGCCTCGACCTTGGTGACGAAGGGGCAGTCGCCGCGCTGGATCAGCACGATCCTGCCCGCGACCGCGCCGGCGTTGGCCAGCGGCCCGCAGGCGAGGAGCGGATCGGCCACGACGACGTCCGCGGTAACCGGGCCCACTTCGGCCAGCGGCGCGGTGATGGCGCCCTCCAGGGCGGCGTAGTTGCCGGCCACGGCGGCCGGCGCGTTCACGCGCGCGGCCAGCGCAAAGCCCGTGCCGTCGAGGGTCGAGGCGCCGACCGACATCACCCAGGGTTCGCCTGCGCTGGTCGAAGCGAAGCCCGGACCGGAGTTGCCGGCCGAGCGCGCCACGAAAACGCCGTCGGCGAAGGCGTTCAGGAAGGCGATGTCCTGGAGGTCGTTGAAGGCCGCCGAGGTGCCGACCGAGAAGTTGATGATGTCCACGCCGTCCGCCACCGCGGCTTCCGTGGCGGCCGCGGTGTCGGAGAAGAAGCACGAGAAGGTGCCGGCACTCGGGCTGTACCAGCAGGCCTTGTAGGCGGCGATGCGCGCGCGAGGCGCCATGCCGCTGATCTTAGTGAGCGGCGTCCCGGCAAGCGAGGCGGTGACGTCCTCGTTGCCCGCGGCGGTGCTCGCGGTGTGGCTGCCGTGGCCGGAGGCGTCGCGCGGGGAGAGGAACTCCTCCTCGACGATCGAGCCTTCGCCGGCGAGGAAGCCCTCGCCGAACCAGCGCGCGCCGATCAGCTTGTTGTTGCAGTCCGTGGCCGCGAAGCCCTCGCCGGCCTCGCACTCGCCGTTCCAGTTCTTCGGCGGGCCATAAACCTTGAAGGTGAGCTTCTCACGCAGGAAATTGCAGAGCTCCTCCTTCTTGCGGTCATGGTTGCGGGACTTCTTGCCCTTCGACTCGTATTCGCGGCAGAACGCGGGCAGCGGGAGCGTCTTGGTGTCCGAGAAGCTCGGGTGCTCCTGCGTGATGCCGGAGTCGATCACGCCGATGACGACGTTCTCGCCCTTGAGCTTGAACCGTTCGTGCAGGCCTTCCCGCCGGTCGAGCAGGCCGAGGAATTCGGGGCTGTTGTTGGTGTCGATCTCGACCGCGCGGTCCTCCCAGACGTTCAGGACCTCCTTGCGCCCGCTCAGCTTGGCGGCCTCGACCGCGGTCAGGCGCGCGGCTACGCCGTTCAGCGCGTGCGTGTAGCTGTAGAGCTTTCGATTGCGTGCGCCGATGGAGTCGAGGACCGCCTCCTGGCGGCCGCGCAGGTGCGCCACGTACTGCTGCACGTGGCTGGCCCGGGAGTTGTAGCGCTGGCCCGGCTCCGGGGCGGTGCGCGCCAGCCCGGCCTGGCCGCCCTCGTAGCGGATGGCCGGTTCGTCCACGAGCTGGATGACGTAGGTCCGGGTGCGCTGGTCGGTTGCGGGAGCCGCCGACGGGTCGAGCTGCAGCAACCCGGGCGCGATGTCCGGGGCCTGGCGCAGGCCTTCCGCGACCGCCGGAGCCGCGGCGAGCACCACGACGGCAGCCGCGAGGCTGGTGACGATCCTTCTCATGCAGTAATCCCCTGTTTTCCCTGATAATTATTGGGCCACGGCGGCGAAAGCCCGCCGACCGGCCGATCCCGGGAGCATTCTCATCACAACGGGCGCGGGAAGACAACCCGAAACGCACGATGCGACATAAGGCGGCCCACCGCACTGGACAGGGTCCCGGCGCCGTCGCCGACCCCGGGTGGCCGCGTCAGCCGCCCAGCATCCCCTTGATGCGCTGTCCGAGGTCTTCGAAGTCGGTTCCGCCGACGTAGACCCGCACGATCCGTCCCTGCGGGTCGATCAGGAACTTGGTCGGCGTGGTCTGCGTCTGGTTGAAGGCCTGCGCGAGCGAGGCATCGGAGTCCACCACGACGTCGAAGGGCAGGCCGCGCGCGCTGGCGAAAGCCGCCACCTGCGCGGGATCGTCGTAGGCCATGGCGACCGCCAGGGTGACGAGGCCCGCCGGCTCGTAACGGCGATGCAGGGCGGCCTTCGCGGGCATCTCGCGCATGCACGGCGTGCAGGACGTGGACCAGAAGCTCACCAGCACGGGGCGGCCCGCGAGTCCCGCGATGGAGCGCGCTTCGCCCGTGATCGTGGTCATGGCGACTTCCGGCGCAGGCCGCGGGCGGCTCGCCACGAACGGCAGCGCGGCGAGCGTCGCGATGAGCAGCAGCATCGCGGCGGCGAGCCCGATGCCGAGCCGTCGGGTTGAAGAAGCGGTGTCGGGGGTATCCGTGCGTTCCATGGCAGCCCTCATGCGGCCCAGTCGAGGATGACCTTGCCCGAGCGACCCGAGTTCATCACCTCGAACGCGCGGCCGTAGTCGCCGATGCCGAAGCGGTGCGTGATCACGGGCGTCACGTCGAGACCGCTCTGCAGCATGCTCGCCATCTTGTACCAGGTCTCGAACATCTCGCGGCCGTAGATGCCCTTGACGACCAGCCCCTTGAAGATGACCTCGTTCCAGTCGATGGCGACGTCGCCCGGCGGGATGCCGAGAAGCGCGACGCTGCCGCCGTGGTGCATGGTGCGCAGCATGTCGCGGAAGGCGCCGGGGTTGCCGGACATCTCGAGGCCGACGTCGAAGCCTTCCTCCATGCCGAGGGCGGCCATGGTCGCGTCGAGCGACTCGCGCGTGACATTGATCGCGCGCGTCGCGCCCAGGCGCCTCGCGAGCTCGAGGCGATAGTCGTTCACGTCGGTGATCACCACGTGGCGCGCGCCGACGAAGCGGGCGATGGCCACGGCCATGACGCCGATCGGGCCGGCGCCCGTGATTAGCACGTCCTCGCCGACCAGGTTGAACGAGAGCGCCGCGTGCGTGGCGTTGCCGAGCGGGTCGAGGATCGAGGCGATCTCGTCGGTGATCGCCGCCGGCAGCTTGAACACGTTCGAGGCCGGCAGCGCCATGTACTCGGCGAAGCAGCCCGGGCGGTTGACGCCCACGCCGACCGTATTGCGGCACAGGTGCCGGCGGCCGGCGCGGCAGTTGCGGCAGTGCCCGCAGGTGATGTGGCCCTCGCCGGAGACGCGGTCGCCCGGCGCGAAGCCGGCGACCTCGCTGCCCACCTCGACGATCTCGCCGCAGTACTCGTGGCCGACCTGCATCGGCACCGGGATGGTGCGCTGCGCCCAGGCATCCCAGTTGTAGATGTGGATGTCGGTGCCGCAGATCGCAGTCTTCCTAATGCGGATCAGCACGTCGTTCGGGCCGACGCGCGGCGCGTCCACGTCCTGCATCCAGATGCCCGGCTCGCGTCGCGCCTTGACCAGTGCCTTCATGGAATCCTCACGGGATGATGCCGAGCTCCCGCCCGGCGGTCGCAAACGCTTCGATGGCGCGGTCGAGCTGCTCGCGCGTGTGGCCGGCGCTCATCTGGGTTCGGATGCGCGCCTTGCCGAGCGGCACGACCGGGTAGGAGAAGCCGATGACGTACACGCCGAGCTCGAGCAGCCGCCCGGCCATGCGCTGGGCGAGCGGCGCGTCCCCGAGCATGACGGGGATGATGGGGTGCGCACCGGGCACGAGGTCGAAGCCGAGCGCCGCGAGCCCGGCGCGGAAGTGCACCGCGTTCTCGTGCAGGCGCTGGCGCAGCTCCGGCATGGCGTCGAGCAGGTCCAGCACGCGCAGCGTCGTCGCGGCCACCACCGGCGGGATCGAGTTCGAGAACAGGTACGGCCGCGAGCGCTGCCTGAGCCACCCGACGATTTCGCGCCGGCCCGCGGTGTAGCCGCCGCTCGCACCACCGAGCGCCTTGCCGAGCGTCCCGGTCAGCACGTCCACGCGCGCCATGACGCCGAAGTGCTCGTGGGTACCCCGTCCGTGGGCGCCCATGAAGCCCGTGGCGTGCGAGTCGTCGACGATCAGCGTGGCCCCATAGCGGTCGGCAAGGTCGCAGATCCCGGGCAGCGGCGCGAGGGTGCCGTCCATGGAAAACACGCCATCCGTGACGACCAGGCGCGCGCGGGCGTCCTGGGACTGCTTCAGGCAGTCTTCCAGCCCGTCCAGGTCGCGGTTCGCGTAGCGCAGCCGCCGCGCCTTCGACAGGCGAATGCCGTCGATGATGCTCGCGTGGTTGAGCGCGTCGGAGATGATCGCGTCCTGCTCGTCGGTAAGCGTCTCGAACAGGCCGCCGTTGGCGTCGAAGCAGGAGGAGTAGAGGATCGTGTCCTCAGTGCCCAGGAACGCCGACAGTCGCTCCTCCAGCTCGCGGTGCACATCCTGCGTGCCGCAGATGAAGCGCACCGAGGCCATGCCGTAGCCGTGCCGGTCGAGCGCGCGGTGCGCGGCTTCGCGCACGAGCGGGTGGTTGGCGAGCCCGAGGTAGTTGTTGGCGCAGAGGTTGATGACCTCGCGGCCGTCGTCGAGGCGCACGACGGACTGCTGGCCGGACGTGATCACCCGCTCGCGCTTGAGGAGTCCGTCGGCCTCCAGGCGGGCGGTGTCGGCGGCGAGGCGGGCGAGCAGGGCCGGGTCCATGCGGATCCTCTGCGTTCGAAACCGGGCCGATTATACCGTCCGCCGTGGTGGCCCCACCCTATAATCCCCGCCAGTTCCGGGCGGCCGGGGGCGCGGATTCGATGGGCAGGCGCGGCGGAAGCGGGGAGGCGGCGGAGGAAGGCGAGGACGGGCTCGACCCGCAGCGCCTCGACAAGTGGCTGTGGTGCGCCCGGTTCTACAAGAGCCGATCCCAGGCGGCGGAGGCCGTTGCCGGCGGCCGTGTCCACCTGAACGGCCAGCGCGTCAAGCCTGCCCATGCGGTCAAGCCCGGCGACCTCGTCGGCCTGTCGCTGGGCACTCGCGACGTCGAGGTGGCGGTGCTCGGCCTGCTGGCGCGCCGTGGCCCTGCAACCGAGGCGCGCACCGCCTACGAAGAGACACCGGACAGCCTCGCGCGCGGCGAGCGCCAGGCCGAGCACCGCCGCCTCGCGGCGCTGGTCCCGCGCCCCGAGGGGCGTCCCGGCAAGCATGATCGGCGCGAGCTGCGGCGCCTGCACAGGGGAGACGATTGATGCCACGCCTGATCGAGGGCCCGACCGTGGTCGCGGCCGTGGGAACGAAGCCCAAGCGGATCGAGGAGTTCGTGGGCCGGGTGAACACCGCCACGGCGGGCGTGAGCATCGCACGCATGACCAGCCCCGCCGGCTGGGTCGAGCCGGGGCAGCGGCCGGCATTCGACGAGTACACGCTGGTGCTCGAAGGCTGCCTCAGGGTCGAGAGCGAGGCCGGCGTACTGGACGTGCGCGCGGGCCAGGCGGTGCACGCGGCGGCGGGCGAGTGGGTGCGCTACTCGACGCCCGAGGGCGCGAGCTATGTCGCCGTCTGCCTGCCGGCCTTTTCACCGGATACGGTGCACAGGGACGCCTGAACCGTGTCGAGCCTCTCCAACCGCGCCACGCGCCTGTTCATCGTCCTGTCGGGGCTGTTCCTGACGAACGCGCTGATGGCCGAGTTCATCGGCGTGAAGATCTTCGCGCTGGAGGACACGCTCGGCCTGCCGCCCTTCGACTGGCGCCTGTTCGGCCAGTCCGGTTCGCTGTCCTTCACCGCGGGCGTGATGCTCTGGCCGGTCGTGTTCATCATGACCGACATCATCAACGAATACTTCGGCATGCGCGGCGTGCGCTTCATCTCCTGGCTCGCCGTCGCCTTCATCGTCTATGCCTTCGCCTTCGCCTTCCTCGCGATCTGGCTCGCGCCGGCCGGCTGGTGGGTGACGGTCAACGCCGAGCGCGGCGTGCCCGACATGCAGGCGGCGTTCGCGAACGTCTTCGGCCAGGGGCTATGGACCATTGCCGGGTCGATCACGGCCTTCATGATCGGCCAGCTCATCGACGTGGCGATCTTCCAGCGCATCCGCAAGCTCACGGGCGAGCGCTGGATCTGGCTGCGCGCCACGGGCTCCACCGCCGTCTCGCAGCTCGTGGACAGTTTCGTCGTTCTCTACATCGCCTTCGTGCTCGGGCCGCAGCAGTGGCCGATCGACCTGTTCCTGGCCGTCGGCACGGTCAACTACGGCTACAAGATGCTGATGGCCGTGCTGATGATCCCGCTGATCTACCTCGCGCGCCGGATGATCGAACGCTACCTGGGCGCGGCCGAGTCGGTGCGCCTGCGCGCGGAGGCCGCGCACCCCGGGACCTGACCCGGCGCCTCAGCCGTCGCCCATCCGGCCGCCGCCGTAGGCCGGCAGGGACAGGTTCCACCGAATCGCGGCGAGCCGCATGCCCGAGCCGACAGTGAAGGCGACGGCCGCCGCCAGCGTGGCCGGTGCGTCGAGCCGGTCGAGCAGGACGTACGCGGCGCTGCCCGCCATGGCCGCGACCGCGTAGATCTCCTTCTGCAGCACCAGCGGCACCTGGTTGCACAGCACGTCCCGGATGATGCCGCCGGCGATCGCGGTCGTGACGCCCATCATGATGGCGATGCCTGGGTGCGTGCCCGCGGCGAGCGCCAGCTGCGTGCCGCCGACGGCGAACAGGCCGAGGCCGAGCGCGTCGGCGATCCGCAGCCAGTGCAGCCGCGACTCGAGCGCGCGTGCCCAGGCGAAGGTCGCGGCCGCGGCGACGACGCAGGCGATGAGGTAGCCGGGATCGGCGATCCAGGCTATCGGATGGAGGTCGAGCAGGAGGTTGCGCAGCGTGCCGCCGCCGAGGCCGGTCACGATGCCGACCACGAGGAAGCCGAAGGGATCGAAGCGGCTTCGCGCGGCCGCGAGCCCGCCCGAGAGTGCGAACACGAACGTGCCCAGGAGGTCGAGCGCGTAGAAGAGGGGGCTCACGGCTGAAGGTCAGTGCATCAGCGCCATCATGCGGCGGCGGTAGTGATGCACCACGTCTTCCTGGTCGCCGAGCAGGGCGAAGGCGTGCAGCAGGCTGCGCCGCGCGAGGTCTTCGCCGAAGCGCCGGTCGCGCTGCATTGCCGCGATCAGGCGCTCGAGCGCGGCCTTGCCGCGGCCTGCCGTAACTTCGCGCGCCGCCAGCTGGTGCTGGGCCTCGAGGTCGCCGGGATCGGCGGCCACGCGCTTCTGCAGCGCTTCCTCGGCCGGCGCCGCCTTCATGAGCTTCGCGAAGTGCAGTCGCGCCTCGACGGCGGCGAGCTGGGGTGCCTCCAGCGCCTGGACCGGCAGCACGGCAAGCCGCGCCTCGGCCTCGTCCGTGCGTCCGGCCCGCACGAGCGCCTCGATGAGGAGCACCTGGGCGGGCACGTGGTCCGGTTCGTCGCGCAGCAGCGCCTCGAGCAGCAGCACCGCCTGCTCGGGCTGGTCGTCGCCGATGAGGCCGCCGGCCTCCGCCAGCACCCGGTCGGAAGGCTGCTCGAGGTGGCGCTCGATGAGCGCCCGGAGCGCGCCCTCCGGCTGGACGCCGACGGCGTCTTCCACCGGCCGGCCGTGGCGGAAGAGCTTGATCGTGGGGATGCTGCGGATGCCGAAGTGGGCGGCCAGCTGCTGCTCGGCGTCGGTGTCCACCTTGACGACCTTTGCGCGGCCCGCATAGGCGGCGG
This sequence comes from Steroidobacteraceae bacterium, assembly GCA_025458865.1. Classification (GTDB taxonomy): domain Bacteria; phylum Pseudomonadota; class Gammaproteobacteria; order Steroidobacterales; family Steroidobacteraceae; genus SG8-30. Next base: position 27,881 of record JALORP010000022.1, on the reverse strand, counting down.
CCAGGCGCTCGAGCGTAGGCGCAAGCATCTTGCAGGGTCCGCACCACTCGGCCCAGAAGTCCACCAGCACCGGCATGGAAACCGAGGCGGCCAGGACTTCGGCCTCGAAGTTGTCCCGGCCCACGGCGGGGGTCAGCTCGCTCATCGTTCTCTCCTGGTGCTTTGATTCTCTTCGAAATGGGGCGTCAGGCTGCCCAAGTCAAGCAGGATCCGCAATGGCCGCAATCACTGACGACCGGTAGAATCGCCCGCCTTTCCACGGAGGAAGCCCTCGATGATCCGCAATATCTGCGCCGTGCTGCCCCTCGCGCTGCTCGCGCTGCCCGCCCACGCCGACTGGCAGGGCAAGGGCGAACTCGGCGGTGTGCTGGCCCGCGGCAACACCGAGACCGAAACGCTGAACGCCAAGATCGACATGGTCAAGGACACGGAGCAGTGGAGCCACCTGGTCGGGTTCTCGATCCTGCGCAACACCACGGACGACGTGACCTCGGCGAACCGCTGGGAGCTTCGCGGTGAGTCCGACTACAAGCTGACCGAGCGCAGCTACATCTTCGGCGCGCTCCGCTACGAGGAGGACGAGTTCACGGACTACGAGTACCAGGGTACGGCCTCGGTCGGCTACGGCTACAAGTTCATAGACTCGGACCGCACCAAGCTCGACGGCAAGATCGGCGTCGGTTATCGCCAGTCCGAGCTGCGCCCGTCGGGCGACAAGGAGGACGACGCGATCCTCCGCGGCGCCGTCGACTTCTCGCACCAGCTCACCGGGACGACCCGCGTCTACGACAAGTTCCTCGTGGAGGCGGGCTCGGACAACACCTTCCTGCAGAACATCCTGGGCCTCGAGGTCCAGATGACCGACAAGCTGGCGCTCGGCCTCAGCTACGAGGTCCGCCACAACACCGACGTGCTGCCCGGCACGGAGAAGACCGACCAGATCCTGACGGCCAACCTGGTCTTCGGGTTCTGAGCGCACCCGCCGTGCCGCGGCCGGTCACCCCGCTCCTGACGGTGGACGTCGTCATCGAGCTCGCGGACCGGCCGGGCCGGCCGGTCGTGCTGATCGAGCGGCGCAACCCGCCGGCCGGCCATGCGCTGCCGGGCGGCTTCGTGGACGTCGGCGAGACGGTCGAGGTCGCTGCGGTCCGAGAGGCGCGCGAGGAGACGGGGCTCGAGGTTACGCTCACGCGCCTGCTGGGCGTCTACTCCGACCCCGCCCGGGACCCGCGCGGACACACGGTGAGCGTCGTATACGTCGGCGAGGCGCGCGGCGAGCCGCAAGCGGGGGACGATGCCGCGAAGGTCATCGTCGCCGACGCGGCGCACTCGCCGCCGCTGGCCTTCGATCACGCCCGCATCCTCGCGGACTACCTCGCCACCCGCCGCTGACCGCGTCGAGGCGATCAACGGCCCTGGGCCGGTCCGGGAACGGCGGCGCCCGAGACAGGCCGAAATTCGCCGGGCCTTGCTGGGATAATCGGCGGGCAAGGAGGGGGGGACTCCATGGGCAACTTCCTGTGGCCGCCGGACGCACCCGCCGCGGCATCGTTCGGACCGGAGATCAACCGGGCCTGGCTCGCCGACGAGACCGCTGTGGTGCAGCAGCTCCTGCCGCTCGCGCGGCTGGACGATGCCGGCCGCGCGGCCGTCGAGCGCGAGGCGGTGACGCTCGTGCAGGCCGTGCGCGCGGCGCGGCGCGGCGCCGCCGGCATCGAGGCGTTCCTGCAGCAGTACGACCTCGGCTCGCGCGAGGGCGTGATCCTGATGTGCATCGCCGAGGCGCTGCTGCGCATCCCGGATGCCGACACGGCCGACCGGCTGATCGCCGACAAGATCTCGGGCGGACGCTGGGAGGATCATCTGGGCGCCGCGGACTCGCTGTTCGTCAACGCCTCGACCTGGGGACTGATGCTCACGGGCCGGCTCGTGCGCCCGGAATCGGCGGACCTGGCCGATCCGGGCTCGTTCATCAGGCGCCTCGCGGGCCGGCTCGGCGAGCCGGTGGTGCGTGCCGCGTTCCGGCAGGCCATGAAGATCATGGGCCACCAGTTCGTGATGGGCCGGACCATCGGCGAGGCGCTGAAGCGCGCCTCGACCGGCAGCGAGCGGCGCTACCGCCACACCTTCGACATGCTCGGCGAGTCGGCGCTGACGCTGCGCGATGCGGATCGCTACTTCGAAGCCTATTGCGCGGCCATCCAGGCCGTCGCCGGCATCACGCGGCCGGGCGAGGCGCCCGAGGCCGCGCCCTCCATCTCGGTGAAGCTGTCCGCGCTGCATCCGCGCTACGAGTACGCGCAGCGCGCGGCGGTGCTGGGCCGGCTGGGGCCGCAGCTCGAGTCGCTCGCGACGCAGGCCATGCAGGCTGGCGTTGCGCTCACGATCGATGCCGAGGAAGCAGATCGCCTCGAGCTGCAGCTCGAGCTGCTGGACCGGCTGCTCGCTGCACCGGCGCTCGCCGGCTACGGCGGGCTCGGTCTGGCCGTGCAGGCCTACCAGAAGCGCGCGCCCGACGTGCTGCGCTGGCTGGCGCACCGCGCGGACGAGACCGGCATGCAGGTGAACGTGCGGCTGGTGAAGGGCGCCTACTGGGACGCCGAGATCAAGCGCGGGCAGGAGCGTGGCCACCCGGGCTACCCGGTGTTCACCCGAAAGCCCAACACCGACGTCTGCTACCTGGCCTGCGCGCGGCTGCTGCTGACCGGCACGAGGCGGCTCTACCCGCAGTTCGCCTCGCACAACGCGCACACGGTTGCGTGGGTGTCCCACGTCGCGCGCGAGAACGGCCGCGCCTTCGAGTTCCAGCGCCTGCACGGCATGGGCGAGGAACTCTACGACGGCCTGAAGGACGAGCAGGGCGAACCGTTGCCCTGCCGCGTGTATGCGCCGGTGGGCTCGCACGAGGACCTGCTGCCGTACCTCGTGCGCCGGCTGCTGGAGAACGGCGCCAACACGTCCTTCGTCAACCGGATCGTGGACGAGTCCGTGCCGGCCGCGGCGGTCGTTCGCGATCCCGTCCTCGAAGTCGAGTCCTTCGAAGCGATTCCGCACCCGCGGATCCCGCTGCCCGCGGCGCTCTTCGGCGCGGAGAGGAAGAATTCCGCGGGGCTGAACCTCGCCGACCCGGCGGAGCAGGCAAAGCTGGCTGCGGCCTGCGCCGCGGCTGCGGCGAAGCCCTGGCGCGCCGCGCCCGTCGTGGGCGGCCGCGAGCGTGCCGGAACGGCGCGCCGCCTCGTGAACCCGGCGCGGATCGAGGAGCTCGTTGGCGAGGTGCTCGAGGCCGACGGGTCGCTGGTGGGCGAGGCGCTGTCGCTCGCGCGCGCCGCCCAGCCCGCCTGGGACCGCCGCCCGGCCGCGCAGCGGGCCGCGATCCTCGAGAAAGCGGCGGAGGCGTTCGAGGCGAACACGGGCCTCCTGGTCGCGCTATGCGTGCGCGAGGCGGGCAAGACGGTGCCGGACAGCATCGCCGAGCTTCGCGAGGCGGTGGACTTCCTTCGCTACTACGCCGCGCGCGCGCGCGAGGAGTTTGCGAAGCCGCTGCCGCTGCCCGGTCCGACCGGCGAGAGCAACGCGCTCGAGCTGCACGGCCGCGGCGTGTTCGGCTGCATCAGCCCCTGGAACTTCCCGCTCGCCATCTTCACCGGGCAGGTCGCCGCGGCGCTCGTCGCGGGCAACGCGGTGCTCGCCAAGCCCGCCGAGCAGACGCCGCTCGTGGCGGCGGTCGCCGTTCGCCTGCTGCACGCGGCTGGCGTGCCGGGCGACGTACTGCATTTCCTGCCGGGCGACGGCGCGACGGTGGGTGCGCGCATGACTTCGGATCCACGCCTCGACGGCGTTGCCTTCACCGGCTCGACCGAGACGGCGCGGCTCATCGCCCGCGCGCTGGCCGCGCGGGACGCGCCGCTCGCGACGCTGATTGCCGAGACAGGCGGACAGAACGCCATGATCGTGGACAGCTCGGCCCTGCTCGAGCAGGTGGTGCACGACGCGATCACCTCGGCCTTCAACGCCGCGGGGCAGCGCTGCTCGGCCCTGCGCGTGCTGTTCCTGCAGGAAGACATCGCGGATCGCGCCCTCGGCCTGCTGGCCGGGGCGATGGACCTGTTGAACCTGGGCGACCCGGCGCTGCTCTCGACCGACGTCGGGCCCGTGATCGACCCCGAGGCGCGCGCCGTACTCGAGGCGCACGCGGCGCGCATCGTGCAGGGCGCGCGCTGGCACCACCGCGTTGCCCTGGGCCCGGGCCACGCGGGCGGGCACTTCGTCGCGCCGCTCGCGGTCGAGATCCCGGGCATCGGGTCGCTCACGCGCGAGGTGTTCGGGCCGATCCTGCACGTGGTGCGCTACCGGGCGGACGACATCGACGCCGTGATCGACTCGATCAATGGCACCGGCTACGGCCTCACGCTCGGGGTCCACTCGCGCATCGAGGGCTTCGTGCGTCGCGTCGCGCAGCGCGCCGCCGTCGGAAACGTCTACGTCAACCGCAACATGATCGGGGCGGTCGTCGGCGTGCAGCCCTTCGGCGGCTGCGGCCTGTCCGGCACCGGTCCCAAGGCGGGCGGGCCCCGCTACCTGCACCGGTTCGCGACGGAGCGCACGGTGACGAACAATACGGTTGCGATGGGCGGCAACGCCGCGCTGCTCTCGCTGGGAGACTGATCCTTGTCACTGCCGCCATCGAGCCACCACTACGTCCTGACCATGTCCTGCCCGGACACGACCGGGATCGTCGCCGCCATCACTCAGTTCATCGCCGTGCACGGCGGGCTCATCACCGAGACCGCGCATTTCGTGGACGCCCACGTGAACCGATCCTTCATGCGCACCTGCTTCCAGGGCGACGCGCTGCCGCCGCGGGAGGCCATCGAGGCCGAGTTCGGCGCGGTGGCCGCGCGCTTCGGCATGGAGTGGGAGCTGCACGACGCCGACCAGCGCTGCCGGGTGCTGGTCGCCGTGTCCCGCGAGGGCCATTGCCTGAACGCGCTGCTGCATCGCTGGAGCATCGGCGTGCTGCCGATCGACCTGGTGGGCGTCGCGTCGAACCACCCGGACCTGCGGCGGATGGTCGAATGGTACGGCGTGCCGTTCCACCACCTGCCGATCGAGCCGGGCCGCAAGGCGGATCAGGAAGCGCGGCTGCTGGACCTGTTCGACGAGACCCGCTCGGAGCTGCTGGTGCTCGCGCGCTACATGCAGATCCTGTCCGACGCCGCCTGCGGCCGCCTGCGCGGGCGCTGCATCAACATCCACCACTCCTTCCTGCCGGGCTTCAAGGGCGCGCGGCCCTATCACCAGGCGCACGAGCGCGGGGTGAAGATCATCGGCGCGACGGCGCACTACGTCACGCCGGACCTCGACGAGGGGCCGATCATCGAGCAGGGCGTCGAGCGCGTGGACCACACGCACGGGCCCGAGGAGATGATCGAGATCGGCCACGACCTCGAGAGCGTGGTCCTGAACCGGGCCGTGCGCTGGCATGCGGAGCACCGCATCTTCGTCGCTGGCCGGCGCAGCATGGTGCTGCGCTCCTGAGGCTGGCCCTTGCGCCGGTGCGGCCGAGGCCCGAGGATCGGCCCATCCCGGACACCGGACGCCCTGCATGAGCCTTGCCGGCAGCCCCGCCACGCGCGCCTCCTGGTCGTCCCGCCTGGTCTTCACCCTGGCCGCCATCGGGGCCTCGGTGGGACTCGGCAACATCTGGAAGTTTCCCTACCTGACCGGGGTGAGCGGCGGCGCGGCCTTCGTGCTGGTCTACCTCGGGGCGGTGACGCTCGTCGCGGTGCCCATCCTCGTGGCCGAGCTGCTGCTGGGGCGTCGCGGCCGTCACCACCCAGCGGCGGCGGTCGCCGCCGTCGCGGTGGAATCCGGCGCCTCGCCGCGCTGGGGCTGGATCGGCGGCCTGGGCGTGCTGGCCGGCTGGCTGATCATGACCTTCTACAGCGTGATTGCCGGCTGGGCGCTCGCCTACGTCTGGCCGACGCTGTCCGGAGCCTTCCGGGGCGCTGGCGCCGCCGACGTGGCGGCGCACTTCGACGGCCTGCTGGCCGACCCGGTCGCGCTGATGGCCTGGAGCGGCGCGTACACGGCGCTGACGGCGGCGATCGTGGCGCGCGGCCTCAGGGGAGGCATCGAGCGCGCCATCATCGTGCTGATGCCGCTGCTGTTCCTCGCGCTGCTGGTGCTGCTCGGCTATGCGGCCGTCGCCGGGGACCTCGACGCAGCGCTGCGCTTCCTGTTCCGACCGGAATTCGGCCGCATCGACGGCGGCGTGGTGCTGGCGGCGGTCGGCCAGGCCTTTTTCTCCATCGGCGTCGGCATGGGCATCCTGCTGGCCTATGGCTCCTACCTGCCGAGGGACGTGTCGCTCGCGCGCTCCGCCTTCGCCATCGCCGCGGCCGACACCAGCGTCTCGGTCCTGGCGGGGATCGCGATCTTCCCGCTGGTGTTCGCCAACGGGCTCGATCCGGGGGAGGGGCCCGGCCTCGTGTTCGTGACGCTCCCCATTGCCTTCGGCAGCATGCCGGCGGGCAGCCTGTTCGGCGGGGTGTTCTTCCTGCTCCTCGTGTTCGCGGCGCTGACATCGTCCATCGCGATCCTGGAGCCCATGGTCGCGTGGCTGACGGAGCGTCGGGGCTGGCGACGCCCGCTCGCCGCGTGGCTGGCCGGCGGCGGTGCGTGGGTGTTCGGCCTGGGCACCGTGCTCTCGTTCAACGCCTGGAAGGACTGGCACCCGCTCGGCATGTTCGACCGCTACCAGGGCAAGACCTTCTTCGACCTGCTCGACTACGCGACGTCGAGCCTGATGATGCCGGTCTGCGCGCTCCTGATCGCGCTGTTCGTCGGCTGGCGCATGAAGCCCGAGGCCGCCGCGGACGAGCTCGGCCTCGGCCGGGGCTTCAACTTCGGGGTGTGGCGCGGCCTGCTGCTGCGCTGGGTCGTGCCGGCGGCGATCGCGATCATCCTGTTCCGCGGGCTCTGAGCGGACGATGCCCGAGGGACCCGAGATCCGCCGTGCCGCCGATGCGCTCGCCCTCGCGGTCGTCGGCGAGCAGCTCACGTCGGTGTTCTTCGCCTTTCCACGCCTGAAGCGGCACCAGCGCGCCCTGCGCGGGCGGCGGATCGAGTCGATCACGCCGCACGGCAAGGCCCTGCTGACGCGCTTCGACAACGGCTGGACGCTCTATTCCCACAACCAGCTCTACGGCGTATGGAAGGTCGTCGAGGCCGGCGAACGGCCAGATACCGCTCGCTCGCTGCGGGTCGCGCTCGAGACGAACCGGCGCGCGATACTCCTGTACTCCGCATCGGACGTGGAGCTGTGGCGTAGCGACCGGCTGCACGAGCACCCGTTCCTCAGCCACCTCGGGCCGGACGTGCTCGACCCGTCGCTCGAGCCGGCCGCGGTCGCGGCGAGGCTCGCCAGTCCTGATTTCAGCGGACGGTCGCTCGCGGCGCTGCTGCTCGACCAGGGCTTCCTGGCCGGCATGGGCAACTACCTTCGCTCCGAGGTGCTGTTCGAAGCGCGGCTGTCGCCGGTCCGCCGTCCGCGCGAGCTGGATGCGGCCGAGTGCCGGCGACTGGCCGTGGCGCTGCTCGCGGTGCCGCGGCGCAGTTATCGCACCCGCGGGATCGAGCGTTCGAGCGGCATGCGCGAGGACTACCTCACGGACACGCCCGGGGCCTTCCGGTTCCGCGTGTTCGACCGCGCCGGCGAGCCTTGCGAGGCCTGCCGCGCGGCCATCCGCCGCGAGGAGCTGGCGGGACGGCGGCTGTACTGGTGCCCGGCCTGCCAGCGGTAGCGGTATCTGTATGCGGTCGCCACGAAGGCCCGGCCGGCTCCTTGTGTCAGACTGGGCTGCGACGGGCGGAGATGCGGTTATGTCAAGAAGCGTAGGGCCGGTGATCATTCTCCTGGTGTGCGGCGCCGTGGCAGGAACTGCCATGGCCGACCAGACCTTCCGCTGCGGCAGCAAGCTGGTCCAGGCCGGCATGACCCAGGGACAGGTGCTGGCCTACTGCGGGGAGCCGACTTCGCGCAGCGTCGTGGTCGAAGACGTGCGCAGCGGCAACAGGGTCGTGGGCCAGACCAACGTCGAAACCTGGGTCTACGAGTCCTACAGCGCCACGCGGACCCTCAAGTTCGACCAGTCGAAGCTGATGTCCATCGAATGAGTTCCGCGTCCTGGGTGGCTGCGTGGGTGGCGCTTGCGGGCAGCGGCCTCGCTACCGCGGCGTTCTCGCAGACGCCGGCCGAGGAGGCCTTCGCCGGGGCCCGCGCCTGGACCGTGCAGATCCGTGGAGCCGTCGAACAACCCTTCATCGAGGACCAGCTTGGTTCGTTCTCGGGAGCGGGACTCGTGGTGAACGCGACGCGCGGCTGGGTGCTGACAAATGCGCACGTGGCGACCCACTCGCACTCAGTCCTCGCGATCAACTTCGCCAGCGGGGAGCCCCTGCGGGCCGAGCGGCTCTACGTGGATCCGCATCTCGACCTTGCGGTGATCCGCTACGACCCGGCGAAGCTCGAAAAGCCCCCGGTCACGCCGCAACTCGAGTGCGACACCCTGCCGCCCGTCGGTCACCCGGTTGGCGCTTTCGGGCACCCGTGGGGCTTCCGTTTCACGGGGACGCGCGGCATCACCTCCGCGATCACCTCTCGGCTGGGACCGACGATGGTCCAGACCGATGCCCCCATCAACTCCGGCAATTCGGGCGGCCCGCTCATCAGCCTCGAGACGGGGCGCGTCGTGGGCATCAACGCGGCGAAAATAGGCGGCGAGGACGTCGAGGGCCTGTCCTTCGCGGTGCCCATGCCCTATGCCTGCACCCTGCTCGAGCTGCTCGCGGCGGGCCGCGATCCGTCTCCACCCGGGAGTCTCGTGGACTTCGCCATCGACGAGTACGGCGACCACACGCTCACGGTTGCGCGGAGCCGCCTTCCCGCCGGGGCGCTGGACCTGCGGGTGGGCGACGAGGTTCTCGCCGCCGGCGCGGACGGCCGCGCAGTCGGGACACCGTCTGACCTGTTCGACGCGCTGCGCGGCTCGCTCGACCGCGTCACACTGCGAGTCCGGCGCAGCGGAGGGGAGGTGTCCGTCGAAGGCCGCTGGCCCGGCGCCCCCTCGATCCTCGCGCGACGCGGCCTGACGGTCGCCGGCGCGCTCTTCGCCGAGGCCGAGGTGATGACCCACGGGCACCTGTCGTCGGACTACGCGCTCATGGTTCATTCGGTGGAGCCGGGGTCCGGCGCGGAAGTCCTCGACGTGGAGAGTTTCGACGTGCTGGTGAGCGCCGACGGCCAGCGGGTTCCGTCGCTCGAGGCGCTCGCGGGCATTGCCGCCCGGGCCCGCGAGGCGGGGCGGCCGGTGCAGCTGATGCTGCTTCGCTTCGCGCCGGAGGGCGACGTGCGGCTGTTCGAGTTCCACGGCCGGTCGCTGCCGGTGGAAGACGCCGCCTGGGTCGAGGCGCCGCGCCGGAGGCGCTGACGGGGACCCCCGGTTCAGGCGGACGCCAGCCGCTCGAGCGCCTCGGGAATCTGGCAGGCCTTCTCGACCGCGGCCATGCGCGGGTGGGTGGACTCGTACTCCACGACCTCCAGGCCCCAGATCACGTGGTACGGCACGTGCACGCCGTAGCCCCCGAGGGCCAGCACCGGCAGGATGTCGGACTTCACCGAGTTGCCGACCATCGCGAAGGACTGCGCCGGCACGCCGAACTCCTCGAGCAGCCGGGCGTAGCTGCGCTCGTCCTTCTCGCTGACGATCTCGATCCGCTGGAACAGGTCCGCGAGACCGGACTGTGCGACCTTCCGCTCCTGGTGGAACAGGTCGCCCTTGGTGATGAGCACTACCCGGTGGCGCGCGGTGACCGCCTCGACCGCCTCGCGCACGCCGGGCAGCAGCTCGACCGGGTGCTGCAGCACCGCCTTGCCGATCTCGACGATGCGGTGGATGTCCGCGCTCGTGATGCGCGCGTCGGTCATGGCGATCGCGGACTCGATCATGGACAGCGTCATGCCCTTGGCGCCGTACCCGAACAAGCGCACGTTGACCCGCTCGGTGTCGAGCAGCCGTTCCCGGACGCGCGCGTCCTGCACGTCCACGTAGCGGCCGACGATCTCCTCGAGCTGGGACTGGGCCGACTGGTAGTAGATCTCGCTGTGCCAAAGGGTGTCGTCGGCGTCGAAGCCGACGACCTCGATGGCGGCGTGTGGCGGGGGCATGGCGCATTGTAGGCGCCCGGCCGCCCGCGATCATCCCGCGTCGCACCGCCGGGGCGGCGGCCGAAAGAGAGGGCGGGACCCGTGGTCCCGCCCGTCGCATCAACCCCGTGCCGACTGCGGCGTCACTCGCCCGGAGGCGGGTTGCGATCCACGCTGACGGCGCGCGACCAGGTCTTCGCCTCCGGGTCGTAGCTCGCCTGCACGTCTCGCTGCGCGGTGCCGCCGTTGGGGTTGGTGATGGACGTCTGGCGCGTGTAGCCGTCCGCGGTTCGCGCGGTGGAGTCGGTCATGCTGCGCGCGCGCCCGTCCGGGAGGGTGGTCACGGCCTCGCGGGTGCGCGTGCCGGCTTCCCGGTCGCTGACGACATTGGCCGAGCGGGTGGCCGTCTGCCCGTTCGGGCCGGTGAACGTCGAGTCGCGGGTGTAGCCGCTGTCCGTGCGCGTGGTCACGTCGCTGCGCGAGGCGGTCCTGCCGTTCTCGCCCCGCCACGTGTCGCGGCGGGTGTAGCCGTTATCGGTCCGCTGCCACTCGGTGTGGCGCGCGTAGTCGCCGCGTGGGGCCTTGTTCGCGTGCTGGGCGGTCTGGCGCGGGGCACTCGCGCCGCGCTCGCCGGCATCGGCCGTGGCGCTTCCGAGGGCGAGGCCGAGCGAGACGGCCACGGCCGCCGCGAGCGCGAGGGGGGAGGTCTGCCTGATCCTGATCATCTGGACTGCTCCTTGAGGCTGGGTGTCTGTCTGGGCGATCAGCCCTGAATTCACGCCGTTCGCGGACAACAACGTTCCTTCCCGGGACGCGTTGACGTCGCGGCCGGCGAGGCGCAATCGGGGAGCAGGATGGTGGCGTCGATGTGACGCCCGTCACGGTAGACGATGGCGGCCCGCCGGCGGTTCAGCCGCGGTTCTTCGGATAGTCGTACAGCGTACGTGTGGCGGCCCCGGGGGCGAGGTCCTTCCAGTCCTTCAGGTCCGCCGTGAGACCGATGACGGCCGCCGTGGGCAGCTCGCCGAGGCTGTCGTCGCCGGTCAGCAGGGCGGCGAACTGCGAAATTCCGGGGTTGTGGCCGAAGATCATGACGTGGCTCGACCTGCCGCCGAGCTTGCGCACCACTTCGAGCAGCGTTCCTGGCGTGGCGAGGTAGGCCTCGTCGGCGTGGCGGATCTTCCTCGCGGGATAGCCGAGCACCTTCGCGAAGGCCTTGGCGGTAGCGAGCGCGCGCACCGCGGGGCTGGTGACGATGAGCGTCGGCTTGAGCCCGGCGGCGGCGCATCGCCGCGCCATCTCGGGCGCGTCGCGCTCGCCGCGCGCGTTGAGCGGCCGCTCGAAGTCCTCCAGGCTGGCGTCGCCCCAGTCGGACTTGGCGTGACGGACGAGCGTGAGGCGCTTCACGGCCTCACATCATCCCCGTCTGGAGACGCGCGGCCTCGGACATCATGGACTGGCTCCAGGGCGGGTCGAAGACGAGGTCCACCCGGGCCTCGCGGATGGTGGGAACGGCCTCGACCTTGTCCTTCACGTCCTGCACGAGCACCTCGCCCATGCCGCAGCCCGGCGCGGTGAGCGTCATGGTGACGTGGACGTTGCGCGAACCGTCGTCGTTCGGCATGACGTCGCAGGTGTAGATGAGCCCCAGGTCCACGATGTTGACCGGGATCTCGGGGTCGAAGCAGCTTTTCATCTGGTCCCACACCAGCTTGCGCACGTCCTCGTCCGAGGCGCCGGGCGGCAGCTCCGGTTTCTTCACCGGCTCCTTGCCGATGGCGTCGGCGTCCTCGCCGGCGATGCGGAATAGGTTGCCCTCGACGTAGACGGTGAAGCTGCCGCCGAGCGCCTGGGTGATGTACCCGACGCTGCCGGTGCGCAGCTTGACCTCGATGCCGGCGGGGATGATCACCGCCTTGACATCGCGCTGGACGACGATGGGCTCGTTCTCGTGGCGTCGCATCCGGTCACTCCGTCTTCACAGGCGCGCTGTCGCCGGCGAGGGCGGCGTTCAGCGTGTGCCAGCACAGGCTCGCGCACTTCACGCGGGCGGGAAACTCGCGCACGCCCGACAGGGCGGCCAGCTTGCCGAGCTCCGGCGGTACCGGGGCGTCGCGGCGGGTCAGCATGTCGTGCACGGTGCCGAACAGCTGCTCGACCTCCGGCAGGGTCTTGCCCTTGATGGCCTCCGTCATCAGCGAGGCCGAGGCGGTCGAGATCGCGCAGCCCTTGCCGTCGAAGCGGACGTCCGCGACGCGGCCGCCGTCCAGCACGAGCTCGAGGTGCAGCCGGTCGCCGCACAGGGGGTTGTGGCCGTCCGCGGCCCGGCTCGGGTGCTCGAGGCGCCCGAAATTCCGCGGGTTGCGGTTGTGGTCGACGATCACGTCGCGATAGAGGTCGGCGAGGTCCATCAGCCCAGCATCTCCCGCGCGCGGACGAGGGCGGCGGCCAGCACGTCGATCTCCTCGCGCGTGTTGTAGAAGGCGAACGAGGCGCGGGCCGTCGCCGGCAGGTCGAAGAACTCCATCACCGGCATGGCGCAGTGGTGGCCGGTGCGGATGGCGATGCCCTCGGCATCGAGGATCGTGCCGAGATCGTGCGGGTGCACGCCCTCGATGGTGAACGACACGAGGCTCGCCTTGTCAGGCGCGGTGCCGACGATCTCGAGCCCCGGTACTGCCGACAGCCGGCGGGTCGCGTAGTCGAGCAGCTCGTGCTCCCAGGCGGCGATGCGCTCCAGGCCGAGCGAATCGACATAGTCGATGGCGGCACCGAGGCCGATGGCGCCGGCGATGTCCGGCGTACCGGCCTCGAACCTGTAGGGCAGCTCGTTGTAGGTCGTGCCCGAGAAGGACACGGTCAGGATCATGTCGCCGCCGCCCTGCCACGGAGGCATGGCCGCAAGCACCGCCTCGCGCCCGTAGAGCACGCCGATGCCCGTCGGCCCGAACAGCTTGTGGCCGGAGAAGGCGTAGAAGTCGCAGCCGATCTCCCGCACGTCCACCGCCTGGTGCGGCACCGCCTGGGCCCCGTCGATCAGCGTGACGATGCCGCGCTCGCGGGCGGCGGCGACCATCTCGCGCACCGGCAGCACCGTGCCCAGCGCGTTCGACACGTGGCTGAAGGCGGCGAGCTTCGTGCGCGGGCCCAGCATGGACAGGTAGGCCTCGTGATCCACGACGCCGCGCCGGTCGATCGGCACGATCTTGAGGACGGCGCCGGTCTGCTCGCAGGCCATCTGCCAGGGCACGATGTTGGCGTGGTGCTCCAGCCAGGTGATGACGATCTCGTCCCCCGGCTTCAGACGCGAGCGGCCCCACGACTGGGCGACGAGGTTGATGGCCTCGGTGGTGCCGCGGACGAACACGATCTCGCGGGTCGAGGCAGCGTTCAGGAAGCGGCGGACCTTCTCGCGCGCGCCCTCGAACAGGTCGGTGGCCTCCTGCGAGAGTGTGTGCACGCCGCGGTGCACGTTCGCGTGGTGGCGCTCGTAGTACCCGCTCATCGCGTCGATCACGGCCTTCGGCCGCTGAGCGGAGGCGCCGCTGTCGAGGTAGACGAGCGGCTTGCCGCGTATGGCTCGGGCGAGGATGGGAAAGTCCTCGCGGATGCGCGCGACGTCGAGCGGGGCCAGCGCCTGCAGCTCGGCGGCCATCAGACGAACTCCCGGATGATGTCGCGGTCGGGCAGCCGGCCCACGACCAGCTCCTCGACGTGGCGCCTGGCCTCCGGCCACGGGATCCTCGCGACCACGTCCTCGCAGAAGGCGAAGGTCAGCAGGCCGCGGGCCACGGCCGGATCGATGCCGCGGGACAGCAGGTAGAAGAGTTGCTGCGGATCGAGCGAGCCGATCGTCGTGCCGTGACTGCACTTCACGTCGTCGGTGAGGATCTCGAGCTGCGGCCGGGCGTTGATCTCGGCGAGCGGCGTCAGGATCAGGTTGCGGCTCGACTGCTGCGAGTCCGCCTTGACCGCGCCCTCGTGCACCACGATACGGCCATTGAAGGAGCCGCGTCCGCGGTCGCTCGCCACGCCGCGGAAGGTCTCGACCGTCCTCGTGTGCGGGGCGAGGTGGTCGATGACGGTGTAGATGTCGGCCTGGCGGATGCCTTCCACCATGAAAAGCCCTTCGACTTCGCACTCGGCGCCGCGGCCGGCGAGCTCGAGGCGCAGGCCGCTCCTGAGCACGCGTCCGCCCAGGATGAACGATTGCTGGCGGTAGCGGCTGTCCGCAGCCTGCGTGACGGAGAGGGTCTCGACGTGCGCGGCGCCAGCCGGCTGCTCGTGCAGGCGCATGTGGACGAGCTGTGCGCCGGCACCCACGGTGACCTCGACCGCGAGGTTCGACAAGGCGCCGTCGCCGCCGCCGAGGAACTGCTCGAGGATGCGCGCGCGGCTGTTCGTCCCGGCCTCGACCACGAGGCGCGCGTGGCTCGCTGCCGCGCCGGTGGCTATGTGCAGCAGGTGGATCGGGGCCTGCACGTCGGCGTTCGCCGCGATGCGTACCAGCGCGCCGGCATCGGTGAAGGCCTCGGCGAGCAGGGCGAACCGGTCGTCCGCATCCTCGCCGGGAACCCGCAGCCGCGCGGCGAGTTCGGGCTCGCGATCGAGGGCGGCGCCGAGCTCCTCGACCGAAACGCCGGCAGGTAGGCTGCGGTCCGACAGGGCCGGCGAGTAACGCCCGTCCACCGTCACGATCCGGCACGCGCCGGGCAGCTCGAGGCCGGCAGGTGTGGGTGCCTCGGCCGTGGCGGCGGTGACCGGCGCGAACTCGCGCGCCAGGACCTCCGGCCAGTCGAGGTACTTCCAGTTCTCGTCGCGGCGGTCGGGCAGGCCCCGCTGCAGCAGCCGCGACAGGGCGGCGTCGCGGCGGGCCTGCCAGGCGGGGCCGCCGCGCAGGCGGGGGCGCAGGTCGGCGTGGGCGCGCGCGATGCGCTCGACCAGCGGGGCGTCGGCGCGCGCACTCATGCCGCGGCCGCTTCCTGCCGCACCCAGTCGTAGCCGCGGCGCTCGAGCTCGAGGGCAAGGTCCTTGCCGCCGCTCTTCAGGATCCGGCCGCCCGCCAGCACGTGGACCTGGTCGGGCACGATGTAGTCCAGCAGGCGCTGGTAATGGGTGACCATCACGATGGCGCGGCCTTCGCCGCGGAGGCTGTTCACGCCGGTCGAGACGACCTTGAGCGCGTCGATGTCGAGGCCCGAATCGGTCTCGTCGAGCAGCGCCAGCACCGGCTCCAGCACCGTCATCTGCAGCACCTCGTTGCGCTTCTTCTCGCCGCCAGAGAAGCCCTCGTTGACGCCGCGGTTCAGGAAGGACTCGTCCATCTGCATGAGCTTCATCTTCTCGCGCACGAGGCCGAGGAACTCGAAGGCGTCCACCTCGGGCTGGCCGCGGTGCTTCCTGAGCGCATTGAGCGCAGCCTTGAGAAGGTAGACGTTGTTCACGCCCGGGATCTCGACCGGGTACTGGAAGGCGAGGAAGACGCCCGCGCGTGCACGCTCCTCCGCAGGCAGCGCCAGCAGGTCCTGGCCCAGGTAAGTGACGGAGCCGGAGACGACCTCGTACTCGCCGCGCCCGGCCAGGACGCCGGCCAGCGTGCTCTTGCCCGAGCCGTTCGGGCCCATGATCGCGTGCACCTCGCCGGCGCGCACCTGCAGCGTCAGGCCGTTGAGGATCTGCTTGCCGGCAACCTTGGCGTGCAGGTCGCGGACGTCGAGGATCAATTCGCCCTTCTGAGGCATCTTCCGTTACTCCAGTGATGTCTTCAGCCGACCGAGCCTTCGAGGCTCACGGCCAAGAGATTCTGCGCCTCCACGGCGAACTCCATGGGCAGCTCGCGGAACACTTCCTTGCAGAAGCCGTTCACGATCATGTTCACTGCATCTTCGGTCGAGATGCCCCGCTGGAGGCAGTAGAAGAGCTGGTCCTCGGAGATTTTCGAGGTGGTGGCCTCGTGCTCGACGACCGCCGTCGGGTTCCTGACCTCGACGTAGGGAAAGGTGTGCGCGCCGCACTGGTCGCCCATCAGCAGCGAGTCGCACTGCGTGTGGTTGCGCGCGCCGTCGGCGCCCGGCAGCACCTTGACGAGGCCCCGGTACGCGTTCTGGCCGTGCCCGGCCGAGATGCCCTTCGAGACGATGGTGCTGCGCGTGTTCCGGCCCATGTGGATCATCTTGGTGCCGGTATCGGCCTGCTGGTAGTGGTTCGCGAGCGCCACCGAGTAGAACTCGCCCACCGAGTTGTCGCCGCGCAGGATGCAGCTCGGGTACTTCCAGGTGATCGCCGAGCCCGTCTCGACCTGCGTCCAGGAGATGCGCGAGTTGCGGCCCCGGCAGTCGCCGCGCTTGGTCACGAAGTTGTAGATGCCGCCGACGCCGTTCTCGTCGCCCGGATACCAGTTCTGCACGGTCGAGTACTTGATGGTGGCGTCGTCGAGCGCCACGAGCTCGACCACGGCCGCGTGCAGCTGGTTCTCGTCGCGCATCGGCGCGGTGCAGCCCTCGAGGTAGCTGACGTGCGCGCCGTCGTCGGCGACGATCAGCGTCCGTTCGAACTGGCCGGTCTTCGAGGCGTTGATGCGGAAGTAGGTGGACAGCTCCATCGGGCAGCGCACGCCCTTCGGCACGTACACGAACGATCCGTCGGTGAATACCGCGGAGTTGAGCGCCGCGTAGTAGTTGTCGCCGACCGGCACGACCGTGCCGAGGTAGCGCTCGATCAGCTCGGGGTGGTCCTGTACCGCCTCCGAGAAGGAGCAGAAGATGACCCCGGCCTCCTTGAGGCGTCCCTTGAAGGTGGTGGCGACCGACACGCTGTCGAAGACAGCGTCCACCGCCACGCCTGCGAGCCGGGCGCGCTCGTGCAGCGGGATGCCGAGCTTGTCGTAGGTCTCGAGCAGCTTCGGATCGACCTCGTCGAGGCTCTTCGGCGCGTTCGCGTCCCGCTTCGGCGCCGAGTAATAGGAGATCTCCTGGAAGTCGATCCTGGGGTAGTGGACCCGCGCCCACTCGGGCTCGCGCATCCGGAGCCACTGGCGGTAGGCCTTCAGCCGCCAGTCGAGCATGAACTGCGGCTCGTTCTTCTTGCGCGAGATCATCCGGATCACGTCCTCGTCGAGGCCGGGAGGGACGGTGTCGCTCTCGATGTCCGTCACGAAGCCGTGGCGGTACTTCTGGCCGACGATGGTCTCGATGTCGTGGGTGCTGGATGACATGGTCTTCCTCGCGGGCGGCGGCTCAGAGCCGCGTCAGCGGCCGCCACTCGGCCGCAAGGCCGGGGCGGAGGTCGGGGACGCGCACGGCCGCGTCGTGGCGCATGAGCGTCGTCAGCGGCACGTCGGCCAGGGCACGGTGGATCGAGCGGCTGACCTGCTGCCAGCTGTGGCCGACCTGGCAGGTGGCCTCGATGCCGCAGTGGCCGTGGTCGCTCGAGCACTCGGTCAGCGCCACCGGCCCCTCGACGGCGTCGATGATGTCGGCGGCGCTGATACGGCCAGGCTCGCGCGCGAGCTGGTAGCCGCCGCGGGCGCCGCGGACCGAGCGCACCAGGCCCGCCCGCTGCAGCTCCTTCAGGAGCTTGCTGACGGTCGGCAGGCCCACGTGCGTCCGCTCGGCCAGCCCGGCGGCGGAGAGCACGGTATCCGGCTCCTCGCAGAGGGCCGCGAGGATGACGGTCGCGTAGTCGGTCAGCTTGCTGATCCTGAGCATTCGACTGGGTGTCCTGGAAAGAGGACAATTTTAGTCCTATTAAGGTCCAAAGGGTAGGGGAACGCCGGGCGCTGGCCGTGGTCTGCTAACATCGTCGGCCGTTCAGCGGCTTGCCCGCGGTTTCGGCAGCCGCCACAGGGAAGACCGAATGCAGTCTGAAACCTCCCCGGCCGTGGGCAGCCTCGTCCGCCTGCGCGGCGTCCGCTATGTCATCGGGGGCCGCGCCATCTTCGACGGCCTCGACGTGGACATCCGCCGCGGCGAGGTGACGGCCGTCATGGGCCCGAGCGGCACGGGCAAGACGACCATGCTGCGCCTCATCACCGGCCTCGTGACCGCCGAGCGGGGCGAGGTGCTGGTGGACGGCGAAGAGGTCAGCCGCCTCGGCCGCTCCGACCTGTACCGGCTGCGGCGGCGCATGGGGATGCTGTTCCAGAACGGCGCGCTTCTGACCGACCTTTCGGTCTACGAGAACGTGGCCTTCCCGCTCAGGGAGCACACCCGGCTGCCGGAGCGGCTGATCCGTCCGATCGTCCTCGCGAAGCTCCATGCCGTCGGCCTGCGCGGCGCGGAGTCCCTGCTGCCCGCGGAGCTGTCCGGCGGCATGGGCCGGCGGGTCGCGCTCGCCCGCGCCATCGTGATGGACCCCGAGATCCTTATCTACGACGAGCCGTTCGTCGGCCTCGACCCCATCTCCATGGGGGTCGTCGTCCGGCTCATCCGCGAGCTGAACGACACGCTGGGCCTGACGAGCATCGTGGTGTCGCACGACGTGCACGAGATCGCGGCCGTGGCCGACCGCGCCTACCTGCTCTCGGGCGGCAAGGTGGTGGCCACCGGCTCGCCCTCGGAACTGAACGCCCTCGACTCGGCGGAGGTGCGGCAGTTCATGCAGGGCCTGCCGGACGGGCCCGTGCCGTTCCACTATCCGGCGCCTGACTACGCCGCGCAGCTGTTCGGGGCGCGGCGATGAGGCAGATTGCCCGTGAACTCCGGCAGTCGCTATCCGGCTCGCTGGTCCGGATCGGCAAGTACTCCCTGTTCGTCGGCCGGCTGCTGTCCGAGACGCCGCGCGCGCTCCTTCGTTTCCGGCTCGTGGTCGAGCAGGTCTACAATGCCGGCGCGCTGTCGCTCGTGATCATCATGCTCTCGGGGCTGTTCGTCGGCATGGTGCTGGGCCTGCAGGGATACGACCTGCTGCAGCGCTTCGGCTCGGAGGAATCCCTCGGCACGGCCGCGGCCCTCGGCCTCGTCAAGGAGCTGGGCCCGGTGGTCACGGCGCTCCTGTTCGCGGGACGCGCGGGCACCGCGCTCGCCTCCGAGCTCGGCCTCATGCGCGCGACCGACCAGATCGCGGCGCTCGAGATGATGGCGGTGGACCCGGTGCGGCGCGTCGTCATGCCGCGCTTCCTCGGCAGCGTCATCGCCATGCCGCTGCTCGCGGCGATCTTCAGCATGATCGGCATCTTCGGCGCGCAGCTCGTCGGGGTGCAGCTGATGGGCGTCGACCCTGGCCAGTTCTGGTCCCAGATGAAGGGCGCGGTCGAGGTCGCCGACGTCATGGAGGGCGTCATCAAGAGCTGTGTGTTCGGGGTCGCCTGCGGCGCCATCGCGGTCTACGAGGGATTCCACGCGATCCCCACCGCGGAGGGCGTCGGCCGGGCGACGACGCGCACGGTCGTCACTTCGTCCGTGGTCGTGCTGCTGCTCGACTACATGCTGACCGCGGTCATGCTTTGAGGAGTATGGAATGAGAGCCACGCGCGCCATCGAACTCGGAACCGGGCTGTTCGTGCTGCTCGGCTTCGCCGCCCTGTTCTTCCTGATCACCCAGATCACCAGCCGCCAGGTGGGCTTCGGCGAGACCGGCTACCGGGTCTCGGCGTGGTTCGAGCAGGTCGGCGGCCTGAAGCCGGGCGCGCCCGTGTCCATGTCCGGCGTCACCATCGGCCGGGTGGAGTCGATCGGCTACGACTTCGCCGAGTACAAGGCGCACGTGGTGCTGCGCATCGACCGCAAGTTCGATCGGATTCCCGACGACAGCGACGCCGCCATCTTCACGGCGGGCCTGCTGGGCGGCCAGTACGTGGGCATCGGCCCGGGCGGCTCGGAAACCTATTTCAAGGACGGCGATCGAATAGAGTTCACGCAGTCGGCGGTCGTCCTCGAGAACCTGATCAGCAAGTTCCTGTTCTCGAAAGCCGCCGAACAGACGCCGACAGATCAGGAGGCCCCCTGACCATGATCCGTTCGATTCCGATGCTGGCCCTCGCGTTCACGCTCGCGTCCCCGCCCGCGGCGACCCAGGAGGTGCCGGGACCGCCGCCGCAGCAGCTGATCGAGCAGGCCTCCCAGCAGCTGCTCGACGCCCTGGCGAAGGACCGCGAAGCCGTCCGCAAGAACCCGGCCAAGGCCAAGGCCCTGGTGGACCAGTACCTGCTGCCGCACTTCGACACGGACTACTCGGCGCGGCTCGTGCTCGGCACCCACTGGCGCAACGCGACGCCGAAGCAGCGCGAGCGCTTCGTGGACGCCTTCTATCAGTCCATGCTCTACAAGTACGGCACGGCGCTCGCCGACTTCACCTCCGACAAGCTGACCATCCTGCCTTTCCGCGGCGACCTGTCGAGCGGGCGCGCGACGGTTCGCACCGAGGTGACCACGAGCGACGGCACCAAGGTGCCGGTGCACTACACCCTGCGCGCGACACCGCAGGGCTGGAAGGCCTGGGACGTGACCATCGAGGGCATCTCCTACGTGCGCAACTTCCGCGAGGACGTCGGTGCCGAGGTGAGCAGCAAGGGCCTCGAGGCCGTGATCGCGCGCCTGGAGACCGAGAACGCCGCGCACGTCGCGCAGGCCGCCCGTTCGTGAACCGCCTGGCCACGGCGCCCAAGGCCCGTCTCGAGTCGCGCGGCAACGGTCGCTTCGCGCTCGCGGGCGAGATCGGCTTCGACAATGCGGCGACGATGCTGGCCGAGGGACTGCAGGGCTTCGGGAGCGACGGTCCGGTCGAGGTTGACCTCGGTGGCGTGACGCACGCCGACAGCGCCGGCGTTGCGCTCCTGATCGAGTGGGTCGCTTCGTTGCGCGACGCCGGCCGGGAGCTTCGCTACAGCGCGATTCCCGGGCAGGTGCTCGCGATTGCGCGCCTCGGCGGCGTGGACGGGTTCCTGCCGAAGGCCTAGTCGCCTGGCCCTGGAGCCTCGGCCGCGTCTTCCTCGGCCATGTCGCGCTCCAACTCGTCGAGCTCATCGTCGCTGAATCCCGCGTCCGCCGGCTTCTCGGGCAGGTCGCCGTCGCGCACCTGGAACTCCCGCCGCTCGAGGTAGGCGTTGCGTACCAGCGCATATCGGTCGAATGCGCCCTCCAGTGCCGCCTCGGCCGGCAGCAGCCGGGCGCGCAGGTTGACCACCGTCAGCCCCGTGTAGGCGAAGTCGATCTGGCGGTCCGTGTTGTCCAGGTGGCTGCGGACGTCCGTGTAGTAGTCGGCCACCAGCGAGGGGCCGTCGCGAAGGGTCGAGGGGCCGAACAGCGGCAGCATCAGGAAGGGCCCGGACGGCACGCCCCAGTAGCCGAGTGTCTGGCCGAAATCCTCGTCATTGCGCTTCAGGCCCGCGTCGGTCGCGGGATCCAGCAGTCCGCCGATGCCGAGCGTGGTGTTGAGCACCAGCCGCGCCGTGTCGTTGGCGGCATCGAGCAGCTTGAGCTGCAGAACGTTGTTCGCGAGGGTCGTCGTGTACCCGAGGTTCGTCAGGAAGTTGTTGACGCCCGTGCGCGCGAACCGGGGCACGAACCGGACGTAGGCCTTGGCGACCGGCTTGACGAGTCCCTTGTCCACGATCTGGTTGAACTCCCAGGTCGCGCGGTTCACGCCTTCCCACGGATCCTTGGGCGAGGGGGCGCGCTGGGTCGTGGCGCAGCCGGCGAGCAGCGCGCACACGGCGATGGACAGGGCCTTGGCAACAGGTCCGGTTGGGCGCATGGGGCGGATCCCTGAGGGGGGAGGGTTGGTTCCGGGCGGCGTTGATTCTAGCGCGACTGCGGGCGGCTCTCGCCGGACGGGGAGGGCCCGCCCGCGACCTCGCGGGCGCGACGCCCCTTGGGCAGGTATTCCTCGAGCTCCTTGATCCGTGCCTCGTAGCGTTGCCTCTGCACGTCCGTGACCTCGGGGACCGCCAGCGCGAGCCTCAGTTGGTCGATGGCCATCTGCAGGTCGCCGCTCATCACGTGGTACTCGGCCATGTAGTGGTGCGCGTCGGCGGTGTCCCCCGCCGCGCTCGCGACCAGGGCGATGAAGCGCGCCTGCTCGGGCGTCGGCATCACGTTGTTGAACAGGTCGAGAAGCACCTCGTGGGCGAGCTTCTTCTCGCCGGTGCGCATCAGCGTCTCGGCGTAGCGGACGGTGATGGGCACGTTGCGCGGGAAGAGCCGCTGGGCCTCGGAGAGCGTGCGGCGGGACTCCTCGACGTCGCCCGCCGCGAGTTGCGCCTGGCCTAGCGCCGCGTGGTAGAGCGTCACGTCCGGGCCGCGCTCGCGCAGGTCGGCCAGCACCGGGATGGCTTCCCCGGGCGCGCCCCCCGCCACGAGCGCCAGCGCACGGCCGTAGCGCCGGGCGTCGGTGGACGGCAGGTCGGCGCTGGCCGCGTCGGCATACATGCTGCGGAAGTCCGATTCCGGCGGCAGCATCTGCACGCGCAGTCGCTCGCGCACCAGCCCGTAGCCGGTGCTGTCCTCCGCGTTGCGCCGGCCGAGCTGCTCGACCCGGTCGCGGGTCTCGGCGATGCGCTCCGTGGTGACGGGGTGGGTGCGCAGCAGCGGCGGGATGTTCGCCCCGGCGCTGCCGGTGCGCTGCTGCATGGTCCAGAAGAACGACGGCATGCCCATCGGGTCGAAGCCGGCCGCCGACATCAGGCCCACGCCGACGCGGTCGGCCTCGGACTCGTTGGAGCGGGTGAAGTTGATCTGCTGCTGCGCGGCGAGGCCCTGGGCGGCCGAGATCGTGCCGAGCAGGGCGTCCGCCGGCATGCCGGTCGTCGCGCCGATCAGGACGGCGGCCAGCATCGCGGCCGCGGAGGCCATGTTGGCGCGGCCGGCGGCCTGGATGGACCGGGCGATGTGGCGCTGCGTCACGTGGGCGATCTCGTGCGCCAGCACGCCGGCGAGCTCGCTCTCGTTGCGGGTGGCCGTCAGCAGCCCGGCGTTGATGCCGATGAAGCCGCCGGGCAGGGCGAAGGCGTTGATGCCCGCGTCCCGGACCACGAAGAAGGTGAAGCGGTGCGCGCCCTCGTGGGCGTGGCTCGCCAGTCGCTGGCCGACCGACTGGATGTACTCGGTGACCTCGGGGTCCTCCACGAGCTGCCCCGCCTCGCGCAGCTGGCGCACGATCATGCGGCCGATGCGGAACTCGTCGTCGAGGCTTAGGGTCGTGCTGGCCGGGCTGCCGATGTCGGGCAGCGCGTTGCGCGACTCCTGCGCCGCGAGCGGGGCGGCGACCATCGCGGCGAGCGCCACCAGGGCGCCGGCGAGCAGGCGAGTTGCGCGGTGTGCAGGAGCCTTCATCACCGGTCAGACCGCGGCCGCTAGTGCGAGTTCTGGCCGCGCAGCGGTCACAGCGCTTCGGAGGCGTAGTCCGCGAGCCGTGACCGCTCGCCCCGGACCAGCGTGATGTGCCCCGAGTGCGGCCAGCCGGCGAAGCGGTTGACCACGTAGGTCAGGCCCGACGTCGTTTCGGTGAGATAGGGGGTGTCGATCTGGGCGATGTTGCCGAGGCACACGAGCTTCGTGCCCGGCCCGGCGCGCGTGACCAGCGCCTTCATCTGCTTCGGCGTGAGGTTCTGCGCCTCGTCGAGGATGAGGTAGCGCGACAGGAAGGTGCGGCCGCGCATGAAGTTGAGCGAGCGGATCTTGATGCGGCTGCGCAGCAGGTCCTGGGTCGCGGCGCGGCCCCAGCTGCCGCCGTCCTGGCCGCGGGTGAGCACCTCGAGGTTGTCCATGAGGGCGCCCATCCAGGGCTCCATCTTCTCCTCCTCGGTTCCGGGCAGGAAACCGATGTCCTCGCCGAGCGGGATGGTCACCCGCGTCATGAGGATCTCGGAGAAACGGTTCAGGTCGAGCGTCTGCGAGAGCCCGGCGGCGAGCGTGAGCAGCGTCTTGCCGGTGCCGGCGGGGCCGAGGATGGTGACGAAGTCGATCTCGGGATCGAGCAGCAGGTTCAGCGCCAGGTTCTGCTCGCGGTTGCGGGCGCTGATCCCCCACACGCCGTGGCGGCCGGAGCGATAGTCCTGCGTCAGCTCGAGGGTGGCGGTGTCGCCCTCGACCGCGCGGACTATCGCCTCGAAGCCGTCCTCCTGTGGCTCGAACACGAACTGGTTGATCTTCCACTGTTGCGCGAGCGGGCCGCGCAGGCGGTAGAACGTGCGCGCCTGCTCCTGCCACGACTCCATGTCGCCGCCGTGGGTGTCCCAGAAATCGCCGGGCAACTCGCCCATCCCCGAGAACAGCAGGTCCGCGTCCTCGATGGTGCGGTCGCTGTAGTAGTCCTCGGCATGCACGCCGAGGATGGACGCCTTGATCCGCAGGTTGATGTCCTTGGACACCAGGGTGACGGGCGTGGACGGCGTCTCGCGCTGCAGCGCGAGCGCGTAGCCGAGGATCGAGTTGTCCCCGCCGTGGCCCGGCAGCGACTCGGGCAGCCCGGTGTCGAAGTGTCCCGTCTGGAAGAACAGCCGCCCCGAGGAGGGCCGCTTGTCGGGACCGCTGCGGCCGGCCGGAAGCGGGATGCCGCGATCGATCTCGGCCTTGCCGGCGCCCCCCATCAGCTCGTCGAGGAAGCGGCTGACCTGGCGCACGTTGCGCGAGGCCTCGGACAGGCCGGTCTTGTGCGAGTCCAGTTCCTCGAGCACGGACATCGGAATGTAGATGTCGTGCTCCTCGAAGCGGAAGATCGCGGCGGGGTCGTGCATCAGGACGTTCGTGTCGAGCACGAAGACCCGCCGGGCGCCGCCGTCGCGGGACGGTGTCACCGCCCTACGCCTTGCGGGCCGCGGCCAGCACGGCCTCGGCGTGGCCGTCCACCTTCACCTTGCGCCACTCCTCCCGCAGCACGCCCTCGGCGTCGATGAGGAAGGTCGAGCGTTCCACGCCCATGACCTTGCGGCCGTACATGTTCTTTTCCTTCCAGGCGCCGAACAGCTCGGCCACCGCATGGTCCTCGTCGCTGCCGAGCGCGAACGGGAAGCCCATCTTCGCGATGAACTTCTCGTGGGAGGCGAGACTGTCGGTGGAGATGCCCAGGACCGTCGTGCCCGCCTTCGTGAACTGCGAGTGCAGGTCGCGGAAATCGGAGCCCTCGCGGGTGCAGCCCGGCGTGTTGTCGCGCGGGTAGAAGTAGACGACCAGCTTGCCGCCGCAGGCGTCCTTCAGCCGGAACCGGCCGGTGGTGGTCGGGATCGCGAAGTCGGGCACCTTCTTGCCGACCGTCACCTTGCTCATGCTGCCCTCCGGTGGCAGGGAATCAGTTCTTGACCGGCTCGAGGATGGCGTCGAGGTTGAGCTGGTCGCAAAGGTCGAGGAACTCCTCGCGCATGGCGCCGAGGTGGATGGTCGACGGTACGTTGACCACCATGTAGAGACCGAACATGGGCGCGCCGGTATGGGCCGCGGCGTAGCTGCGGGTGGTCAGCTCGGCCACGTCGATGCCGCGGCTGGCGAAGAACCCGGACAGCGCGGAGACGATGCCGGTCTGGTCGAGGCAGACCACGTCCACCGAGTAGGGGACCATGTCCTCCCGCGGTGCGCGCTTGTCCGTGCGGCGCACCAGCAGCGTGATTCCCGAGGTTTCCGCGAGCTTCTTGAGGTCGGTCTCGATGCGCGCGACCGAGTGCCAGTTGCCGCCGACCAGCATCAGCACGGCAAATTCCGCGCCGAGCGCGGTCATCCGGCTCTCGCTGATGCTGCCGCCGCAGTCGGCGATTATCTTGCTGAGATCGTGGACGAGGCCGATGCGGTCGCTGCCGATGGCCGAAATCGCGAGGTATTGTTTCATGGGGAGGAAAGGGGCGAGGTTGCCTTGATTCTACCGGGGAAAGCCCCGGCTTGCATCGCCGCGAGCGGGGCCTTTAGCATCGGCTGCCCTGCCCGGGGAGGCGCGCAAGTCGATGTTTCGTGGGAGCATTGTCGCCCTGGTGACGCCCATGGGCGAAGCCGGCGAGGTCGATTTCGGGGCCTTCGAGGCGCTGCTGGACTGGCACGCCGAGCAGGGCAGCGACGGCGTCGTCGTCGCAGGCACCACCGGCGAGGCGGCGACGCTGCTGGCCTCCGAGATCGAGGAGCTGCTGCGCCGGGCCGTTCGCCGGCTCGGCGGGCGCGTGCCCGTCATCGCCGGCACCGGCACGCCCTCGACCGCGATCACCATCGAGCGGACCCGCCGGGCCTGCGAGGTCGGCGTGGACGGCGTCCTGATGGTGACTCCGTATTACAACCGCCCGGGCCAGGCCGGCCTGCTGCAGCATTTCTGGGCCGCCGCGGAGGCCTCCAGCGTCCCGGTGCTTCTCTACAACGTTCCCTCCCGCACCGCCTGCGACCTGCTGCCGGACACCCTCGAGCAGCTCGCCGAGCATCCGCGGATCGTCGGCATCAAGGATGCGACCGGCAGCATCGTCCGCGCGCGCGAGATCCTGGAGCGCTGCGGCGACGATTTCCTGCTGTTCTCCGGTGACGATGCGACCTGCCGCGAGTGGCTGCTGGCCGGCGCCCAGGGCGTCATCTCGGTCACGGCCAACATAGCCCCGCGCCTCATGCGCGAACTGGCCGAGGCTGCGCTGGAGGGCGACGCACCGCGCGCTGCGGAACTGGACCGCCCGCTCGCGGAACTGCACCGCGCTTTGTTCGTCGAATCCAACCCGATACCGGTAAAATGGGCGCTGGCACGGCTGGGCCTCATCCCTCCGGGCATACGCCTCCCGCTGACGCCCCTCGGCTCCGCGGGCCAGCCGGCGGTGCTGCGGGCGATGGAGCAGGCCGGTATCGTCTGAAGGAGTCGCCGATGCGTCGCTGGGCCCTGCTGCTGCCGCTTCTTGCCGTGACGGGCTGCAAGGCCATCATGCCGGACGCGACCAACTGCTCTGAGCGCCAGCCTTACATGGACGCCCAGGAGGTGGCGCCGCTGGTCGTGCCCGAGGGCGTGGATGCCCCGAACACCCGCGCGGCCCTGCGCATCCCCGACGTCCGGACGCCGCCGCGGCCGGACGATGGCCGCTGCCTCGAGTACCCGCCGCGATACCGCACGGCGCCTGCGCCGCAGCCCGCCCCGCCGGGTGGCTGACGTCCCGGCGGCCGGTCGTGGCCAGCTCGGTCCCTTCCGGACGCCCGTAGTTGCCCCGGGACCCCGCGCTTAGTACCCTTCGCCCCCCCTGGAGAGGTGGCCGAGCGGTCGAAGGCGCTGGACTGGAATTCCAGTAATACCCAAAAGGTATTCGTGGGTTCGAATCCCACCCTCTCCGCCAGTCCTTGTGAGAACGGCCCCATCGGGGGCCGTTTTCACAAGGACCGGACGGGGGTGTGTGGACGAACCCAGCGGGTTCGACGAGCCGTCGCATAGCGACGGCGAAGGACGGCGCCGCCTCGCGGCGCCGGTCCCGAGCGGAGCGAGGGATGCGCCCGCAGGACGCACAATCCCACCCTCTCCGCCAGTCCTCCCTGAATGGTTCGATTGCCACTTGCGGCGCGCCTCCGGCCACCACGCCCGCGCGCGCCCACGGCCTGCCACCCAACCTCGGTTGACGCTATGGGGACCCCCCCTTACGATGCCGGTGCGCTCGCGGGCCGGCTGCCCGCGCTGCCCGGGATTTTCCAAGGTCACCGATGGTGGCTCGCGTCGGTTCCTCCGCGACGATCAGCCGTGAACCCCGCCAGGCCCGGAAGGGAGCAACGGTAGCGGTGACATCGGGTGCCGGAGGGGTGCTGGC
>JALORP010000021.1 GCA_025458865.1 Steroidobacteraceae bacterium | reverse complement strand
CATCCTCGGCAAGGTGCGGCCGGGCGACATGGGCTTCGACGTCATCCACATGAACCTGCACAAGACCTTCTCGACGCCGCACGGCGGCGGCGGGCCGGGCTCGGGCGCCGTGGGTGTCGCCGCGCGGCTGCTGCCCTTCATGCCGGTGCCGGTCGTGGGCAGGGACGGGGACCGCTACCGCTGGCTCGACGAGCGGGACCTGCCGCAGACCATCGGCCGCCTCTCGGGCTTCATGGGCAACGCCGGGGTGCTGCTGCGCGCCTACGTCTACATGCGCATCCTCGGCCGGGAGGGCATGAAGCGCGTGGCCGAGTACTCGGCGCTCAACGCCAACTACCTGCTCGCGCGGCTGCAGCAGGCCGGCTACGACGCGGCCTATCCGCGCCGCCGCGCCAGCCACGAGTTCATCCTCACGCTCAAGCGCCAGGCGCGCGAGCAGGGCGTCACTGCGATGGACGTCGCGAAGCGCCTGCTCGACTTCGGCTACCATGCGCCGACGACCTACTTCCCGCTGCTGGTGCCGGAGTGCCTGCTGATCGAACCCACCGAGACCGAGGCCAAGGAGGAGCTGGACGGGTTCGTCGCGGCGATGTCGGCCATCCTCGAGGAAGCCGGCACAGACGCCGCGCGCCTGAAGGGGGCGCCCTACACGACCCCGGTGCGACGCCTGGACGACGTGCGCGCGGCGAAGCAGCTCGACCTTACCTGGAAGCCGGCGGCGGCTTGAGCCAGGGCGCATGACGCCGTCGGGGCGGGCCAAGCCGCAGGGCGTGGCGCGGCTGATGAACGCGTTCGGCAACACCTGGCGCGGCTTCGAGGGCGCCTGGCGGGAGGAGGCGGCGTTCCGGCAGGAGTGCGCGCTGGCCGTTGTCGTCGTGCCGCTCGGCCTGTGGCTCGGCGAGGACGGCGTCGAGCGTGCGCTGCTCGTCGGCCCGATGGTGCTGGTGCTCGTGATCGAGCTCCTGAACAGCGCCGTCGAGGCCGCGATCGACCGCATCGGCGAGGAGCGTCACGCGCTGTCCGGCCTCGCCAAGGACCTGGGCTCGGCCGCGGTCTTCGGCGGCTTCGTGCTGCTCGGCCTCAACTGGCTGCTGGTGCTCTCCTGACGAGGAGTCGGAATGTCTGCCCTGATCTGCGGTTCGCTCGCCTACGACACCGTGATGGTGTTCCCGGGACGGTTCAAGGACCACATCCTGCCCGACCGCATCCACATGTTGAACGTGTCCTTCCTGGCGCCCAAGCTCACCCGCTATTTCGGCGGCTGTGCGGGCAACATCGCCTACAACCTGAAGCTGCTGGGCGGCGAGCCCTACGCCTGCGGCGCGGTCGGCCACGACTTCGGACCCTACTCGGAGTGGCTGGCGAAGAACGAGCTGTCCGAGCGCTTCGTGCAGCGCTTCGCGGACGAGTACACGGCGCAGGCCTACATCACGACCGACCTGGACGACAACCAGATCACCGCCTTCCACCCCGGCGCGATGAACCGGTCGCAGACCATCCCGGTGCCGGCTGACGCGGGCATCCGGATCGGCATCCTGGCGCCGGACGGACGCGAGGGCATGGTGACCCACGCGCAGCAGTTCGCGGATGCCGGCATCCCGTTCATCTTCGATCCCGGCCAGGCGATGCCGCTGTTCGGCCAGCAGGACTTCGACGCGTTCATCGACCAGGCGACGTGGGTGACCGTGAACGATTACGAGGCCGAGCTCCTGCAGGAGCGCACGGGCCTCGGCGCCGCGCAGATCGCCGCGCGCGTCTCGGCGTTCATCGTGACCCGCGGCGCGGAGGGCTCGGTGGTGCACCTCCCCGACGGCCGCCGGGTGGACGTCCCGCCCGTCCGGCCCGCCCAGGTCGTGGATCCCACGGGCTGCGGAGACGCCTACCGCGCCGGCCTGCTGTACGGGCTTCTGAACGACATGGACTGGGAGACGACCGGGCGCATCGCCTCGCTGCTCGGCTCGATCAAGATCGCGCAGGTCGGCACGCAGCACCACCGCTTCACGCCAGACGAATTCCGCGAGCGCTTCCGAGAGGCCTTCGGCTACAGGATGGACTGACGATGCCGAGCCGCATTGCCGCGCTGACGCTGGCCGCGGCCCTGCTGGCCGCGCCGGCCGGCGCCCAGGACGCCGACCGCAACGGGTGGCCGGCAACGCTCGAGCGCATCTCGACCGGCGTGGTCGCGATCCAGGTGGACGCCAACCGAGCCTTCGACACGGAGTGGAACACCTCCTCGCAGGCGACCGGTTTCGTCATAGATGCGAAGCGCGGCCTGATCCTCACCAACCGTCACGTGGTGACGGCCGGGCCGGTGACGGCGCAGGCGGTCTTCCTCAACCGCGAGGAAGTCGAGCTCAAGGCCGTGTACCGCGACCCGGTCCACGACTTCGGCGTCTACCGCTACGATCCCTCCAGGCTGCGCTTCATCGAGCCGGTGGAACTGCCGCTCCATCCTGCTGGCGCGCAGGTCGGCACGGAAATCCGCGTCGTGGGCAACGACGCGGGCGAGCAGCTGTCCATCCTCGCGGGGACGCTGGCGCGGCTCGACCGGGAAGCACCCAACTACGGCGTCGGCAAGTACAACGACTTCAACACCTTCTACCTCCAGGCCGCCTCGGGCACCTCGGGAGGGTCGTCGGGTTCGCCGGTGATCGACATCCGCGGGCGCGTGGTCGCGCTGAACGCGGGCGGCTCGAGCGGCGCGGCCTCGAGTTTCTACCTGCCGCTCACGCGGGTGGTGCGGGCGCTCGAGTACATCCGCGCCGGCCAGCCCGTGCCGCGCGGCACCCTGCAGGTGGTGTTCGGCTACACGCCCTTCGACGAGCTGCGCCGTCTCGGCCTGAATGCGGACACCGAGGCCGAGGCGAGGCGCGCGAGCGCTCGGCGGACGGGCATGCTCGTCGTCAAGGAGGTCCAGCCCGGATCGCCGGCGGACGGCCGCCTCGAAGCCGGGGACATCCTGGTCGGCATGGACGGCCGGCTCGTCGTGGACTTCGACGGCCTCGCGGAGGTGCTCGACGGCCGTGTCGGCGAGGCCGTCCCGGTCGAGGTGGAGCGGGGCGGCCGGCGACTCACCGAGCGCCTCGAGGTCCAGGACCTGCACGCCTTCGCACCGGCGGAGTACGTCGAGGTCGGCGACAGCGTCCTGCATGCGCTTTCCTGGCAGATGGCGCGGCACATGAACGTCCCGGTGCGCGGCGTGTTTGTCGCGAACCCGGGCTACGTCTTCGGCCCGGCCGGCATCCCGCGTGGCGCGGTGATCACGGAGCTGGCGGGCACCCCGGTCGCGAGCCTGGACGACGTGCGTTCGGTGCTCGCCGGGCTTGCCGACGGCCAGCAGGTCCCGGCGCGCTACTTCACGCTCGAGGACACGCGCGCTCCGCAGCTTCGGGCCGTGCGCATGGACCGCCGCTGGTTTCCGGCTCGCAGCTGCCGCCGCGACGACACGCTCGGGTTGTGGCCCTGCGAGGCGCTGTCGCCTCCACCGCCCGCGGCGGAGGATCCGGCGGGCACCACGCGTTTCGCACGCACGGGCGACCGCGTACTCGACGCCGTCGCGCCGTCCCTCGTGCTGGTCAACTTCACGATGCCGTACTCCGTGGCCGGCGTCACGGAGCGCAACTACGTGGGGACCGGCGTCGTGATCGACACCGCGCGCGGGCTCGTGGCGGTCGACCGCAACACCGTGCCGGTGTCGCTCGGTGACGTGCGGCTGACCTTCGCGGGAACCCTCGAGGTCGCCGGGCGCGTGGAGTACATCCATCCCATGCACAACCTTGCGGTCGTCGCGTACGACCCGGCCGCGATCGGCGACACGCCCGTGCGGGCTGTTCGCTTCGCCACGCGGGAGGTGACGCCGGGCGAGGAGGTCACCGTGGTCGGGCTCAACCGGGACCACCGGATGCTCTCTCAGCGCGCGAGAGTGGCCTCGGTGGACCCCGTGAGCTTCCCGCTTTCGCGGACGCTCCAGTTCCGCGAATCGAACCTGAGCACGATCCGTCTCGTCAGCGGCCCGGAGGAGTTCGACGGCATCATCGTGGACGGCCGCGGCGCCGCGCTCGCCCTGTGGTCGAGCTTCGCCTTCGAGAACGGGCGGCAGGTGCAGCAGGAGAACCAGGGCGTGCCCGGCGAGCTGGTGCTCGAGATGCTCGGCCACGCGCGCGATGGCACCCCGTTGCACTCGCTGGAGGCCGAGTTCTCGCCGCGGACGCTGGCCGAGGCGCGCCGGCTGGGGCTCGACCAGGCCTGGGTGCGGCGCCTCGAGGAGCACGCCGGCACGCAGCGCTCGGTGCTGTCGGTCACGAGGCTCGTGGCGGGCTCGCCGGCGGCATCGCTGCTGCGTCCAGGCGACCTGCTGCTCGCCCTCGACGGACGGATCGTCACGACCGCGCGGGAGGTGGAGCGTGCCTCGCACGGGGGCGAGATCCAGGTGACCGTGTGGCGGGACGGGCGCGAGCTGACGCTGGCCGTGCCGACCGTGCCGCTGTCGGGCCGGGACCTCGACCGCGTGCTGGTGTGGGCGGGGGCGACGCTGCACGAGCCCCACCGCGCGATGGCCGCGCAGCGCGGCATCGCGCCGGAGGGCGTTTTCGTCGCGTTCTTCATGTACGGCTCGCCGGCGAGCCGGCACCAGCTGTGGGCGGGGCGGCGGATCGTCGAGGTGGACGGCGTGGCCACGCCGGACCTCGATGCCTTCATTGCGGCGGTTTCCGGCCGGCCGGACCGCTCGTCCGTCAGGCTGCGTACCGTCAACTGGAACGACTCCGTGGACGTGATCACCCTGAAACTCGACCGGCACTACTGGCCGGCGTACGAGCTCAGGCGCGAGGGCTCGGGCTGGCGAAGCCTCGAGCGCGACTGAGTCGAGGCCCGGGCACTGTCGCCATCCGGAGACATCCCCGCACGCACGAAAATCGCTAGACTCACGGATTGTTCCCACGGGACCGAGGAGTGGACATGCTCAAGGAATTCCTGCGTCGCGGCTGCGCCCTCATGCTGTGTGTCAGCCTCGTCGCGGCGGCGATGCCGCAGGCGGCACAGGCATCGATGATCGGCACGATGGATGTGATCGCCCTGGAGCAGCATGCGGACAGCCTCGCGTCCACGCGCGCTGCCCTTGCGCGCGAGGACGTCCGGGAACGCCTGGTGGCACTTGGCGTTGATCCGGCCGGCGTGGACGCACGGCTGGCGGCGCTCACCGCGGAGGAGCTGGCCCAGCTTTCCGGCAAGCTCGAGGAGCTGCCGGCCGGCGCGGGCGTGCTCGAGGTGCTCGGCATCGTGCTGCTGGTCCTCCTGGTGCTCGAGTTCACCGGGGCCATCGACATCTTCAAGAAGGTGCCGTGACGCGGGCGGCATTCGCCGCCGTCCTGCTCCCGCTGCTGTCCGCCTGCGCCTCGCAGCCGCCGCTGCGGGAGCTGCTGCCCGCGGATGCCGCGCCGTCGGCCGAGCTGACGGCGACGCCTTTCTTCGCCCAGGACGAGTACCAGTGCGGGCCCGCCGCACTCGCGACGGTGCTCACCGCCGCGGGCGTCCAGGTCACGCCTGAGGAACTCGTGCCGCTGGTCTACCTGCCTGCGCGCCGCGGCAGCCTGCAGCCCGAACTGCTGGGCGCCGCGCGGCGCCACGGCCGGGTGCCGTACACGCTGGCGCCCAATCCCTCGGCGTTCCTGGCGGAGCTTGCGGCCGGCCACCCGGTGCTCGTGCTGCAGAACCTCGGCACGCGCCAGCTTCCGGGCTGGCACTACGCCGTCCTCGTGGGCTACGACGCGGCGGCGGAGCGCGCGATCCTCCGCTCGGGGACCACCGAGCGGCTCGAGATGCCCTGGCAGCGGTTCCTGGCGACGTCCGCCCGTGCGGAACACTGGGCCGTGATCGTGCCCGGGCCGGGGCAGTTGCCCGCGACCGCCGGGCCGCAGGCCTGGGTCGCGGCGGTCGCCGCCGTCGAGGGCGCCGGCCAGCCTGAAGCGGCGCGGCGCGCCTACGAGGCGGGCCTCGCGCGCTGGCCGGCCGAGCCGCTGCTTTGGCTCGGCCGCGGAAATGCGGCTTACGCGACCGCCGACTCGTGGGCGGCCGTCGAGTCCTTTCGCTCGGCCGCGCAGCTGGCGCCGGCGAATGCCGCCGTGCGCCACAACCTCGCGCAGGCGCTCCTCGATGCCGGCTGCCCGCACTCGGCGCTGCGCGAGGCGCGGGCAGCGGCAGGGCAGGCCCGGGTCGTGACGCTTGCGGATGCGGCCGGCGCGCTCGCGGAGCGTGCGGCCCAGGCTGCCGCGGGCGCCCCGGAGGATCCGCCCCGTTGCGACGCGCCGTCAGCCGGTGCCGGGCCGGGATCCTGAGGGGCTCCGCCGGTATCATTCGCGGATGAGCGAGCCTGCCGACATCGCTGCCGCGGCAAGCATCCTGCGCAATGGCGGGCTCGTGGCCTTCCCGACCGAGACCGTCTATGGCCTCGGCGCGGACGCGTCGAACCCCGCGGCGGTGGCGCGGATCTATGCGGCGAAAGGCCGCCCTGCGAGCCATCCCGTGATCGTGCACATCGCCTCGGCCGCCGAGGTGCCCCGCTGGGCGCGCGAGTTCCCGGAGGCCGCTCGACGCCTTGCCGCGGCATTCTGGCCCGGCCCGCTGACGCTCGTGCTGCCGCGCGCCGAAGGGGTGGCCGATGCCGTCACCGGCGGGCAGGACACCGTGGCGCTGCGCGTGCCCGGGCACCCCATCGCGCTCGCGCTGCTGGCCGCCTTCGGTGGCGGCATCGCCGCGCCCTCGGCCAACCGCTATGGCAAGGTGAGCCCCACGCGCGCCGCGCACGTGCGTTCCGAGTTCGGCGCAACGATCGACTGCGTGCTCGAGGGTGGGGACTGCGCCGTGGGCCTCGAGTCCACGATCGTCTCGCTCGTGGACGGCGAGCCGCGGCTGCTTCGCCCGGGCGGCATACCGCGCGAGCGGATCGAGGCGGTGATCGGGCCGATGGCGGGTTCGGGTGCGGACGCGCCGCGCGTGCCGGGCTCGGTGAAGTCCCACTACGCGCCCGCCGCGGCCCTCGAACTTCTCGAGGCCGGGACGCTCGACGCGCGCGTGCGCGGCCTGCGCGCCGAGGACCGGATCGCCGTGCTCTCGCGCCGCGACGCTCCGGCGGGGTTCGGGGGGCGCTGGTTCAGGATGCCGGCGGATCCCGCCGGCTATGGACACGAGCTCTACGCTGCGCTGCGCGAGCTGGACGCGGGCGGCGCCGCCCGCATCCTGGTCGAGCAGGTGCCGCCGGGGCCCGGGTGGGAGGCGGTTGAAGACCGCCTCGCCCGCGCCGCGGCGCGCGAGTCGCCCGAGTCGCCCTGAGCGGGTCCGCGCTCAGCGCAGCGTGACGGGCTCGTCGAGCTGTGCGTTGATGCGCGCGATGCGGTCGGGCTCCAGCGTGCCGGCGGCGCGCTGCAGCCTCAGCACGTTGATCAGGTAGTCGTAGCGGCTGCGCGCATAGTTGGTCTCGGCCTCGAACAGCCGGCGGCGCGCGTCGAGCACGTCCACCTGCGTGCGCGTGCCGACCTCGTAGCCGGCCTCGGTGGCCTCGAGCGCCACGCGCGAGGACGCCACCGCCTGGCGCAGCGACTGAACGCGCGCCATCTCGGACATGACGCCCAGGTAGGCGTCGCGCGTGGACCGCTCGGTCTCGCGCGCCACGCGCTCGAGGCGCTCTCGGGACGCGCGGTGGCGGTACTCGGCCTCGCGCACGCGTGAGGACGTCGCGCCGCCGCTGTAGATCGGCACCGTCAGCTGCAGGCCATAGACCGTGTCGTCGGACTCGCTGTCGTTGGGGCCGGTCGAACGGCCCGTGATCGGGTCGATCAGCGCCAGCGTTCCCGTGGCGTCACGGTTCGAACGGGTCACGAAGAAGTCCAGGCTCGGGTAGTGGCCGCCGCGCTGGATGCTGATGTCCTCGCGGGTGATGTCGGCGCCGATGCGCGCCGAGACCAGCTCGAGGTTCTGGTCCATCGCGAGCTTGACCCAGTCGTCCTCGTTAGCCGGGTCCGGAGCCACGGGCTGCACCTTGTCGCTCGGGCGCGCCAGGACGTCGAAGATCTCGCCGGTCAGCTCGCGCAGGGCTTCCTGCTGGTTCGCCAGGCTGCGCTTGGCGAGGATCAGCGCAGCTGTCGCGGAATCGAAGGCCGCCTTGGCCTCCTGGACGTCGGTGATGGCGATCAGGCCCACCTCGAAGCGCTTCTCGGCCTGTTCCAGCTGGCGGCGAAAGGCTTCATGGGCGGCCTCGGCCGCCGTGAGGGTGTCCTTGGCGGCGAGCACGTTGAAGTAGGCCTCGGAGGTCCTGAGGATCAGCTGCTGCTGCGCGGCCTGGTAGTCCACCTCGGCCTGCGCCACCTGCCGGTCGGCGCGCTTGAGGGTCGCCCAGTTCTCCCAGCGGAAGATGCTCTGGCGCAGCGAGATTTCCCAGTTCTCGGACTCGGTGTCGGCCTCGTTGCGGCGGGTCAGGGCCGCGAGGTCGCCGGTGGCGGGATTGGTGGTGACGAACACGGAGGAGCCGTCGGCCTCCCGGTCCGTGTATCCGGCCGTGGCTTCGACCTGTGGCAGGAGCCCCGAGCGGGCCTGCGGCTTCACCTCCATGACGGCCAGCCGGTTCGCCTCGGCCTCGCGGATCTGCGGGTCGTTCTGGAGCGCGCGCTGGTACACCTCCGCGAGGTCGCTGGCTTGGGCGTTAAGTGCCAGGCAGCCAGCGGAGGCAACGAGGACGGAGTGAACCAAGTTCCTGACTTTCATGGCATTTTTCATCCAGGCCGCGCGGGCCACAGCATGATTAGTGTTGTAGTATGGTATATCACCAAACTACCAGATTCAAGGCTCGGGCGGGACCGTCGCCCGAGCCGGCGTCAGTCCTCGATCTCCCGCCGCCACTGCAGGATACCGCCCTGGAGATTGGCCACGCGCTCAAAGCCCTGCTGGCGAAGATACATGGCGACCTGGAAGCTGCGGCCGCCTGAGCGACACAGCACGACGACTTCGCGCCCGGGATCGAGTTCCTGCAGGCGGTGGGGCACCTGCGCCATCGGAATGTGCAGGGCGCCCGGCACGGATGCCTCGGCCACCTCGGATGGCTCACGCACGTCGAGCAGCGTCATCTCCTCGCCCGAGTCGCGGCGGCGGACGAATTCCGTGGGGGTCATCTCCGGGATCATGGGCTTTCCTAGAAGCTGAAGCGGGGCGGCCGCGGCGAATTTTCCATGGGGTCCATGCAGGTCTCGAAAAGGCTCTCCGTCGACCATTCCGAAGGCCCGGTGCGGGTCACGAGCCGCGCCTCCATGATAGGCGAGCTGCCAACGACCGCGAACAGTCGTCCGCCCAGCTTGAGCGCACGCGCGAAGCGAGGGTCGTAGACAGGCAGCGACGCGGTGAGCGCGATGGCATCGTAGCGGTCGTGCTCGTCGAGCGTACTCGCATCCATGCGCTCGACAGTGACATTGGTCACCGACTCCTTTCGCAGCGTGCGCGCCGCGGCTTCCGCGAGGTCGCCGTGGATTTCAAGCGAACGCACGCTGCGGGCCATGCTGGCGAGGCAGGCCGCCAGGAAGCCACTGCCGGTGCCGACCTCGAGCACCTCGTCATCCCGGCGCAGCGCCAGCGCCTGCAGCAGCCGGCCGTCGACCTTGGGCGACAGCATGTGCTGGCCGTGGTCCAGCGGGATCTCCATGTCGGCGAAAGCCACCTCGCGGTACGCCTCGGGGACGAAGCGCTCGCGCGGCACCCTGCGCATTACGTCGAGCACGGCGTCGTCCAGCACCTCCCAGGCGCGGACCTGCTGGTCGATCATCTGGCGGCGGGCGCTTTCGAGGTTCATGGCGGGATCCGTGAGTGCAGCCGGCAATGCAGGGGCGCGAGGTTACGGCCTCCGGCCGACCTCCGACAAGGTGGAATCACCGCGCCATTATGGTGAATCTGCCGGGGCGGCTCCACCGCGCTGGGATATGCTGCGCGCAGTCGTGAAACAACGAGCCGAACGAACGCGGCGGTGCGCAACGGCCTGTCGCGGCAGGGGAGACACGACCGAATGACCGGGCCCGAGGTTGCCGGCATCGCGCTGGCGGCGCTTGCTGCGCTGCTGGCCCGAATCGCTTTCGTCCAGCGCCGGGAGATACGGCGCCTCGGGGAGCTGTCCGGGCCGCCCGGGCCGGGTGCGTCCGCCGACGACGATGCAGGACAGCGGGCGCTGCTGCGGTCCCTCATCACCACGGTCCGCGAACCGGTGCTCCTGCACCGCGAGCGCATCGAGGCCGCCAATGCCGCCTTCTGCAGCCTGGCGGGGCTCCCGCAGGAAGAGGTCGTCGGTCGCTCGCTCGACCAGCTGGTGACGCCGGACTACGCGCGCCTGGTCGCGACCCAGCTCGCCCGGCGGCTGGCGGGCGAGCCCGTCCCCGAGCTGCTCGAGGTCGAGGTGGCCGACTCGCATGGGCAGGTCGCCCGCCTCGAGCTGAAGGGTGCCACCGTGCGTATCGGCGGCCAGCCGTTCACGCTGTTCTCCGCGATCGAGATGGCGCCGGCCACGCCGCGGACCGAAGCGGCTCCGCCGTCCGCGCCACGCGCCCGGGCCCAGCTTGCGCTGGAGGCCTTGGGCGAGGGCGTCGTCGTCACGGGGACCCATGGGCACATCGAGTATCTCAACCCGGCCGCCGAGGCGTTGCTCGGCGTGACTGCGGGGGATGCCGAGGGGCGCCCGCTCGCCGAGCTGGTCGGCTTCGTGGACGAGCACGACCGCCGCCCGCTTCCAGACCCGATCCGCCAGTGCGTGGCGGCGGGGGCTCCTGTCGGGCTCGGCCGCCGGGCGCTCCTGGTCGCGCCGGGCGGGACCGAGCGGCACGTCGAGCTGTCCGCCGCGCCCATGCGCGGACCGGGCGGCGAGCTCGCCGGCGTCGCCGTGTCCCTCCACGACGTGACGGAGCTGCGCGGCATCACGCGCCAGATGTCCTACCAGGCGAGCCACGACGCGCTGACCGGCCTGGTCAACCGCCGCGAGTTCGAGCGCCGGCTCGCCGAGGCGCTCGAGGCGAGCCGTGCGGGCGACGGCTCGCACGTCGTGTGCTACCTCGACCTGGACCGATTCAAGGCCGTCAACGACACGGTCGGCCACCTGGCCGGCGACAACATGCTGCGCGAGGTTGCCGCGCTGCTGAAGGATTCGGTGCGCGACTCGGACACCGTCGGGCGGCTCGGCGGGGACGAGTTCGGCATCCTGCTGATCGGCTGTCCGCTGGACAAGGCGCGGCAGATCGCCGAGGACATCTGTCGCGTCGTCAACGACTACCGCTTCGTGTGGAAGGACCGCATCTTCAGCGTCGGCGTCAGCGTCGGCCTCGTCGAGGTCGGCAACGAGAGCGGCACGCTGGAGGACGTGATGAGCGCGGCGGACTCCGCCTGCTACGCGGCCAAGAGCCGAGAGGGCAGCCACGTGCACGTCTATTCGGCGCGCGACGAGGCGGTGGCCCGCCACAGCGGCGAGATCCAGTGGCTGCAGCGGCTGCAGTCGGCGCTTCGCGACGGACGCTTCGAGCTCTACCTGCAGCCGATCATGGCGGTGCGAGAGGGCGCCACGCGCGGGCCCGCGGTCGAGGCCTTCCTGCGCATGCGCGACGAGACCGGCGCCACCATCGCGCCGGCGGAGTTCATGCGCGCCGCGGAGCGCTACCGCCTGATGGGACTCGTGGACCGCTGGGTGGTCCAGACGGCGCTGACCGCGATGGCGACAGGCGGGATCCGCCTGCCCCGGGGAGGCAGCCTGTCGCTCAACCTCTCGGGCCAGACGCTCGGCGACCCGGCCTTCCTGGAGTTCGTGGTCGACACGTTCGACCACACGGGCGCGCAGCCCTCGCAGGTGTGTTTCGAGGTCACGGAGACCTCGGTGAACGCCAACCTGGACACCGCGCGGCGATTCATCGGCGTGCTGCACGGCATGGGCTGCCAGTTCGCGCTGGACGACTTCGGCAACGACCTCGGGGCCTTCGCGAACCTCAAGAGCCTGTCCATGGACTACCTGAAGATCGACGGCTCCTACATCACCAACCTCGCCCGCGACGCCGTCAACCAGGCCATGGTCGCAGCAATGGTGCGCCTCGCGCGGACCCTGAACTTCCGGCTCATCGCGGAGCAGGTGGAGGACCTGTCCTCGCTCGAGACGGCTCGCGGCATGGGCATCGACTTCGCCCAGGGCTACGCCATCGGCCGGCCCGAGCCGATGCGGCCGGCGGCCTGACCGACAGCCCTTTTCTCGTCAGCGACGCCGCGTCGACTCGAGGTAGCGGAAGAAGTCCGACTTCGAGTCGATGATCAGGGTGCTGTTCTCGCCGATCGCGTCGTAGCTCTCCAGCGTCTTGAAGAACGAGTAGAACTCCGGGTCCCGGCCGTAGGACTGGCCGTAGATGCGCGTGGCCTCCGCGTCGGCCTTGCCGATGATCTCCTGCGCGGTGCGCTCGGCCTCGGAGCGGATGCGCCGCAGCTCCTTTTCCATGTCGCCGAGGATCTCCTGGCTGCGGCCCTGGCCCTCGGAGCGGAACCGCTCGGCGATGCTCTGGCGCTCGGCGATCATCCGGCTCTCGACCTGCACCCGCACGGAGTCGATGTAGTTGATTCGCTTGATGCGCACGTCCACCAGTTCGATGCCCAGCCCCGGCATGAGGCGCGAGGCGGCGGTGAGCATCTCCCCCTCGAGCTGCCCGCGGCCCTTCTTGGGCTTCTCCAGCTCGCTCTCGTCGAGCGTCAGGCCTTCCTCCGCGACGATTCCGCTGACGTCCACGCTCCAGTCGGCCGAGCGGACGATCTCCTCCAGGTCGGTGCCGGAGACGATGTCCCGGGCCACCGAGTCTATGATGTCGTCGAGCCGCGTGCGCGCGCCGGCCTCGTCGCGCACGGAGCGCAGGAACTGCAGGGGGTCGGAGATCCGCCAGCGCGCGGTGGTGTCCACGACGATGAACTCGCGGCCGAGCGTCGGAATCTGGGAGACGTCGCCGTCCCAGGCCAGCAGCCGCTTGTCGAAGCGCCGCACTTCCTGGATGAAAGGAACGCGCCAGTGAAGGCCCGGCTCGTCGACGACGTCGCCGATCGGCTCGCCGAACTGCACGATGATGCCCTGCTCGGACTGGTCGATGATGTAGGCGGAGTTGACCAGGAGGATCACGGCGAGCAGCGCCCCCGCCACGGGCATCAGGCGGTTCATGGCTTGGCTCCCTCGGCCCGCTCGCGCGGCTGCGCGTCCCTCAGGTTGAGCAGCGGCACGGGAGGCACCTGGCCGTCCTGCACCATCACGACGGAACCGGCCTTCGGCAGGGTCCGCCGCAGCGCCTCGAGATACAGGCGCGAGCGGGTGACTTCGGGCGCATTGCGGTACTCGGCCAGCACGGCGTCGAAGCGGGACGTCTCGCCGAGGGCGCGGTTGACGCGCTCGGTCGCGTAGCCCTCCGCCTCCGAGATCAGCCGGTTTGCCTCGCCCTCGGTCCGCGGGATCGCCTGGTTCGCCTGCTTGTTGGCCTCGTTGATCATGCGCTCGCGCTCCTGGCGCGCCTCGTTGACTTCGTTGAAGGCCGGCTGGACGCGCGGCGGCGGCACGACATCCTGCAGTTCCACGGTGATGATCTGCAGGCCGTTGTCGTAGCGGTCCATCGCGAGCTGGATCTCGTCGCGCGCAGTGTTCGAGATCTCCACTCGGCCCGTCGTCAGCACCTCGCTGCCGATCCGGTTGCCGACCACGCGCCGCATGACGGATTCCGACAGGTCGCGCAGGGTCCGCTGGGGCTCGCGCATGGCGTACAGGTACTTGATCGGGTCGGCGATGCGGTACTGCACCACCCACTCGACGTCGATGATGTTGAGGTCGCCCGTCAGCATCAGCGACTCGCTGGTGTGGTCCTCCTCGGCGAATCGGCTCGGGCCGTCGCGGTCTGTCGCCTCGGTGCGGAATCCGAATTCCTCCTTCAGCACCCGCTCCGTGGCCACGAATTGAACCGTGTCGATGCCGAAGGGCAGGCGGAAATGCAGGCCCGGGTCCGAGATGCTGACTACCTGGCCGAGCCGCTTGACCAC
This sequence comes from Steroidobacteraceae bacterium, assembly GCA_025458865.1. Classification (GTDB taxonomy): domain Bacteria; phylum Pseudomonadota; class Gammaproteobacteria; order Steroidobacterales; family Steroidobacteraceae; genus SG8-30. Next base: position 28,476 of record JALORP010000021.1, on the reverse strand, counting down.
GGCGCGCTCCTCCGGCTGGACGGTGTAGAAGCAGCTCAGCAGGCCCCACAGGGCGAGGATGACCACCGCGCCAATGCCCAGCGCGCGCGGCGGGAGGCTCGGCGAGGGCCGCTGCGGGGGCGGAGGAGGAGGCGCGCCGCCGCCCCCGGGAGCCCGCTCGTGCCAGCCTTTGCCGACCAGCACGTTCTCCAGCCACTTCTTGCTCTGAGCCATCGTCGGCACTCCCTTGCGCGCAGCTCGTGCTGCCAAAGGGGGGAGGATAGCAGCCCACTGCGGCCAGCACCGATTGTTGAGCCCCGGGGCGGGCTGCGATGATGCGGGCCATGAATTCGCTCCGGCTTCCCTCCGCGCTCGATGCGGACCGTCGCGTGCTCGAGGGCCGCAGCGGCCGGCTGAGCTGCTACGTCGCCGGCAAGGGGCCGCCGATGCTGCTCCTGCACAGCATCAACGCGGCCGCGTCCGCGTACGAGGTCAAGCCTGCCTTCGAGCACGCCCGGCGCTCGCACCGCTGCTACGCGCCCGACCTGCCGGGCTACGGATTCTCAGATCGTTCCGACCGGCGTTACGACATCGCGCTCTTCTGCGACGCTGTGCGGGACGTGCTCGACGCCATCGAGGCCGACTGCGGCGCCGCGCCGGCGGACGCGCTCGGCCTGTCGCTGTCCGCGGAGTTCCTGGCACGCGTCGCGGCCGAGGCGCCGTCGCGGTTCCGTTCGCTGACGCTCGTGACGCCCACCGGCTTCCGGCGCGGATCGGCGAGGATGCGCGCAAAAGCCGGCACCAGCCGCGAGGTCCCGGGGCTGCACTCGGCCCTGACCTTCCCGCTGTGGCGCGGGCCGCTCTTCGGCGCGCTGGTCAGCCGCGCGAGCATCCGCTATTTCCTGAAGCGCACGTTCGGCTCGGAGGCCGTGGACGAGGGGCTCGTCGAGTATGCATGGCGAACGACCCACCAGCCGGGTGCCCACCACGCGCCCTACGCTTTCCTGTCGGCCAGGTTGTTCAGCGCGGACATCCGCGCCCTGTACGAGCGACTCGAGATGCCCGTGTGGCTCGCGCACGGGACGCGCGGCGACTTCCGCGATTTCTCGGAGGCAGGCTGGACCCGGGAGCGGCCTAACTGGTCCCTGCGCGCCTTCGAGACCGGCGCACTCGTGTACTTCGAGGAGCCCCGCGAGTTCTTCGCGGACTGGGATGCCTTCCTGGGCGCCCGCTGAGGCAGGGCCGGCCGCGGCGGATCGCGTGCCGCGGACCCGCCGGAGAGGCTAGACTCGGACTGCCGCAGGGACTGCGGCGACTGCGCGTGGAGGGCCCATGCCCGTCACCGACGTCACGGGGGAATCGAACCGCTGGCTGGCGCCCCCGCTGGTCGCGGCCTGCTACCGCCGTCCGCAGGTCGGCTCGCTGGTCCGGGCCACCTATGCGGTTGTGCTCGCCGGCGGCCGCGGCTCGCGCCTCAAGCAGCTCACGGACTGGCGCTGCAAGCCCGCCGTGCCTTTCGGCGGCAAGCACCGCATCGTCGACTTCGCGTTGAGCAACTGCGTCAACTCGGGCGTTCGCCGGATCGGCGTGGCCACGCAGTACCGCTCGCACAGCCTGCTGCAGCACCTGCAGAGAGGCTGGAACTTCCTCGACGCGCACCTGCAGGAGTTCCTCGATGTGCTGCCAGCCCAGCAGCCGCTGCAGGCGGGCTGGTACGGCGGCACCGCCGACGCGGTCTACCAGAACCTCGACATCCTGCGGATGCACGCGCCTGGCTACGTGCTGGTGCTGGCGGGCGACCACGTCTACAAGATGGATTACGGCGTGATGCTGGCGGAGCACGAGGCGACCGGCGCCGAGGTGACCATCGCCTGCCTCGAGGTGCCGCTCGACGATGCGCGGGCCTTCGGGGTGATGCGCGTGGATGATCGAGACAGGGTGACCGGCTTCGCGGAGAAGCCGGACGAGCCCGAGCCGGTCCCCGGGCATCCCGACAGGGCCCTGGTGAGCATGGGGATCTACGCGTTCGGCTCGGCGGCCCTCTACGGCTTCCTGCGCGAGGACGCGCACGATCCCTGCTCGAGCCGCGACTTCGGGCGTGACGTCATCCCGGCGCTGCTGGCGCGGGGAGTCCACGTCCAGGCGCACCGCTACGCCGACAGCTGCGTCAACGTGGTCCACGGCCAGCCCTACTGGCGCGACGTGGGCACCGTGGATGCCTACTGGTCAGCGAACATGGACCTCGTGCGCGTCGAGCCGGAGCTCAACATGTACGATCCTGCGTGGCCGATCCGGACGGTGGAGGAGCACCTGCCACCCGCGAAATTCGTATTCGAGGCGCCCGATGCGCGCGGCCAGGCGTGGGACTGCCTGGTCGCGAGCGGCTGCGTGGTGAGCGGCGCGTCCATCCACCGCTCCCTGCTCTTCACCAACACGGTCGTGGAGCGCGGCTCGCACCTTGAGGACAGCGTGATCCTGCCCGAGGTGGCGATCGGCCGGGGCGTGCGCCTGCGCCGAGCGATCGTGGACAAGTTCGCCGAGCTGCCGGACGGGTTCGAGGCCGGCTTCGACGCGGCCGCGGATGCGGCGCGCTTCCACGTCACGCCGGGCGGCGTTGTCCTCATCACGCCCGAGATGCTGGGCCAGCGCGTGCACGAAGTGGGCTGAGCCGCTCGCGGCTCCGGCGGGCGCATCCGGCCGGGCTCGCCGCGTCGAATGTGCAACACTGTGCCGCGGCGCCGCGTCATGGGGGCGACGGCGGTCATCTCCGCGGAGGATGAACGATGAACGAACCTCGACTTCAGGCGCCGACGCGCCGCGCGTTCCTAAGGCTGGTCGGCGGCGGCGTGGCGCTGCTGCCGGTGGCAGGGCTCGTGGCCTGTTCCGGCGACAAGCCGGCTCCCGCGCCGGCCGCACCGGCCCCGGAGCCGGCCCCTGCGCCTGCGGAGCCCGCCGCGGCCGTACCCGAGGCGCCGGCCGCCACGGCCAACATCCAGCTCGTGCCGCTCGAGGAGAGCGACCCGGCGGCCGTGGCGCTCGGCTACCGCCACGATGCCGCGCAGGTCGATACGGCGAAGCACCCTCGCTTCTCCGCCGGCCAGAACTGCGCCAACTGCGTGCAGTTCCGCGGCCAGCCGGGAGAGGCCTGGGCCGGCTGCAACCTGTTCCCCGGCCGGGCCGTCAATGCGGCTGGCTGGTGCAACGGTTACGCGCCGAAGGCCTGATGCGGCGCGGGTCGCCGGCTGCGGGCGCCTTCGCCGCCGCCCTGCTCATCGCCCGCGCGGCAGGTGCGGGAGAACCGGCCGCTCCCGAAGCGGGCGATCCTGTCGCCTGCGTGCCCGTCGCGCGGTGGGCCGTGCCCGCGGCGGGCACGGCTTCGGCCGTCGCCGGAGAGACGGTGCTCGGCCTTGCGGCAGGTGCAAGAGTCGTGCTGCTCGGCGAGACCCACGAGAGCGCCGAGCACCACCGCTGGCAGCTGCAGGTGCTCGCGGCGCTGCATGCGCGCCGGCCGGATCTCGTCATCGCGCTCGAGATGTTCCCGCGGCGCGTGCAGGCCGCGCTCGATCGCTGGGTCGCGGGCGAGACCGACGAGGCGACGTTCCTCACGGAGGCCGACTGGCGGCGGGTGTGGAGCTTCAACCCCTCGCTGTACCTGCCGATCTTCCACTTTGCGCGCATGAACCGCGTGCCGATGGCGGCCGTCAACGTCGAGCGCTCCCTGACGGGCGCCGTCGCCGAGCGCGGATTCGCGGCCGTGCCGGCGGAGGAACGCGAGGGCGTGGACGAGCCCGCGCCCGCCGCCGACGGCTACCTCGACCTGCTGTTCGACAGCTGGCGCGAGCACCTGCCGCCCGGTGAGGCGGCCTCGCCCGGGCGTGACGACGAGCGTTTCCGCCGCTTCGTCGAAGCCCAGCTCACCTGGGACCGGGCCATGGCGCTCGGCATTCGCGACGCGCTCGCGCGCCACCCGCAGGCGCTGGTCGTCGGCCTCATGGGCAGCGGCCACGTGGCCGACGGCTTCGGCGTCCCCTGGCAGCTCAAGGCGCTCGGCCTCGAGCCGCCGGTGTCGCTCCTGCCCTGGGATGCGGACGCCGACTGCGCGCGTCTTGTCGCTGGCCATGCGGATGCCGTGTTCGGCGTGGACCCGCCGCCGCGACCGCCCGCGCCGCCGCGGGTGCGCCTCGGCGTCACGCTCGAGGCCGCGCCCGCGGGCGTGCGCATCGCGACGGTCGCGGAGGATTCGGTGGCCGCCGCGGCGAAGCTGCGCGTGGGCGACGTGATCGTCGAGGCGGGCGGGACGAAGGTGGCGACGCCCGGGCAGCTGGCCGAGGCGATCGCGCGTCAGGCGCCGGGCAGCTGGCTGCCGATCCGCGTGGAGCGCGGGTGGCGCACGCTGACGCGCGTCGCGAAATTCCCGCCGGCGACCGCCGGCTGATTCCCGGGGGTCAATCCCGGGGCTGTCGACGGCCGCCCCCGGCTTCGCCCGTCATCGGCACGAAGCGCACCGGCAGGATTGCCCGGCGGAGGACCTTCCCGCCGCGCTTCTCGAGCAGGTAGAGCTCCTGCCCCTGGCCCGGCTCGCCCACGGGAATGATCATCCGGCCACCCTCGCGCAGCTGGTCCACCAGCGGTTGCGGCACGGCCTCGGGCGCGCAGGTGACGATGATCGCGTCGAAGGGCGCGTGCTCGGGCCAGCCTTGGTAGCCGTCGCCGATGCGCACGTGGACGTTGCGATAGCCGAGACGGGCGAGGTCCTCGCTAGCCCTGAGGCCGAGGGGCTCGACGATCTCGATGGTGTAGACCTCGGCCACCAGCTCGGCGAGCACGGCGGCCTGGTAGCCGGAGCCGGTGCCGACCTCGAGCACGCGGTCGCCGGCGCGCGGCATGAGCGCCTCGGTCATGAAGGCGACGATGTAGGGCTGGGAGATCGTCTGTTCGTAGCCGATCGGCAGCGGGTAGTCGCCGTAGGCTTCGCCGCGCAGCGCAGCGGGCACCAGCTCGTGCCGCGGCACGCGGCCCATGGCCTCGAGGACGCGCGTGTCGCCGATGCCTCGATCCCGAAGCTGAAGCTCCACCATCGCGCGTCGCTGCCCGGCGTAGGAATCCGCCTCTGGCGCGGCTGCGCCGGGCGCGGCCGCGGTGTCCTCCTGGCATCCGGCCAGGCACAGCAGCGCGAGCAGCGGGGGCCAGCATGCCGGCTTCATGCGGGCAGCATAGACCTGCGAGACGCGCCGGCGAAGCGGGTCGCGGGCCGTGCCGCCGCTCACGGCGCCTGCGAGGGCCAGCGGTTGATGAATTCCCGGTGCGCGTCGATCCCCGGATCCTCCGCCGTGGCGAGCCGCGCCGCGCGGTAGCCCGATCGGACCTCGAGGACGCGCAGTTCGCGGCCGTCGACGGCGAAGCGCATGCGCCAGTCCCTGATCGCGAGCCGGAACGCCTCGCCCTCGCGCTTGATGCGACGGTACGGATTGGGCTGCGGACCGAGCGCCAGCGTCGCCTCGACGCGCTCGCGCAGCGGCAGGCCCGTGCGCTGCCGGACCCAGTCGGCCTGCGCCGCAGCGAGCGGCTCGAGATGCACCTGCCAGGCGCCGAGCGGGTCGGGTGGCGTGCCGGCCTGCGCCGCCCGGGCCGCGTCCTCGAGCCAGCCACTGCGCGCGTCGGGGTGCGCGTCCGTGTAGGGCACGTAGGGCTTGAGGTCGAGCACCGGCGTGCCGTCCACCATGTCCGCGCCGCGCACGTGCAGCGTCAGGCCCTCGATCCGCTCGAGGCGCACCGCGGACAGCCCCAGCGGGTTCGGCCGGTGCGGCGAGCGGGTCGCGAACACGCCCTTGCGGCCGGTGGTGCTGCGCGGCGGCAGCACCTTGGGCCGCCAGCCCTCGTTCAGATGGAACCAGTAGATCACCCATAGGTAGTCCCAGCCCGCGAGGTCCTCGAGCGCATGCTCGAAGTTGCGGTTCGGGAGCAGCTCGATGCGGGCCGTTTCGGCGGATGCGGCGGCCGGCTGGCGCGGTGCCTCGACCTTGGTGGCCATCGAGGTCCGGACTAAGCCGATCGGCACCAGCCGAAGCGCGCCGGGATCGTCCGCGTTGCCGGCAGGGGAGCCATCGCCGGCCGCCCCGTCGCTGCCATCGTCGTGGCGCAGCTGCGTCATCGACCTGCCGCCGTGCGCTGCCACGGCCAGCGCCCGCTCACTTCGAGCTCCAGCGTGAAGGACAGGGCCGTGCGGATGGCCACGATGACCGCGAGCACGCCGAGGTTCTGCAGCGTGGGCTCTATGGCGACGGTGCCGATGATGTCGGCGATCACGAGCAGCTCGAGGCCCAGCAGGATGGCTCGGCCCAGGTCGGTCCTGAGGCCGTGATAGGCGTTTTCGAAGCCGGTGGTGCGGGAAAGACGGAAAACGAAGACCCCGCCGGCGAGAAGCGCACCCAGCAGCAGCACGCCAACTCCAGCGATCTCCACGATGCGTGCCGAAGACTCGACGAGATGACTGTATTCCATGCCGGTTCCCTCCCTGCCGCAGCAGGCCTGCCGCGGACCGTGGCCCGGTCGCATGCAGCTTAGGCAAGCGGCGACGCAACGCCAAGCGGACCTGCCGCAATGGCGGATCCGGCTTGCCGGGCAAGCCGATCTGCTTCACGCGCCATTGGCCTTGCCGGATGATGCGACAACGGCGGCCAGAATCTGGTGCTCGTCCGGGAGAAGCGGCATGACTCATCTGAACCGGTTCGGACGGTGGCTGGCCTACCTGGCGGGATTCGGCGCGACGGTTCTCGCGACCATCGTGTTCGTCTACGCCCTCCAGGCAAGGGTCCGGCTGCCGGATCTGCAGGCCTGGCACCGGATCACGCTCGAGGAGGAGTTTCGCGCGACGGCGGGGAATGCCCCGGCGTCCTTCGACGAGTACCAGGCGCTCGAGGAGCGGCTTTTCGCCGAGCTCGAGCAGCGGGTGCTGGACGACCCGGAGGCGGCCGACACGCAGCCGCTCGGACGCTACACGCCGGGAAGCCTCCCGGCCCGGATGGCGCTGGATACGCCCTGGAACCGGTCATACGAGCTGGCACCCGAGGGCGAACCGCGCGGGGCGGTGCTGCTGGTGCACGGACTGACCGACTCTCCCTACGCGATGCGCGCGGTGGCCGGGACTTTCCGCGAGCTGGGATTCCACGTGGTGGCGCTGCGGATGCCTGGCCACGGCACGCTGCCGTCGGCCCTAGTCGATGTGCGATGGGAGGACTGGTACGCGGCAGTGGAACTCGCCGCCCGTCATGCGGCAGGCAGGGCCGGCGAGGGGAACCCCCTTTACGCAGGCGGCTTCTCGACGGGCGCGGCGCTGGTGACGCTGTATGCGGTGCGCGCGATCGAGAACTCGTCATTGCCGCGGGTCGACGGCCTGTACCTGCTCTCGCCGGCCATCGGCATCAGCGAGTTCGCGGTGCTGACCAACGTCCTCGCCGGCCTGTCGTTCATCCCCGCCTTCGAGAAATCCGACTGGATGGACGTTCTGCCGGAATACGACCCGTACAAGTACAACTCCTTCCCCGTGAATGCCGCCAACCAGATCTACCGGCTCACGAAGGAACTGGACCGCGGCCTCGACGAGGCGGAGCAGACGGGCCGCCTCGGCGACATGCCGCGCGTACTCGCCTTTCAGTCTATCGTGGATTCGACCATCACCGCCCGGGAGGTCGTCCGCCGCCTGCTCGGGCGTTTGCCGCCGGGCGGCGGTCACGGCCTCGTCGTGTTCGACGTGAACCAGCGCGACCGACTGCGCGGCTTGATCGCTCCGGGCCCGATCGAGGACCTCGAGAAGATGAGGCAGGCGGTCGACCTGCCCTTCTCCCTGACCCTCGTCGGCAACCGCTCGCCGGAGTCGGGCGAGATTGCGGAGTACACGCGCAATGCCGGGCAGCCAGATGTCCGGGTCCGGGACTGGATGCTGCGTTGGCCGGCCGGCGTGTTCTCGCTCGGCCACACGGCGCTGCCTTTCGCCGCGGACGATCCGCTCTACGGCCTCTCGCCGCCGACGGGCACCGGGTTCAACCTCGGCGCGATCGCGGCACGCGGCGAGGCCGGCGCGCTCGTCGTGCCGCTCGGCATGTTCGCTCGTATCCGCAGCAACCCGTTCTTCGAGGTGATCCGCGCGCGCATCCGGGAGTCGGTGGGGGTGCCCGAGGCAATGGACGCGGCAGTCGAGACCGCCGCGCCCTGACGCGCGCCTAGCGGAACACGCCTTTCTCGAGGATGGTGCCGTGGCCCACCGGCCGGCCGATGGCGATCCACAGGCTCCAGGCGTCGGTGCTGGTGACCCCGACACCGACCGTCAGGGGCCCGATGAACGTGCGACCGGTCAGGTAAACGGAACCCCCATAGACGGCCGAGTCGTCGACGAAGGCCAGCGCGCCGTCGACTTCCGAGATGCGGTCGTAGAACTGGCCCGCCTGCAGCCTTGCGCCGACGTACAGCGCCTGGCCGCGGATGGACAGGATGTCCTTGACCTTCCACAGGTAGCTGCCCGAAACCGTCCAGTATTCCCGGGAGCGTCGCTCGCCGAGTTCGTAGCCCGGGAAGCTGCTCGGGCCACCGAGCGAGAAGGCCCGGTCGGTGGGCAGGTCGGTGCCCAGGGCCGAGCCGCCCGCCATGGTCAGCCAGATCACGTCCCTGCGCACCGGCAGGGCGACGCCGAGGCCGGCCTCGATGCGCTGCCAGTCGCGGTCGGCGCCGACCGACTCGTCGCTCAGGACATACTCGAGCGACGCCGCCACGCCGCGGGTCGCGTTGAAGGGCGTGTCGCGGCTGTCCCAGGTGAACTGCGCCATCAGTCCGGCGTCATTCGCGTCGCCTTCGGGGAGCACCAGCGAGCCCGTGTCCCGGCTGGCCTCGCGCCGCGTGAAGAGGTAGCCGAGACGCCCCTGCGCGTAGTTCCCTAGGTTGACGCCGAAATCCAGGGTGCCGCCAACGTCGCTGAACCGGTAGCGGCCGATGCGCTCCTCGTCGAGGTAGACGTCCTCCCAGGTGCGCACCAGGGCGATCCTGGGCTCGACGAAGAACCGCTGTGCCGTATCGAGGGGCTGGTAGAAGCTGGTGACCAGCATGTTCTCGTAGCCGAGCTGGACCTCATTGCGCCACTCGGCGCCGAGCTCGTTCACCCAGCTGCGGGTGTGCTTGCCGTAGAGCACGAAGGCGAGGTCGCCGCCCTCCGAGGCGTACATGCCGAAATCGAACTTCAGATAGTCCGGCCCCCAGCGCTTCTCCTGCGGCAGCCACTCCAGGGTCGGCGCCGCGGGATCGCCGGTCAGCCGGTACGCGACCGACTCCATCTCGTGCAGCGCCGACGTGCGCTGCGCCTCGGCGCTTAGCGTCTGCGTGTCGACCTTGTCGCCTGGCTTCACCTCGGCGCGACTCGCCAGGAACTCGGGGTTCACCCGGGTGAGGCCCTCGTAGCGCACCTCGGCGACCTGCGCGTCGATCGCCTGTGAGGAGGTGACCTTGCCGCGCCAGGCGAGGTACTCGCCGCGCGGCAGGGCCAGGGTGGCGAGGCGCTCGGCGGCCGCGCGCGCCGCCGTTTCACCGAGTGGGATGGTCTCCGGGATGCGCTCGAAGTCCGCGGTGCCGATGTCGCCCATCGGCACGCTGATCAGCACGTCGCGCTCGGTCAGGGTCTGCAGCTGCAGCCTCTCGTTGGCGACGATCATGACGTCGGTGCTGCGGCCCATGAGCTGCGTCGCCGACTGCAGCTTCGCAGGATCCGCCGCCGGCTCGACGAGGTCGACCACGATCACGACGTCCGCGCACAGGTTGCGCGCCACGTCCACCGGGATGTTCCGCACCAGGCCGCCGTCCGAGAGGATGTGCTTGTCGGTGACGACGGGCGCGAAGGCGCCCGGGATCGCCATGCTGGCGCGCATCGCCGTGGCGAGGTCGCCGCTGCCGATCACGACCATCTCGCCGGTGATCATGTCGGTGGCCACCGCGCGGTAGGGAATCGGCAGCCGGTCGAAGCTCGACTGCATTCGCGCATTCGCCACATAGCTCCGCAGCAGGTCCTCGATGCCGGCCGTCTTCACGAGGCCCGGTGGCATGATTACCTGCCCGTCGCGCAGGCCCAGCTCCAGCTGGTTGCTGTAGGTGACGCCCGAGCGCTTCTCCTCGATCGGCTGCAGGTCGCGTTCGCCGAGGCCGCCCACCACCGACTTCCAGTCGATGGTGGTGACGAAAGTCTGCAGGTCCTTCGCAGGGATGCCCGAGGCGTAGCCGGCCCCGACGAGTGCGCCCATGCTCGTGCCCGCGATGCAGTCGATCGGCACGTTCATCTCTTCGAGCACCTTGAGGACGCCGACATGCGCGCCGCCCTTGGCGCCGCCGCCGGCCAGCACCAGCCCAATGCGCGGGCGGGCGGCCCCGGCGTCGCGCGGCGCGGCGGCTGCGATGGAGTCGTCGGCGGGCGCCGGCGGGGCGAACAGGATCGACGATGCGAGCAGGCATGCGAGGCATGACCGCAGGGCGTGAGGGGACATGGTCATTTCCATCGTGAGGGAAAGGGGCAGCCAACAACCGGCCGCAAGGCCAGGAAGTGGTGGTTATGCTGGCAGATGCCGGGTCGGTCGGCCTAGGTAAATCCCGTAGTCGCGGACGGCGGGGTCATGCGACGGGGCCGGGAGGGTCACCGGCCGCGAGGCCAGGATCCGGCGTGCCCCGGCCCTGCAGCACGCGTCGTGCCTCCGGCGAGACGCTGCGCAGGTGCAGGTCCTGCTGCGGGAACGGGATTTCGATTCCGGCCGCCATGAGCGCGTCGTGGACCCGGACCGCGAGGTTGCTGCGGATCACCACGGACTCGCCATAGTCGTCGGTCCAGCACCGCACCACGAAGTCGAGCGAACTGGCGCCGAAGCCAGTGAACAGGACCAGGGGATCCGGCAGGGCGGAGACTCCTGGGGTCTCTCGTGCCACCTCGACCAGCAGCTCGATCACGCGCCTGGGGTCGGTGCCGTAGGCGACGCCCACGTTCACGTCGATGCGCCGGCGCATGTCGCTGAGCGTCCAGTTGATGAGGTTCTGCGACAGCAGCGCGCCGTTCGGCACGACCACGTCGGCGCCCTCGAAGGTGGCGACGGTCGTCGCGCGCATGCCGATCTCGCGGACCCGGCCCGAGGTGCCGGCGACGTCCACCACGTCGCCCGGCCGGATCGGCCGCTCGAACATCAGGATCAGGCCGGAGACGAAGTTGTTCACCACGTTCTGCAGGCCGAAGCCGATGCCGACGCTGAGTGCGCCGACGACGATCGCCAGCTGGCTCATCTCGAAGCCGGCGACGCCGAGGGCGACCACGAAGCCGAGCAGCACGAGCGCGTAGTAGCTGAGCGAGGCGATGCTGTTGCCGACGCCGCGCGGCAGGTCCATGCGTGGCAGGACCCGGCCCTCCAGCACGACGCGGATGCTGCGCGCGGTCCACAGCGCCACGTAGACCGACACGCCGAACACGAGCACCTCGCCGAGGGTCAGCGAGACGTTGCCCGCCTCGAGCGGATAGGTCAGCACCGCGCCGATCGCGGCCGAGACCGGCCGGTACAGGCGGAACTCGTTCAGGGTCACCACGACCCATACGGCGAGGGCCGCCAGCTTCACCAGCCGCCCGGCGATCTGCAGCAGCGGCTGCGAAGGCCCGGCCGCCACGCCGGCGGCGGGCGCGGCCCCTGGCGCCATCGACAGGCGCAGGAGCGCGCCTACCACGCTCACGCCGGCGTACAGCGCGAGACCGACATAGCCCGAGTCGAGCACGCCGCCGGTGATAACCTCGGCCAGCGTGACGTTGCCCAGCGCACCCACGGCCGCGGATCCTGCCAGTGCGCCCACCGAGGCCCAGCCCAGCGCGCGCAGCGCCCGGGGCAGCCGCCCGGACGGTGCTGCGCCGCGCCGGGCGAGCAGGAGCCAGACCAGCGTCGCCAGGGTCAGGAGCGTCAGCGCCAGCAGGTACAGGCGGTGATTCACCGGGTGACCCACGAACAGGAAGCTCAGGTGATAGAGCAGGTAGAGGGCCGTCGCCGCGTAGGGCCAGGGGCCCAGCGTGTCGAACATCCGCCGCGGCAGGATGCGCAGCACCGGCACCAGAGTCAGCAGGAATGCCAGCTCGTGCACGAGGATCGGCGCGTCGGGCTCCACGATCAGCACGCTCATCAGCGAGAGCACGAGCCAGGCGGAGACCGGCCGCAGCAGCGGGCCGGAGGAGGCCCTCAAGTCTTCGTCGCCGGCGATCCGGCGCTCGCTCTGGCGCCGCAGCCAGAACAGCAGCGGCAGCAGCAGCAGCAGCGCGAGGCCGTGTCCGACGAGCCGGGCCGCATTGGCCGTTGCGTAGGCGCGCAGGAAGTCGATGTCGAGCGCCAGGCCCGAACGGGCCGCGCCGGCGGTATCGCCCGCGCGCGACGGCTGTTCGTCGAGCCGCCACAGGGGCGGTGCGTCGAGCCTGAGGAGACGCTCGTCTATGAAGCGGATGGCCGTCGCGACCTCGGCCTGGGCCGTCCCGATGCGGGCCTCGACAGACGCTGCACGACCCGACAGGCGCAGTTGCTCGTCCAGCGGGCCTGACAGGGCCCGCTCCGCCTCGGCCAGCTGTGCGAGGACCGAGTCGACGCGCCGGTCGAGGAGTGACGCGGCCCCGTACTCTCGCGCAAGGGCGCGGGTCGCCTCCCATGCGGCGCGCCGGCGCGCGAGCTCGCCCGCATCTGCCGTGAAGCCGGACGCAATGTCCTGCAGGTCGCCCCGCCACCTTTCGAGCTGCCGCTCGTGGAAAGACCAGTGACGCGAGAGGCTCTCCAGGCGCATCGCGGGCAGGCGCCGCAGCGCCTGCGACTCGGTGGCCGTGGCGAGGTCCCGCGCCGCCCGGTCGATTGCCTCGAGGCGCGGGGCGAGGAGCGCAGCGAGGTCTGCGTTGCGGGCGCGCTCCGCCACTGCACGGGCCTGGCGTTCGTCGACGTCCGCCTGCGAGGGTATTTCGGCCGCAGGAATCGCCGTGACCACCTTCGCAGCGTCGGGTTGCGGCGCAGCGTCCTGTGCGCCCTGGCTCGTGCCGCACAGGAGCAGCGCGAGGGTCGCAACGGCGAGGCGGGCAGCGTTTCTAACCGTCATCGGCGGATGGTAGCGGACGGACGAGCCGGGTTCAGCCGCAAAGCTCGCGGGTCTCGGTTCACCGCAATCGGGAGGCGGTGGTGGTGGACTAGACTGCCAGCGATTGACTGGATTCTTTCCGGGAGGATGGGTCGTGAACAGGAAGGTCCGCAAGTCCAGGACGACTGCCGGCGCCCGCGTAAAGGGCAAGGCCGCCACGGTCGAAGGTGAGTCCACGACGCTGTCGGGCAAGGACTACGACAAGGAAATGAAGAAGCTCCACGTCGAGCTCGTGAAGCTGCAGCGATGGGTGGTCGCCAAGGGCCTCAAGGTGTGCATCATCTTCGAGGGCCGCGACGGTGCGGGCAAGGGCGGGACCATCAAGGCGATCACCGAGCGGACCAGCCCGCGAGTGTTCCGGGTCGTGGCGCTGCCGGCGCCGAGCGACCGCGAGAAGAGCCAGATGTACATCCAGCGCTACCTGCCGCACCTGCCCGCCGCGGGCGAGATCCTGATCTTCGACCGCAGCTGGTACAACCGCGCCGGCGTCGAGCGGGTGATGGGCTTCACGCCCGAGGACCAGGTGAGGAAGTTCCTCAAGGCCGTCCCGCTCGTGGAGAAAGCGATCGTCGAATCCGGGATCGTCCTGCTCAAGTACTGGCTCGAGGTGAGCGAAGAGGAACAGACTCGCCGGCTCAAGGCGCGCATCGATGACGGCCGCAAGATCTGGAAGCTCTCGCCGATGGACCTGAAGTCCTACAGCCGCTGGTACGACTATTCGCGCGCGCGCGACGACATGTTCGAGGCGACCGATACCGGCTTCGCGCCATGGTACGTGGCGCGCTCCGACGACAAGAAGAAGGCGCGGCTCAACATCATCACGCACATGCTGAAGCACATCCCCTACGAGGACCTGCCCCGCGAGAAGATCACGCTGCCTAAGCGGCAGAAGGCGCACGGCTACAAGGATCCCGACTACCCGTACAAGTACGTCAAGGAAGTCTTCTGACGAGCGCGAACGGGCGAGCGACGCGGTGTATCGGTAGCCGGCGGTGCCGATCGTCGGCAACCTGGCCTCGCTGATGATCGTGGCGCCGGCTTGCGGACGCGCGGGTGCTGGCGGTCTGCCTGATCTTCGCCCTGGCCCTGTACCTGCTGCCGCCGCCGGTCCCGATCAGTTGAGTTCCGTGTCCTTGTAGTATTTCGTGCCCTTGGCGGTGAGTTCGAGCGCGAGGCCGTCGTCGGTCAGCTGGTAGAGCCAGACGCCGGGCTTGATGGACATCGCGCCTGCGAACGCGCCGCCCTGGCTGCCGACCTTGGCCGCCACCGAGGTCTGCGCGCCGAGCTCCCAGCCCGAGTTCACGAAGCTGTCCAGGTCCGCCTTCTTCTCGAACACCCAGACGAGGCGGAACTTCTTGACGCCGAAGCCGAGGCCGGCCTGCACCTCGGCCATCTTCATGTAGACCTTCTGCCCCGAGCCCTTGTACGCGGCCACGCCGGAGCCGCTGCCGCCGCCCGCGATCATGATCTTGGCGCCGAAGGCGCTGAACACCGCGTACCCTGCGGCGTTCTTGATGGCCTTCTTCGCCGCCGGCTGGACGGCGTACAGCCGCTGCAGGGTGTCCTGGGCCATCTTGTCCACGTCGGCCTTCTTCTCGGCCGTGCTTGCGGCGAAGGCACCCGGCGCCAGGGCCACGGACAGCAACAGGGCGATCGCCACGGAGCGGATTGAGACCATCGAGTGCCAGCTGGCGGTCATCGGAATTTCCTCAGGAAGCGTTTGGCCTGCTGCGCGAAGCGTCTGCGAAGAGCGCTTCGCGCGCCATACGTATATGCATTTTCAGCGTGTAGCCCATCCCGGCATAGGCGTTCGGCAGGCGCATCCGGTTCGCGCGATCCTCCAGTGCGGCCAGCTGCCGCAGCAGGTCGTCGCGCCCTGTACCCTGCGGCGCCTCGCGCAGCTCGCGCTCGATCCACTTGAGCTCGCCGTAGAGCCGGTAGATGCGGTGCTGCATTTCCCAGCGGTAGAGCTGCGGCAGGCCAGACCACAGTGGATAGAGGATGCCCACCAGCGGGACCAGCACGAGCAGGATCCGCTGGGCGATCTCGGCCATCCAGAAGGGCAGGTGGCGCTTCAGGAAGGAAGGACCATTGAGGTAGAAATGGCGGGCCTCCTCGCTGAGCGGCAGGTCGATTTCCTCGGCCGACGGAAACTGGCCTGCGGCCTGGAATACGCCTGGCCGGCCGTGGATCTCCATCGCCGCGTGCATGAGCAGGTACTGCAAGGCCGGATGCAGGTCCCGCCGGACGACGAGCATGGCCTTCGTGGCCACCAGCGTCACGTCTTCGGGAGGTCGGTTGGTCGCGAGGTCCGCCACACCCATCGGTAGCGTCAGCTTGCTGAGGAAGGGATACAGGGCGACATAGGCATCGGCCCGGGGGAAACCCTCCAGCAGGATGCCCGGCGCGCTCAGCAGCCGGCGCACCGCCGGCGCTTCCCAGCCGATGGTCATGAAGGCGGCATCGAGCTGACCGGCCTCGAGCTGGTCCGCCGACTCGTTCGGCGCAAGCTCCACCAGCTGGAGGTCGCCCGGCGCGATGCCGTTGAGCCTGAGCAAAGCTATCGCCACGACATGGCTGCCGCTGCCCTTCTTCCCGATCGACACCCTCAGGCCCTTCAGGGCCGCGAGCGACCGCAGCGGCTCTTCGCGGCGCACGAACAGCCACATCGGCTCGTAGAACATCGCTCCGAGCGAGACGAGCTCCCGGGGGGCGGCCTCGGGCGCGGCCCCGCCCTGCACGAAGGCGGCCTTGACCCCGGAGTCGGGGTCGAGAAGCAGGCCGAGGTTCTCCGTGGCTCCCTCGCTCGGGCGCAACTCGAGCGTGATCCCGTCTCGGGCGAGTATGTCCCGGTACTGCTTCGCCACGGCCTCGTAGGCGCCTCCCGGCACGCCGGTGGCCATCACGAAGCTACGGGTCGGCAGGGGCCGCCACAGGTCGGCGGCAAACCACAACACGAACCCCAGGACCGCTACACCGGACAGCGCCAGCCAAAGCCGGTAGCGGGCAAAGAACGATTCCCGTGCCCTTTCCATGGTGCCCCAGGCGAATCCTGTCGGACGATTGGATCCTACTCCCGGAGGCGGCCGTGAAAGTCTCGGTTTGCGCAGCTAAAGTGGCTGCGGGACCTGGCAGTGGGGCGTGGCCATGAAGACCCTCGCCGTCTCGAGCATCAAGGGTGGCGTCGGCAAGACGACCGCCGCCGTCAACCTCGCCTACCTCGCCTCGCAGGCCGGCTGGCGCACCGTGCTGTGGGATCTCGATCCGCAGGGTGGCGCGACGTATGTGTTGCGCGGCGAGCCCGACGACCGTGCCGCGGCCAGGCGGCTCGTGAGCGGCAAGATCGAGCTCCCCGAGATCGTCGCTTCGACGGCGTGGGAAGGCCTCGACCTGATCCCGGCCGACTTCTCCTACCGCAACTTCGACGTTCACCTGGACGCGAAAAAGCACCCGACGCGGCGCCTGCTCCGGATGAGCCGGCCGCTGCAGCAGGACTACGACCTGCTGGTTCTCGACTGCCCGCCGGGCGCGTCGCTGCTGACCGAGAACGTGCTGAGAGCGGCGGATGCGATCGCCGTGCCGACGCTGCCGTCGCCGCTGTCGCTGCGCATGATCGGGCAGCTGTTCGCCTTCGTGGACCGCGAGGGCTGGACCGATCTCAGGCTGCTGCCGTTCTTCTCCATGGTGGACCGGCGCAAGTCGCTGCACGAGCAGCTCGTCGCCGAGGCTCGCGAGCGCTTCCCGATGCTGCTCGCCACGGAGATCCCGTACTGGAGCGACATCGAGCGCATGAGCGTGCGGCGCGCGCCGCTGCCGTCCTTCGCGCCTGCCAGCGAAGCCTCCCGGCGCTTCGCCGACCTTTGGCAGGAGGTGGCGTCCCGGCTCGATCCGCTGGAAGGGCCAGGCAGGCCTTCGGCGAAGTAGCCTGGCACGGCCGGGCCGTGCATCGCATCGCTCGCGAGCGCCGTCTCCGCTGCTTCACGCACTGTCGCCAGCTGGCGACAGCTTTATCGGCCTGCGGATGTGCCGCCGATCACAGTTTGAGGCCGGACCGGGAGCCTCGCCTGTACTGGGCGCTCCTGCCGGGGTAAGTAAGTCAGCGCCGACCGAGCGAGGTAACACGCCGTGGCGTTCGTCATCATTTCCGCCGGGCCTCTCGCAGGCTCACGCACCCGCACCGTCAACGCGCGGTCGTTTGCGCTGCTGGCCGGCATGGGTGCGCTCCTGCTGGCCGCGGCCTCGATGGGCGTCGGCTACCGCCTCGCGCAGGTCGAATCTTCGGCGCCCGCGCGCCTCGACATCCAGGATCCCGAGGGCCGGGCCCTCGTCGGCCGGGTCGGCGTCCTTGCCAGCCGGCTGTCGAAGCTCGAGAGCGAGGCTGCGGCGCTCGCGCAGCGACTCGGCCTTGCGCCCGAGGCCAGCCCCCTAGAGCCGAGGAAAGTCACGGGTCCGGCCGGCGGACCGCTGCTGCAGATCGCCGCGGTCGGCACGCTGCCCGCGGCGTTCCAGGCGGCCGACGACCACGGCACGGGGCTGGCGCTCGCCGAGATGCGGCTGTTCGCGCTCGAGTCTGCGCTCGGCCAGTTGGCCGATTCCGCTGCCGGGCAGGTGATGCAGACCATGGCTTTCCCGTCGCGCGTGCCGGTGGCGGGCGAGGGCGTCGGCGTGAGTTCCGTCTTCGGCCTGCGCCACGATCCGTTCACCGGGCAGCTGGCGCGGCACGCGGGCCTCGACATCCCCGCGCCGCGCGGCACGCCGATCCTGGCGAGCGGCGGCGGCCGGGTGGTGGCGGCGGGCTACAAAGGCGCCTACGGCCAGACCGTCGTCATCGACCACGGCAACGGCCTGTCGACGCTCTACGGCCACGCGTCGAAGCTGCTGGTGCGCGTCGGTGACGTCGTGATGCCGCAGCAGGAAATCGCCCTCGTGGGCTCGACCGGCCGGTCGAGCGGCCCCCACCTGCACTTCGAGGTCATCCGCGACGGCCGCCGCGTGGATCCGGGTCCCTACCTCGCCGAAGTCCTGCCGGGTGCCTCGCGCTGATGGCCGTGGCGACCCGCTCACCGAGGCTCCTGACCCAGGCGCGCATCGAGCTCGTGCCGGTGTCACGGCTGCCAGTGCGCGGCATGGCCCTCGCGACCTGCTTCGCGATCGCCGCGGCGCTCCTCCTGCTGCAGTTCGGCGGAGCCGGATCGTCGTTCGCACGGTCCGGCGCGCTGACGGCCGAGAACACCGCGCTCAGGAACGAGCTGGCCCAGCTGCGCGTCGAGATGGATGTCGAGCGCGCCACGCGAGCCGCGCTCGAAGGGCAGGTTGCCGACCTCAACGCCCAGGTCGTCGAAATGACGAGCCAGGTCGAGTTCTACCGGGCCAAGGGCAATCCCCGCGCGGCCCCGCGTAACTGAACGCAAGGAGTCGCCATGTTCCGCCGCAAGCAGCACCCCTCCATCGAGGTCCGCCGCCTGACCAGCCTGGTCGCCGAGGGCGTCGAGATCCAGGGCGACGTGTTCATCTCCGACGGACTCCGGGTCGACGGCAGCATCCAGGGCAGCGTATGCGCGCGGGGCGGACAGGGCGGCCTGCTGGTCGTCAGCGAGAAGGGCAGCATAAGGGGCTCCGTGAAGGTTCATGACGCGGTCATCAACGGCACCATCCACGGGGATCTCGAAGTGGGGCACTTCGTCGAGCTGCAGTCCAAGGCCCGCATCACCGGCAACATCCTGTACCGGAAGCTGTACATGGAGTGCGGCGCCACGGTCGAGGGCCGCCTCGAGTGCGTGGAAGGCGCCGTGGTCGAGCGCGAGGACGTGGGCAAGGTCGTCAACCTTCCCACCCCGTGTACAAGAACCGCGGGCGCTGCCGAAAGCTGAGCTTGCGGCTGGGCCCGCCGCCGGGCCAGGTCACGCAGGCCGGAACCGGGGCATCGTCACCCCCTCGGGCCAGTCGTCGAAGGCGACCGTGACCGGCATGCCGACGAAGGCGCGCCCGGGCTCGCAGCCCGTGAGCGTGCTCATCATCGTGGGGCCTTCCTCCAGCTCGACCAGCAGCAGCGCATAGGGTCCGTCGCTCGCGTAGGCGGGCGAGACCGGCCGGCGCACGATGCTGAAGCTCTTCACGACGCCGCGGCCGCTGGCGCGCGCCCAGCCGAGTTCGCGGCTGCCGCAGCCGCCGCAGAGCACGCGCGGGTAGAACTGCACCTGCCCGCAGCCGTGGCAGCGCTGCAGCACGAGCTCGTGGCGGCGGCAAGCGTCCCAGAACTCCGCCGTTTCGGCGGTCGGTACGGGAACGAGGCGGCCGGGTGCGTCACTCATGCGGTGCGCTCCCGGCCAAGGATCAAGGTGCAGTGGCTCGACATGACGCCGCCCTGGCCATGCACGAGCCCCAGTTCCGCACGTGCGAGCTGTCGCTCGCCGCCATTGCCCTGTACCTGCCGCACGGCCTCCGTCAGGGCGAACATCGCGCCGGGATGCCCAGGGTGGCAGTGCGAAAGAAGGCCGCCGTGGGTGTTGACCGGCAGCCGGCCGTCCGGCGCGATGTGGCCGGCCTCGACGAAAGCGCCGCCTTCGCCCTTCGCGCAGAAGCCGAGGTCCTCGAGCAGGATGAGCACCACCGGCGTGAAGCAGTCGTACAGGTTGGCGAAATCCACGTCGGCCGGGCCCATGCCGGCCATGCGGTAGGCGCGCCGGCCCGAGTCCACGGCCGCCGAGGTCGTGAGGCTCCGGGCCTGGCTGATGTGCTCGTGGCCGTGGCCCTCGCCGGCGCCGAGCAGGTAGACCGGGCGACGGCGCAGGTCGCTCGCTCGTTCGGCGGAGGTGAGCACCACTGCGGCACCGCCGTCGGAGATCAGCGAGCAATCGAGCAGGTGCAGCGGGTCGGCGATCATCCTCGAGTTCAGCACGTCATCGATCGTGATCGGGGTGCGCATCTGCGCCGCGGGGTTTCTCGCCGCGTGTGCCCGCGTGCTGACCGCGACGGCGGCGAGCTGCTCCGGCGTGGTGCCGTACTCGTGCATGTGGGCCCGTGCGATGAGCGCGTAGCTCGCCGAGACCGGTGCGCCCCAGGGTGCCTCGAACTGCGGATGGCCGGTGGACGCCTGCATGGCGACCGCCCGTTCGCGCGAGACGCGCGAACGAAGGCTGTCGGCCATGGCGACGACGACGGTGTTGCACAGGCCGGTCGCAATGGCCGCGGCCGCCTGGTGCAGGGCGGTGAAGGTGGTGCCGCCGCCGGTCGCAACGCTCACGCAGTAGCGAGGGAAGATCTGCAGGTATTCCGCGATCGCCTCAGCGTGGTAGGTGCAGGGCTCGGCGATCGAGTTGCAGGTGACGAGGCCGTCGACGTCGTCCTTTGAAAGGCCCGCATCCTCGAGCGCGCCGAGGATCGCCTCGACGCACAGGCGCGTGGGGCCCAGGTGCGGCACGACGCCGACTTCGGTGTCGGCGGCTCCGACGATGGCGGCCTTGCCTCGCAGTGATTCGGGCATGCACGGGCTCGTCAGGTAGGATGAATCATCTTAGCCGCGCCGCAGCCCGGCTGCAGGAGGCATCATGGCAGGGAGCGACCGGGTCGATCGGGCCCGCCGGACCTTCGTCGCGGGTGCGCTCGGCCTCGCGGCGGGCGCCGCCGCGGCGAGCGCCCGCGGCAGCGACGCCGCGTCGGCGCCGCTCGAGACGCGCCCGATCCCTGCCTCGGGGGAGCGCATCGGGCGGGTGGGGCTCGGCACCTGGCGTGGCTTGAGCCTGGGCGAACGGGAATCCTCCCGCGCCGTCCTGCAGCGGTTCCACGCGCTCGGTGGCCGGGTCGTGGACACCTCGCCGATGTATGGCGATGCGGAGGAGGCGATCGGCACGCTCGGCGAGGAGCTCGGCGTGCTGCCCGGGCTGTTTCTCGCCACCAAGGTCTGGACGCGCGGCCGGCGCGAGGGTGAGCGCCAGGTCGAGCGTTCCTTCCGGCTGCTGAGGCGCGATCCCATCGATCTCATCCAGGTGCACAACCTGCTGGACCTCGAGACGCAGCTCCCGCTGCTGCGGCGGCTGAAGGAGGCGGGCCGTATCCGTTACCTCGGCATCACCCACTACCTCGCCAGCGCCCACGACGAGCTCGCGCGTGTCCTCGAGCGCGAACCGATCGATTTCCTGCAGGTGAACTACAGCGCGATCGACCGCGCGGCGGAGCGCCGGCTGCTGCCGCTCGCGGCCGGGCGCGGCGTGGCGGTGCTCGCGAACCAGCCCTTCGCCGAAGGCAGGCTGTTCTCGCGCGTGCGCGGGCAGGCGCTTCCCGCCTGGGCGTCCGAATGGGACTGCGCGAGCTGGGGCCAGCTGTTCCTCAAGTTCATCCTCGGCCACCCGGCGATCACCTGCGTCATTCCCGGGACCCTCAATCCAAGGCACGTCGAGGACAACCTTGGCGCCGCGCGCGGGCGGCTGCCGGAGGCCGGCGAGCGCGAAAGGCTCGCGCAGCTGCTCGGCTGACGACGACGCGGAGTTCGGCCATCCCTGTCCGCCTGTCCATCCCGGCGCCCGGAGCTGGCTGGCGCAAGCGAGCGGAAGCCGCCCTTGCTGTCCAGTGCAGCGGCGGCCATCTGGCAACGGCGGCGGCCCGGCCACTACACTTCGCGCGATGTATCGAAAGCTCCTCAAGCTGCTGCACGAGGTCGGCGCCGTCGGCGTGATGGGCGCACTCGCGGCCTACATCGTTCTGGTCGTCACCGCGCCGCAGGACTCGCTGGTCGAGTACGCGGCGGTGCGCCGCGGCATCGCGGCCCTCACGCAGTACCTGCTGCTGCCGTCGCTGGTGCTGGTGCTGATCAGCGGCCTGCTGGCGATCGCCGCGACGCGCGCCTACATGGACCAGGGTTGGCCCTGGCTCAAGGCGCTGTCCACGGTCGCGATGTTCGAGGGCACGCTGCTGACGATCAACGCCAGCGCGCGCAAGGCGGCCGAAATCAGCGCGCTGGCGGCGAGCACGGGCGACAGCGACCCGACGCTGCTCGCGCCGATCCTGCGCACCGAGTGGATCGGGCTGTGGACCATCCTCGCGCTGAGCTTCGCCAACATCCTGGTCGCCGTCTGGCGACCGCGGCTGCGCCGCCGCCGCGAAACCAGCTGATACGGGCGCGTCGCTCGCCGGCTCGGCTCCCTGCCGCCCGCTGCGGCCATCCGCGGGCTAACGCGCCGACACGGCTCCCGACACCGCGCGATCCCAGGCGGCGAGCACCTGCCCGTGATCCATGCCGAGGAGTGACTCGATGCGCCCGCCGAGGATCTCGACCGGCGCGCCGTGGCTGCGCGGCGCGATCCGGTCGGGATCGGCGGTGCTGAACAGGACGACGAGCGGGCAGTCGAGGGCGGCGGCCGAGTGCGCGGGCCCGGTGTCCACCGACACCATGCCGCGCGCGCGCTCCTGGAGCGCCAGCAGTCGAGGGATCGGCACCTCGCCAGCGACGTTCAAGGCCCCCGGCCGCCTGACGAGCCGCAGCACGTCCTCGTTCAGCGACTTCTCCGTCTCCACGCCGAGGAGCAGCACGGCCACGCCCGGGTCGCGCTCGAGGATCCCGTCGATGACCCGCGCCCAGCGCTCCTCGGGCCAGTACTTCACGTTGGTGGCCCGCTGCCGACGGCCGAAGCGGCGCATGGTCCGCTTGTTGCCCGCCTGCAGGAGCACGAGGGGCCGGCCGGCCAGACCGCGGCCCTCGAGCCAGGCGGCCGCGTCGACGCGCGAGGCATCGGCCACGCGCAGCGCAGGCTTTGGTTCCACCTCCACGGGCGCCGGCGCACTCCCGGCGAAGGCGGCCGGAATCTCACGCGCCATCCGCAGGTAGCGGTCCACGACGTGCTCGCGGGGCCCGAAAGGGTGGTCGCGCGCGGCGACCAGCCGCTCCGGGCCGAGTCCGGCGCGCGCGAGCAGCGCGTGAGTCTGCTCGGTGAGGTCGCACATCCACACCGGGCCGACGCCGCGCGCGCGAAGGGCTGCGACCAGCCGCCACTGGTCGGGGCTGAAGACATACGGCCGCCGACGTGAATCGAGCAGCAGGATCTCGCCGACGCCCTCCTGGCCCTCGAGCAGCGGCCGCGCCCACGAGCCGCTGGAGACGACGTCGACCGGCGCGCCGAAGCGACGGTACAGCGCCCGCACGATGGGCGTGACGAGCACCATGTCGCCCATGGCGCCGCAGCGCACGAGCAGCGGTCGGTCGGCGGTCCTTCCGGGGTGACGGGTCAATCGGGCTCGCGGTGTGGAATGCGCCTGGCGGGCGTGGGGTCGCCAATATGCCGAAGTCCGGCGTCGGCCGCGAGTCCCGTCGCCGCGGCGGGCGGCCTTGCCGATCGCGGCGCGCTGATCGACGTGTCTAAGCGGCTTCCGTGAGCCCGAGCAGCCGGGCCGTGTGCCGGGCGATCACGCGCTCCTCGTCCGTCGGGATCACCCAGGCAGGCACGGGGCTCTCCGCGCGCGTGATGCGCGGGCCGCCCTGCGCGTTGGCCTCCCGGTCGAGCGCGAGGCCGAGCCAGGCGGAGGCGTGGCAGACCCTCTCGCGGATGACAGCGGAGTTCTCGCCGATGCCGGCCGTGAACACGAGCCCGTCGAGTCCACCCAGCACGGCGGTGAGAGCGCCGATCTCCCGCGTGACGCGGTAAACGAAGTAGTCAACCGCGAGCCGCGCCGCAGGGGCGTCGCTGCCGAGCAGCTCGCGCATGTCGCTGCTCACGCCCGAGATGCCGAGCAGGCCGGAGCGCCGGTAGAGCAGGTCCTCCACCGCCGCGGCCGGCATCCCGAGCCCCTGGAACAGGTAGAGCACGATGCCCGGGTCGAGCGATCCCGGACGCGTGCCCATGCACAGGCCGTCGAGCGCCGTGAAACCGAGGGTGCTGTCCACGCTCCGGCCGCCGCGCATCGCGCAGAGGCTGGCGCCGCTGCCGAGGTGGGCGATGATCACCCGGCCGGCGGCGATCTGCGGCGCGACCCCGGCGAGCGCACCCGCGATGTACTCGTAGGACAGGCCGTGGAAGCCGTAGCGCTGCAGGCCTTGCCGGCGCAGCTCCTCGGGCAGGGGCACGAGCTTCGCCACCGGCGGCAGGTCGCGGTGGAAGCTGGTGTCGAAGCAGGCCACCTGCGGGATGCCGGGCATCCGCGCAAGCGCCGCCTCGATCGCGTCGAGGTTGTGCGGCTGGTGCAGCGGCGCGAGGGGCTCGAGTGCCCGAAGCTGCGCGAGTACTTCGGGCGTGACCACCGTCGGCCCGGCGAAGCGCGTGCCGCCGTGGACGACCCGGTGCCCCACGCCGAGCAGCCGCTCGCCGTCGAGCTTCGCGGCGAGGAGGCCGGCGAGGGCATCGAGTGCGTCGAGGATCCCCGACACGCGGGGTTCGAGACGCTCATCCGCCAGCAGCGACCCGTCGCCGTCGCGGGCGATCAGACGCGGCGCGGTGCCGAGACCCTCGACCTGGCCGCGCGTCCGAACGTGCCAGCGCCGGGCGTCGTGCAGGCGATACAGCGCGAACTTGAGGCTGGAGGAGCCCGCGTTCAGCACGAGGATGGCCGGCGCCTCGCCGGCACTGCGTGCCATGCGAGGCTCTAGCCCGGCTCGGACGGCCGGCGCCGCGCATAGGCCGCAAGCATCGCCACCGCGGCGCTGGCGACGCGCGAACGGATGCTGTCCGAGCGGCTCGTCAGGATGATCGGCACGCGCGCGCCGAGCACCAGCCCGGCGCTGTCGGCATTGGCGAGGAAGCTGAGCAGCTTCGCGAGGATGTTGCCGGCCTCGAGGTCCGGCACGACGAGGATGTCCGGGTCGCCGGCGACCTCGGAGTCGATGCCCTTGGTCAGCGCCGCCTCGCGGCTGATGGCGTTGTCGAAGGCGAGCGGGCCGTCGAGGATGCCCCCCATGATCTGGCCGCGCTCGGCCATCTTGCACAGCGCGGCGGCGTCGATCGTGGCAGGCATCTTCGAAGTCACCGTTTCCACCGCGGCGAGGATGGCGACTTTCGGCCGGGCGACGCCGATGCCGATCGCGAGGTCGATCGCGTTCTGGCAGATGTCCACCTTGTCCTCGAGCGTCGGCGCGATGTTGATCGCGGCGTCGGTCACGACGAGGACCTTGTGGTAGGTGGGCACGTCCATGATGAAGACGTGGCTGACGCGCCGGCCCGTGCGCATTCCCGAATCGCGCGCCAGCACGGCGCCCAGCAGCTCGTCCGTGTGCAGGCTGCCCTTCATGAGCAGCTCCGCGCCGCCCTGCCGTACGATTTCGACGGCCCTGGCCGCCGAGTCGTGGCTGTGCGCGGCGTCCACGATCTCGGCGCTGCCGAGGTCGAGTCCGTGCGCGGCCGCCACGCTGCGGATCCTTGCAGCGGGGCCGACCAGGATCGGGCGGATCAGGCCCTGGGCGGCCGACTCGATGGCGCCTGCCAGCGACGGCCCGTCGCAGGGGTGCGCCACGGCGGTCACGACTGGCTCGAGCCCGCGGCAGCGCGCCAGCAGCTCCTCGTACTTTCCAGTGCCCGTCTTCTGGGTCATGCCACCTGTTCCTTGCCAGCGCTCATCTTAACCCGATGCCGGGTGCCGCTCGGCCCGGGGGCGCACCGGCCGCCCTGTTTTGCGAGAATCGCGGTGTCGCCGGGCCGTTCGCCCACGGCATGGCCGCAACTATCCTGGCCGGCGACGGTCTTGGGGACCATGACGCCGGGAACATCGATGCCGCAGCGCCTCCGCCTGATCGCTCTCGCAGGGGTCCTCCTGCTGGGTCCGCTCGCCGCCGCCGCGGACACGGCGCCGACGGATGCGGCCTCCGCGGCAGCAGCCGAGGTCGTTGCCGTTGCCGGGCTGGGGCAACAGCCAGCGCCAGGGCAGGGACCCGAGTCGGAGCTCGAGCAGGCGCCGGAGGCCGCTCCCGCGCCCACCGTCTTCGATGAGCTGCTGGTCAGCGGCGAGCAGCCGGGCCCAGGGCTCTGGCGGGTCGCGAAGCAGACCGCCGAAGGCGAGCACGTTCTGTGGATCCTCGGCAGCTACGGCCCGCTGCCGAAGCGGATGCAGTGGCGCTCGCGCCAGTTCGAGCGCGCGATCGCGGAGTCCGCCGAGGTGATCGCCCCGGCCAGCGTGAACACGGACGTGGGCGTGTTTCGGGGCGCCACGCTGCTGCCCTCGCTGGTCGGGATCCGCAAGAACCCGAACGGGGAGACCCTGCAGGAACTCGTTCCGCCGGAGCTGTACGAGCGCTGGCTCGTACTGAAGCGCCGCTACCTCGGCAACGATCGCGGCGTCGAGAAGTGGCGTCCGGTCTTCGCGGCCGGCGAGCTGTACCGCGAGGCCATCGGTGAAGCCGGCCTCGAGCTCTCCAACGTGGTCTGGCCGGTCGTGGAGAAGGCCGCGAAGAAGCGCAAGCTGGTCATCACCCGCCCGGTCGTCGACGTCGAGGTGGAAGAGCCGCGCGACCTGATCCGGGAGTTCAAGAAGGCCGAGCTCGAGGACCTGGAGTGCTTCGCCCGGACCATCGAGCGGCTCGAATCGGACCTCGACCTCATGCGCGTGCGCGCCAATGCCTGGGCGACCGGCGAGGTCGGCGTGCTGCGCGAGCTCGCGCCGGTGGACCAGGCCGGCGCGTGCCTTGCGGTCGTGACCGGCTCGGAATTGCTCCAGTCGCGCGGCCTCGCCGACCTGCCGTCGCGCCTGACTGCCGCGTGGCTCGCGGCCGCCGAGGAGGCGCTCGCCCGCAACGCCTCGACCGTCGCCGTGGTCTGGATGAGCCAGCTGCTGCGCGAGGACGGCCTCCTCGCCCAGTTCGAGGCGCGCGGCTACCGGGTCGAGGCGCCGTAGCTGCGCCGTTCGAGCCTGTGGGACGCGCAGTGGGCAAAAAGGAAAGGCCCCGGTTTGCCGGGGCCTTTCAGCAGGCGACGGGGGGCTGTCCCCGAGGATCCTCAGAGCAGCGGCACCAGCAGCAGCGCCACGATGTTGATGATCTTGATCAGCGGGTTGATCGCCGGGCCGGCGGTGTCCTTGTAGGGGTCGCCGACGGTGTCGCCGGTCACGGCGGCCTTGTGGGTCTCGGAGCCCTTGCCGCCGAAGTGGCCTTCCTCGATGTACTTCTTGGCGTTGTCCCACGCGCCGCCGCCGGTGCACATCGAGATGGCGACGAACAGGCCGGTGACGATGGTGCCGATCAGCACGCCGCCGAGCGCCTTGACGCCGGCGCCGGGGCCGAGCAGGAAGTTCATGCCGAAGCCGACGATCACCGGCACCAGGATCGGCAGCATCGAGGGCACGATCATCTCCTTGATCGCGGCGCGCGTGAGCATGTCCACGGCCTTGGAGTAGTCGGGCTTGCCGGTTCCCTCCATGATGCCGGGGATCTCCCTGAACTGGCGGCGCACCTCGACCACGACCGAACTGGCGGCGCGGCCCACGGCCTCCATGGCCATGGCGCCGAACAGGTAGGGCACGAGGCCGCCGATGAACAGGCCGATGATCACGGCCGGGTCGGACAGCGAGAACTCCTGCAGATTGCCGACGATCTCGAGGTTGTGGGTATAGTCGGCGAAAAGCACCAGCGCGGCGAGGCCGGCCGAACCAATGGCGTAGCCCTTCGTCACCGCCTTGGTGGTGTTGCCCACGGCGTCGAGCGCGTCGGTGATCTTGCGCACGTCCTTCGGCAGGCCGGCCATCTCGGCGATGCCGCCGCCGTTGTCCGTGATCGGGCCGTAGGCGTCGAGCGCGACGATCATGCCGGTCATGGAGAGCATGGCGGTGGCGGCGATCGCAATGCCGTACAGGCCACCGAGCTGGAAGGCGCCCCAGATGGCGGCGCAGATCGCGAGCACCGGCAGGGCCGTGGACTTCATGGAGATGGCGAGGCCGGCGATGACGTTGGTGCCGTGCCCCGTCTGCGAAGCGGCCGCGACATAGCGCACCGGCCCGTACTCGGTAGCGGTGTAGTACTCGGTGATCCAGATCATCGCGGCCGTGAGGCCGAGGCCGATCAGCGCGCACAGGAACAGGCTCGTCGCCTGTTCACCGAGCATCATTCCGGACACGACGTAGAAGCCCGCTGCGGCGATGACGCCCGAGACGATCACGCCGCGGTACAGCGCGTTCATGATCTTTCCGCCGTCGCTCACCTTGACGAAGAAGGTGCCGACGATGGAAGCGACGATGGATACGGCGCCGAGGACCAGCGGGTAGAGCACCGCGGCCTGGCCCATGTCCTTCATCATCAGGCCCGCGAGCAGCATGGTGGCGACCACGGTGACGGCGTAGGTCTCGAACAGATCGGCCGCCATGCCGGCGCAGTCGCCGACGTTGTCGCCGACGTTGTCGGCGATCACCGCCGGGTTGCGCGGGTCGTCCTCG
>JALORP010000060.1 GCA_025458865.1 Steroidobacteraceae bacterium | reverse complement strand
CATCGCGTAGGTGTTGCAGGCCTTCGGGTTGTACTTCATCGTGCACGAGCCCAGCGGGTAGAAGTTCGTGTCGATGCTGAAGTTCATCTGCGACAGGCGCGTGAAGTGACGCACCGCCTGCAGCTCCGACACCTCCGGCAGCATCGGGCGGCTGCGCCGCGCGAGGTGCGCGGGCACCGCGGCCTCGGCCGCCGGCGGGTGCTGTGAGCCGGCCGCGCGGCCGGGACGGGAAATCTCGAAGATCACGGGTTCGCGGGTCTTCATGTTCTCGCTCCTCAGGCGGCCCGGGCGCTGGCGAGCGCCTCGCCGAGCGCGGCGGCATAGCGGTGGATGTCGGCCTGCGTGCGCGTCTCGGTGGCGCATACGAGCAGGGCGTTGCCGAGCTCGGGGTAATCGCGGCCGAGGTCGTGGCCACCGACGATGCCGCGCGCGGCGAGCGCCTCCAGCACGCCGCGGACCGGCCGGTCGAGCTGCAGCACGGCCTCGTGGAAACGCGCCCCCTCGAAGGCCGCGCGCACCCCCCTCACGCGGGAGAGCGCCTCGACCAGCAGGCGCGTGTTGGCCATGGAGGCGGCGGCGACGCGCTCGAGGCCCGCCGGCCCGAGCAGCGTCATGTAGATGGTCGCGGCCGTCATCAGCAGGCCCTGGTTGGTGCAGATGTTCGACGTGGCCTTGCCGCGGCGGATGTGCTGCTCGCGGGCCTGCAGCGTGAGCGTGAAGCCCGGCCGGCCGTCGAGGTCCACCGTGCGGCCCACGATGCGGCCCGGCATCTGCCGGACGTGCTCCATGCGCGTGGTCATGAACCCGAAATACGGCCCGCCCGAGGACAGCGGCACGCCGAGCGGCTGGCCCTCGCCACAGGCGATGTCCACGCCGCCCCCGCCCCACTCACCCGGCGGCTTGAGCAGCGCGAGGGACGTGGGGTTGACGACGCCGATCACGAGCGCGCCGTTGGCTCGCGCCCAGCCGACCAGTTCGTCCACTTCCTCGAGCTGCCCGAAGAAATTCGGCTGCTGGATGGCGATGGCGGTGATGTCCTGGCCCTCGTACGGCGCGAGCGCCTCGAGCAGCGTGCGGCCGCTCTTCGGGCAGTAGGGCAGCTCCTCGAAGGCGAGACCCTGGCCCTCGGTGACCGCGCGCGCGCAGGCGCGATAGGTCGGGTTGACCGTGCGCGGCAGCAGGATTCGCGACGATTTCGACTTGCGGTGCGCGCGGACGGCCATCAGCGCGGCCTCGGCCAGCGCCGTGGCGCCGTCGTACAGCGAGGCGTTCGACACCTCCATGCCGGTGAGGCTCGCCACCATCGTCTGGTATTCATAGATCGCCTGCAGCGTGCCCTGGCTCGCCTCCGCCTGGTAGGGCGTGTAGGCGCTGTAGATCTCGCCGCGCGTCGTGATGGCCCACACCGGCGCCGGGATGTGGTGCTCGTACGCACCCGCGCCGATGAAGTTGAGCGGCCGGCCGTCGGCGGCGGCACGCTCCATCATCAGGCGACCGACCTCCATCTCGGAGAGCGCCGCGGGAATGCCGGCGAGCTCCTCGATCTTGAGCTCGGCGGGGATCTCGTCGAACAGGTCCTCGATGCTCGTCGCGCCGATGGCGGCGAGCATTTCGCGGACGTCGTCTTCGGTGTGCGGAATGTAGGACATCTCGGCCTCCGGGAGGGAGGGCGCGCCGCAAGGCGCGCCGCAGGATCGGTGGGTTCGCTCAGGCTTCGCTGGCGAGGAAGGCCTCGTAGGCGGCGGCGTCGAGCAGGCCCTCGACGTCCGCCAGCGAGCCGGGCTTGAGGCGCGCGATCCAGCCCTGGCCATACGGCTCCTGGTTGATCAGCTCGGGCTGCGAGGCCAGCGCGTCGTTGCCGGCGACGACCTCGCCCCCGACCGGGCTGTACACGTCCGAGGCGGCCTTGACCGACTCCACCACCGCGAAGGCGTCTCCCGCGCCGACCTGCCGGCCGGTCTGGGGCACCTCGACGAACACGAGGTCGCCGAGCGCGTTCTGCGCGTGGTCGGTGATGCCGACCTCGACGCTGCCGTCGGGCAGCGCGCGCACCCACTCGTGGCTCTTGGTGTAGCGGAGGTCCCCGGGCACGTTGCTCATCTGCTTGCTCCTGCCGCCCGCCGGGCGGCGCTGAAAGAAGGT
This sequence comes from Steroidobacteraceae bacterium, assembly GCA_025458865.1. Taxonomy (GTDB): domain Bacteria; phylum Pseudomonadota; class Gammaproteobacteria; order Steroidobacterales; family Steroidobacteraceae; genus SG8-30. Next base: position 22,308 of record JALORP010000060.1, on the reverse strand, counting down.
TCGCGGCGCCACCGGGCGCCGGTTTCGGTCAGACGTTCACCAGCACCTGGCCGTGGCGCACGAAGGGCGGCTTCACCACGCGTGCGCTGACGAGGCGGCCGCGCAGGTCCACCTGGACGCGATCGCCCGTGCCGGCCGGCACCCGCGCGAGCGCGATCGAGCGCTCCATCGTCGGCGACCAGCCGCCGCTCGTGATCTCGCCCTCGCCCGCCTCGCCCGCGAGCACGCGCTGGTGGGCACGCAGGACGCCGCGGTCCTCCAGGACGAGGCCCACGAGCCGGCGCAGGCCGCCGCGGCGCTTCTGCTCCACCAGCGCCTCGCGGCCGATGAAGTCACGCTCCCCGTCGAGGACGACGGTCCAGCCCAGCCCAGACTCGAGCGGGCCGACGCCCTCGTCCATGTCGTTGCCGTAGAGGTTCATGCCGGCCTCGAGGCGCAGCGTGTCGCGCGCGCCGAGGCCGCAGGGCGCCACGCCCGCCGCCTTGAGCGCCAGCCAGAACGTGGGTGCCTGCACGGCCGGCAGCATCACCTCGAACCCGTCCTCGCCGGTGTAGCCGGTGCGCGCCACGAACAGCTCGCCGCCGGCAACACCGAAGAAAGGCGCAAGCGCGAGCACCCGTTCCTGGTAGACGGCCGGCATCTGCGACACGACCCGCGCGCGGGCGTTCGGCCCCTGGACCGCGATCATCGCGAGGTCACGACGGGGCGCGACCTTGACGCCCGCCTGGGCGGCGTGGCGGCCGATCCACTCGAGGTCCTTCACCGCCGTGCCCGCGTTCACCACGAGCCGGAACCAGCCTTCCTCGATGAAGTAGGCGATCAGGTCGTCGATCACCCCGCCGTCCTCGCGCAGCATGCAGCTGTACAGCGCCTTGCCGGGCACCTTTAGACGGCCGACGTCGTTGGCGAGCAGCCGGCTGAGCAGGTCGCGAACGGCGGCGCCGTGCAGGTCCACCACGCACATGTGGGAGACGTCGAACATGCCCGCGTCGCGGCGCACGGCGTGGTGCTCTTCGATCTGGGAGCCGTAGGCCAGCGGCATGTCCCAGCCGCCGAAATCCACCATGCGCGCGCCCAGCTCGAGGTGAACCGGGTGCAGCGGGGTTCTTTGGGTCATCGTTCCTTCCCGGCGGCCTTGGCCGCGGCAGACGCAAAAAAGGGGCGGCAGGCCCCCGTGGACCTGCCGCCCCTCTGTCCGTGAACCTGAGAGATTGGGTGCCGGCCAGACAGCCGGCGCCGCTCCCCTTCGGTGGGCCCCGTCCAGGGCCACTCTCCAGAGTCCGCCAGATCCTGCCGTTCTTCTGCCTGAGCGTTTCCGGGCGGGTTGCGCCTTCGGCGCCGCGCGCGGGCGCGGTCTCTCCGGACAGGTCTTTTCGCGGAAGCCGCATTCTATAAGGTGTGTCCCCGCCGGTATAGTCGGCGTCCACGCCAGCCACCGGGTAATCCCATGCCCAGGTTCCTCGCCGCCCTTGCCCTCCTGGCGCTCGCCGCCGCGGCGCCGGCCGCCCCGGCCTCGCCCGCGCCCCCCGCGGGGGTCGTGGCGCTCAACGCCCTGTTCGAGCGCCACTGGGAGCGGACGATGGTAGAGAACCCCACCTGGGCCTCGAACCTGGGGGACGGCCGGTACGACGACCGCTGGCCGGACCTGTCGCCGGCCGCCATCGCCGCGAGCCACGCGGCCGACCGCGCGGCCCTCGATGAGCTTGGTCGCATCGACCGCGCCTCCCTGCCGCCCTCCGAGCAGCTGAACTACGACCTCTTCGCCCGGATGCTGCGCGATCGCATCGACGCGCACCGCTTCAAGCCCTGGGTCTACGCGCTCAACATGCGCGACGGTATCCAGAACGAGCACGAGCTGCTCGAGACGCTGGCGTTCCGCCGCCCCGCGGACTGGGAAAACTGGCTCGCCCGGCTGCGCGCCTTCGGACCCTACGTGGACCAGACCATCGCGCTGCTGGAGGAAGGCGCGCGCGAGGGCCGGACCCAGCCCCGGGTGATCATGGAGCGCGTGCCGGCGCAGGTGCGGCGCCAGCTCGTCGCGGATCCGGTGGCCAGCCCCTTCTACGCGCCGTTCCGCCGGCTTCCACAGTCCATGCCGGAGACCGACCGCGCGCGGCTCGAGGCCGAGGCGCGGGCCGCGGTGAAGGACATCGTCATCCCGGCGTACGCAAGGCTCGAGCGGTTCCTCGTCGAACGCTACCTGCCGGCCTCCCGCGACAGCGTGGGCATCTGGGACACGCCGGACGGCCGCGCCTTCTACGCCAACCGCGCGGCGCACTTCACGACCACCGCGCTCACGCCCGGGGAGATCCACGAGATCGGCCTGGCGGAGGTGAAGCGCATCCGCGGCGAGATGGAGCGGATCGTCCGCGAGGTCGGCTTCGAGGGCTCGCTCGCCGGGTTCATGGCCGACCTGCGCACGAACCCGCGGTTCTACCACCAGACGTCCGACGAGCTGTTCCAGGCTTATCTCGTCGCCTCCAAGCGCATCGACCCGCTGCTCGCGCCGCTCTTCCGCACGCTGCCGCGCACGCCCTACGGCCTGCGCCCCATCCCGATGTCGAGCGCGCCGGACACCACGACCGCCTACTACATGCCGCCGTCCCGCGACGGCCTCAGGCCCGGCTATTACTACGTCAACCTCTACCGCCCCGACCAGCGCCCGAAGTACGAGATCCCAGTGCTGTCGGTCCACGAGGCCGTGCCCGGGCATCACCTGCAGATCGCGCTGGCGCAAGAACTGCCGGAAGCGCCCATGTTCCGCCGCTTCGCCGGCTTCACCGCCTTCGTCGAGGGCTGGGGCCTGTACAGCGAGAGCCTCGGCGACGAGATGGGCCTGTACGAGGATCCCTACGACCGCTTCGGCTACCTGACATACGACATGTGGCGCGCGGTCCGCCTTGTCGTGGACACGGGGATGCACCACAAGGGCTGGACCCGGGCGCAGGCGATCGAATTCTTCCGCGATAACGCGGCCAAGTCGGAGCTCGACATCGTCAACGAGGTGGACCGCTACATCGGCTGGCCGGGCCAGGCGCTCGCCTACAAGGTGGGGCAGCTGAGGATCCGCGCGCTGCGCAGCGAGGCCGAGCGCGAGCTCGGCGAGGACTTCGACATCCGCGACTTCCACGACGTGGTGCTCGGCGCAGGCGCCCTGCCGCTCGACATGCTGGAGGCACGGGTGCGCGCCTGGGTGGCGGCCGGCGGGGGGCTGGCGCGCCCGTGACCCGCAACGTCCTGCTGGCGACGGTCGAGGGGCGGCTGCTGCTGGTCGCCCTCCTCCTCACCGGCGCGCTGGTAATCGCGCTCGGCGTCTCGTGGTGGTTCGTGCCGGACCGGACCGTGACCTACGTCGCCATGACCGGGCTCAACCTCGTGATCGGCCGCGCCGCCGGCATGTCGCTTGGCTACGCCAGCGGACTCGGCCACGCGGAGGTCATCCCCTGGAACGTCATCGTCGAGACGCTGCAGGTGCTGGTCGTCTACCCGCTCTTCGCGCTCGGCTGGAAGCACCTGCTCGACACCTCTCGCTGGGCCGCCACCATGTCCCGGCTGCAGGCGGCGGCCGAGGAGCAGCGCGGCGCCATCCAGCGCTTCGGCATCGCCGGGCTGTTCGTGTTTGTGTTCACGCCCTTCTGGATGACCGGGCCCGTGGTGGGCGCGATCATCGGCCTGCTGATCGGGTTGCGCACGCGCACCAATCTCGCCGTGGTGCTGTCCGCCACCTACATCGCCATCGTCGTCTGGGCGCTGCTGCTCAACGAGCTGTCCGCCTGGGCGTCGGCCTGGAGCCACTACGCGCCCTTCGCGCTCGTGGTTGCCTTCGTGCTGATCGCCGTCAGCGGCCGGCTGCTCCGGAGCCTGCCTCCGCGTCGTCGCGACTGACGACGCGTTCGCGCTGGCGGGCCTGCACGAGCGCGAGGTTGTGGCGGGCGCGAAGGTAATTGGGCTCGAGGGCCAGCGCGCGGCGCAGGGCGCGCTCGGCACCCTCGAGATCGCCTTCGAGCATCAGCGCATGGCCGAGGTTGTTCCACGGCCGGGGCTTGTCGGGCGACGCCGCGACGGTCGCCGTCCAGAGCGCGCGCTCGCTGTGGTAGTCCGTGTTGCGGCCCACCGTCACCAGCCCGAGCACGACGCCAAGCGCGGCGGCGGCGAGCCCGCGCGGCCAGCGGGGCAGCGCCGCGAGCGCTGCCCCCACGAGCAGCGCCGGGCCGAGCAGCGCCATGTACAGGTGGCGATCGTTCGCCACGTCGGCCCGCGCGAAGACCGTGTAGCCGGGCGCGAGCATCAGGAAGGGCCAGATCAGTGCGGTGGAAAGCCACGGGCGACGACGCCACTGCCAGGCCGCCAGGGCAACCGGAACGGCGAGCGCCGCGAACGTGAGCCACGTGCCCGCATCGGGCGAAGCGCGGCGCGCGAGCTGGGGGTCGATGTTGACCTCGAGCAGCAGCAGTGGCTTCGTCAGCAGGTAGCCGAAGGCCTGGACCTGGGTCGCGAAGAGGGCTGCAGGGTCGAGGCGGCCGAGCGTGCTGAGCGCGAGCCGGCGGTAGGCGGGCAGCGCCAGGATCGCGAGCGCCGCGACGGCGAGCAGCGCCGTGGGCAGCGCCAGCCGCCGCAGGAGATCATGCCCCCTCTCGCCGCGGGCGGCCGCGAGCAGCGCGAGCGCCGGCACGGCCGCCCAGGCCGTCTCGCGTGTGGCAAGCGCAGCGAGGAGGCAGGCCAGCGCGCCCGCCATCCAGCGGTCCCGCACGTCCTGTGAGCGGAGGCCCAGCGCCAGGAAACCCAGCGAGAACATCGCCATGAGCGAGATGGAGCGCCCGGAGAGGTAGGCCACCGCCTCGGTCTGGGCCGGGTGCAGCGCGACGACGAGCGCGGCCACGAGCGCCATGGAGCCTGCGCGCGCCCGGTCGAGGCCCGCCTCCGGCAGCCAGTTTCTCAGCAGCGTCCAGGCGAGCAGCACGCACGTGGCGTGGACTGCGACGTTCACCGCATGGAAGCCCCCAAGGCCGAGTCCGCTCGCGTGGTTGGCGGCGTAAGTCAGCTTGAGCAGCGGCCGAAGCCCCGGCAGGGACTGCCACCAGGCCGACAGGGACTGCACCGAAGGCTCGTCGACGATCGCGAAGAAATCGTCGAACTGGAAGACGCCGTCGAACGAGTTGGCGTAGGCGAGTAGCGTCACCCCAAGCAGCAACGCCGCCTCGCGGCGGCGTTGGCGCAATTCGGCGGACGGCGTCACCCGCTCAGGTCCCGGGGATCTTCATCAGGTCCTTGAGCCCCTTGGTTCCCTTCTTGAGCTTGTCGAAGGCGCTCTCCTTGGCGGGCGGCGCAGCCTGCTGGCCCGCGGCGGCCGGATCGGCGGAACTGCCCTGCTCGACCATCACCGCTGCGCCCGGCCCGTACTTCGCGCAGATCGGCAGCAGGTCGGACTGGCCGGCCGCGGCGAGCGACGTGCCATCGCGGCCCGCGCAGGTCGCCGCGATGCGGCGCGCCTCGGTCTCGCAGGCTTCGGCGACGAAGTAGTAGTCCTTCTCGGCCAGCGCCTCGTCGCAGAAGCGCTTCTCGAGCCCGGCCGCGTCGAATCCGCAGAACTCGAAGGATCGGCGCCAGCCGGCGGTGCCGGCGACCGACCGGAAGTCATCCCGGTCGGCGATCGAGCCCTGCTTCGCCTTCACGCCCTCGCAGTAGGCCGCCTTGTTCGCCGAATCGCAGCGGAAGTCGAACTCGGGCGGCAGCTGCGGGTTGCGCTCGGGCGGCGCGAGCGACTCGCCCTGCGCGCGGCACTGCTGGGCCTGCGCCTGCGCCGCCTGCGCCTGCATCTTCTTCATGGGCTCCTCGGGGTCGCAGGCGCCGCCGACCTTGCGGCCCTCGAACTCCATGACCATCTCGCCTTCCGCGCTGCGCATGACGTTGCGCCCGCGGTAGGCGTCCGGGCTGAGCTGTTCGAACTCGCCCGAGCCGCTCGCGGCATCCTTGCCGGTGCACTCGAACCGATAGCTGGTCTTGTTGCCGCGTGTCTGGAAGTCCGTCATGCGGCAGTTCTTGTCGTCGGTGGCGGCCATGTCCTCGGGCGCCGCGTTTAGCGGCTTGCAGACCCTGTTTTCCATGGCGGGCATCGACATGCCCTCGATGGACATCTTCTGCTTCACCTGCCAGTACTCGCCGGTCGCGGCCACCGCGGCACCCGCGACAGCCGCCATCGCGACCGCCCCGACCAATCGAAGCATGCGCATGGGATTCCCCTCCCTTTCCTCGGGATTATCCGCCGGCCGTGGAGTCTTTCAAGTAGTGAGCCGCGCCGGGTCTGCGCCGGCGACCCGCAGCCGCTTGCGCCGCGACGCCGCGCCGGCCACGAGCGTCACCGCGCTGCGCCGCACGCCGAAAAGCTCCGCGACGAACTCGACCAGCGCGGCGTTGGCTTCGCCGTCCACCGGCGGCGCGGCGAGCTGCACCTTCAGCCTGCCTTCCTGGATCCCCGCCACGCGCGTCCGCGAGGCTCTCGGCACCACGAGCACCTCGAGCTCCACCGCGCCGGGAAGGACGCGGCAGCAGGCCGGAGCAACCGCCGGAGTCCCCGCGGCCTTCAGGCTTTCAGGCGGGCGGCGTGCCAATCGAGGTGCTCGCCGACGAAGGTCGCGATGAAGAAATAGGAGTGGTCGTAGCCCGGGTGACGGCGCAGCGTGACCGGCTGGCCGGCCATGGAGCAGGCCTGCTCGAGCCGCTCGGGCATGAGCTGGCTCGCGAGGAAGGTATCGGCGAGGCCCTGGTCGACGAGGATGTCCGGCACCCGGTGGCCGTCCTCGATCAGCGCCGTGGCGTCCCACGCCCGCCACGCGGCGCGCTGGGGCCCGAGGTATCCGCCGAGGGCCTTCTCTCCCCACGTGCAGTGCATCGGCGACGAGATCGGCGCGAATGCGGAGACGCTGCGGAAGCGCTCGGGGTTGCGAAGGGCGCAGACCAGCGCGCCGTGGCCGCCCATCGAGTGACCGAAGATGCCGCTGCGCGCCCGGTCCACCTCGAAGTGCTCCTCGACCAGCGCTGGAAGCTCGCGCGTCACGTAGGAGTACATGCGGTAGTTGACCGACCAGGGCGCCTCGGTCGCGTCCACGTAGAAGCCGGCGCCGGAGCCGAAATCGTAGTTGTCGTGCTCGCCCGGCAGGTCCGTGCCCCGGGGAGAGGTGTCCGGCATCACGAGCGCGAGGCCGAGCTCGGCCGCGCGCCGCTGGGCGCCGGCCTTCACCGTGAAGTTCTCCTCGGTGCAGGTGAGTCCCGCCAGGAAATAGAGCACGGGCACCGGGCCCGAGGCGGCGGCCGGCGGCAGGAACACGGCGAAGCGCATGGGCGTGCCGGTCTCGGTGGATTCGTGCCGGTAATAGCCCTGCACGCCGCCGAAGCAGCGGTGCTCGCCGCTGGTCTCGATGGTCATGTCAGTACACCACGACCGAGCGGATGGACTCGCCGCTGTGCATGAGGTCGAAGGCGTCGTTGATGCTCTCGAGCGGCATCACGTGGGTGATCAGGTCGTCGATGTTGATCTTGCCGTTGGGTGATCAGGTCGTCGATGTTGATCTTGCCGTCCATGTACCAGTCCACGATCTTCGGCACGTCGGTGCGCCCGCGCGCGCCGCCGAAGGCGGTGCCCCTCCAGACGCGGCCGGTCACCAGCTGGAACGGCCGGGTGCGGATCTCCTGGCCCGCGCCCGCGACGCCGATGATGATGGACTCGCCCCAGCCGCGGTGGCAGCACTCCAGCGCCTGGCGCATCAGGTCCACGTTGCCCACGCACTCGAAGCTGTAGTCGGCGCCGCCGCCCGTCAGCGCGACGAGGTAGGGCACGAGGTCGCCCTCGACCTCCTTCGGGTTGACGAAGTGCGTCATGCCGAACTTCTCGGCGAGGGCCTTGCGGCGCGGGTTGATGTCCACGCCGATGATCCTGTCGGCGCCGGCGATGCGCGCGCCCTGGATGACGTTGAGCCCGATGCCGCCGAGGCCGAAGACCACCACGTTGGCGCCCGGGTGCACCTTCGCGGTGTTGATCACGGCGCCGACGCCGGTGGTCACTCCGCAGCCGATGTAGCAGACCTTGTCGAAGGGCGCATCCTCGCGGATCTTCGCCACCGCGATCTCCGGCAGCACGGTGAAGTTCGAGAAGGTCGAGCAGCCCATGTAGTGGTGGATCTTCCGGCCGTTGATGGAGAAGCGGCTGGTGCCGTCCGGCATCACGCCCTGGCCCTGGGTGGCGCGGATCGCCGTGCAGAGGTTGGTCTTCTGCGAGAGGCAGGACTTGCACTCGCGGCACTCTGGCGTATAGAGCGGGATCACGTGGTCGCCCTTCTTCAGCGATTTCACGCCCGGGCCGACGTCCACCACGATGCCGGCGCCCTCGTGGCCGAAGATCACCGGGAACAGGCCCTCCGGGTCTGCGCCCGAGCGCGTGAACTCGTCCGTGTGGCAGATGCCCGTGGCCTTGAGCTCGATCAGCACCTCGCCCGCCTTGGGTCCCTCGAGCTGCACCGTCTCCACCACCAGCGGCTTGCCCGCCTCCCACGCGACCGCGGCCCTGACATCCATCGCTGCAACCCCCTGATTCGTGGCGGAAACGACGGCACCCGCGGGCGGGTCGCCCGCCGGCGCGGCCAGCCCCTACAATAGCCGCATTCGAGCCTCACGGGGATCCCATGCCGCTGCCTGTTCGACGTTCCTCGGTCGGTGTCCGCGTCGGCAAGGTCACGGTCGGCGGCGGCGCGCCGATCGTGGTCCAGTCCATGACCAACACCGACACCGCCGACGTGGAGTCCACGTTCCGGCAGGTGAAGGAGCTGGCGCGGGCCGGCTCCGAGATCGTGCGCGTGACGGTCAACACCGACGAGGCCGCGGCCGCCGTCCCGCACATCCGCGACCGGCTGCTCGCCGCCGGCGTGGACGTGCCGCTCGTCGGCGACTTCCACTTCAACGGTCACAAGCTGCTGAACGCCCACCCGGCCTGCGCGGAGGCGCTCGCCAAGTACCGCATCAACCCGGGCAACGTCGGCCGCGGCAGCAAGCGCGACCCGCAGTTCGCCGAGATGATCGAGATGGCCTGCCGCCACGGCAAGCCGGTGCGCATCGGCGTGAACTGGGGCAGCCTAGACCAGGACCTGCTGACGCGGATGATGGACGAGAACTCCCGCTCGGCCCACCCGAAGGACACGCTCGAGGTCCTGCGCGACGCCACCGTGGTCTCCGCGCTCGACAGCGCGGCCCGCGCCGAGGAACTCGGCCTGCCGCACGACGCGATCGTGATCTCGACCAAGGTCAGCGGCGTGCAGGACCTGATCGCGATCTACCGCTCGCTGGCCGCGCGCTGCGACTACCCGCTGCACCTGGGCCTGACCGAGGCGGGCATGGGCTCCAAGGGCATCGTCGCCTCCACCGCGGCGCTCGCCGTGCTGCTGCAGGAGGGCATCGGCGACACCATCCGCATCTCGCTCACGCCCGAGCCGGGCGGCGATCGGACCCGCGAGGTGATCGTCGCGCAGGAGATCCTGCAGACCATGGGGCTGCGCGCGTTCACGCCCATGGTGATTGCCTGCCCGGGCTGCGGCCGCACCACCAGCACCTACTTCCAGGAGCTGGCGCAGCGCATCCAGAGCTACATCCGCGAGCGCATGCCGGAGTGGAAGAAACGCCACGACGGCGTCGAGGACATGACCGTCGCCGTGATGGGCTGCGTGGTCAACGGGCCCGGCGAGAGCAAGCACGCCAGCATCGGCATCAGCCTTCCCGGAACCGGCGAGCGGCCGGTCGCGCCGGTCTACGAGGACGGCGAGAAGACGGTGACGCTGAAGGGTGAACGCATCGCCGAGGAATTCCAGCAGCTGGTGGAGCGCTACGTCGAGCGCCGCTACCCGTCGAAGGAGGCGTCATGAGCGACCTGAAGGAACGCCGCTGCGTGCCCTGCGAGGGCGGCGTCGAGCCGTTCACGCCCGAGGCGGCGGCGGCGATGATGAGCCAGCTCCATCCCGACTGGCGGCTGGCCGAGGATGGACGCGCGCTCCTGCGCGAGGTGAAGTTCAAGGACTTCTACCGCACGATGAGTTTCGTCAATGCGCTCGCGCACGTGGCGAACGCCGAGGACCATCACCCCGATCTCGAGCTGGGCTACAACTACTGCCACATCCGGTTCTCGACCCACGCCATCGGCGGGCTATCCGAGAACGACTTCATCTGCGCCGCCAAGGCCGACGCCCTGCTCGAGTGAACGCCGAGCCCGGGACGCTTCCGTTCCTCGCGCCCTGCCGGAAGCTGCCGGCCTCGGCTCCGCTGGGCTGGGTCCGCAAGGGCTGGGAGGACTTCCGCCGCGCACCGCGCCAGAGTCTGACCTACGGGCTCGCCATCGCCGCCCTCTCCTGGGGCGTCACGGGCATCGCCTTGAAGATGGGCAGCTACTGGGCCGTCCTCGTGCTCCTGTCGGGTTTCGTCTTCGTGGCCCCGGTGCTGGCGATGGCGCTCTACTCGATCAGCCGGCAGCTCGAGCGCGGCCTGCCGCCCCGGCTAGGCCGCTGCCTGGTGGAGCAGCGGCAGAGCCTCGGCACCGTCATGGTTTTCGCGCTGGCGCTGCTGGTGGTCTTCCTGGTGTGGGCCCGCGCCGGCTCCATGCTGCACGTCTTCTTCCCGGTCGAGGGGCACCCGGACTGGCGGCAGCTCGCCATGTTCATGGCGATCGGCTCCGCGGTCGGGTCGATCTTCGCGCTGCTGACCTTCGCGTTCAGCGCGTTCTCGCTGCCGATGATCTGCGACCGGGACGCCGACGCGATCACGGCGGTCGTCACCAGCGTCAATGCGGTGCTGCGCAACAAGCGCGCGATGGCCGTGTGGGTGGGGCTGATCGTGCTGCTGACCGCATTCGGTTTCGCCACCGCGCTTCTCGGGCTCGCGGTGACCATCCCGGTCCTGGGTCACGCCACCTGGCATGGCTACCGCGAGACCATCGACGCGGGCGCCTGGCCCGCGAACTAGAACTCCACTACCTCAACGCCGCCGGCACGTCCCCCGCAACACCCATTGCGCGGCGGATGAGGCTGCGCTTCACGGGCTCGGCGCGATCCACCAGGCCGAGGCCGGTCCGCCGCGCCCAGGCGAGCAGCGGCAGGTCGCTGCCGAAGAGCTTCTGGAGCCCATCCATGAGCGCCATGGCCGGCATGTTCTCGGCCTTGCGCCAGCGCTCGTAGCGGCGCAGCACGGCGTGCTCGCCGATGTCCCTGCCGGCGGCCAGCGCTTCGCCGAGCACCTGCGCGAGCGCGGCGGCATCCATGAAACCGAGGTTGACGCCCTGCCCGGCGAGCGGGTGCACCGCGTGCGCCGCGTCGCCGATGAGCGCAAGGCGTGGACGCGTGTACTCCAGGGCGTGCATCAGGCGCAGGGGGAATGCGGTGCGCGGCGTCGTCGGCTTGAGCGCGCCGAGCACGCCACCCGAAGCCTCGGTCACACGCAGGCCGAAGGCCTCGTCGTCGAGCGCGGCCAGCGCCTGCGCATCGGCGGCGGGCACGGTCCACACCAGCGACACTCGGCCGTCGGCCAGGGGTAGCAGCGCGAGCGGCCCGCCGGGGAGGAATCGCTGCCACGCCGTCTCCTGGTGGGGACGCTCGGTCGCGAGGTGCGCGACGATGCCGTTCTGGGCGTACGCCCAGCCACGCGTGCCGATGCCCGCGAGCCTGCGAACCGCCGAGTCATGCCCGTCGGCCCCGATCACCAGCGCGCAGGACAGCCGGCGATCCTCGGGGGTGGTGACCAGCGCGGCGTCGCCGCCCGTGACGACGGACGCGACGCCGCTCTGAAGCAGCTTCACGCCGCGCTCGCGGGCGCACTTGAGGAGCGCGGCCTGCGCGCTGCGGTTCTCGACGATGTGGCCGAGGTCGGGCTCGGCGAGCTCGGCCGCGTCGAACCGGATCGCGCCCGGGCCGTCGGGACTGTCCGCGGCATCCCACACGACCATGCGGCGGTACGGCGATGCGCCCCGGGCGACGACCGCGGGCCACGCGCCGGTTCGCTCGAACAGGCGCTGCGAGGCGCGCGAGAGCGCCGAGACGCGCAGGTCGAGCGGATCGCCCGCCGCGGGCGGCGCGGCGGGCCTCGGCTCGAGCAGCGCGATCCGCAGGCGGGAGGTTTCCGGCCGGCTCGTCAGCAGCGCGGCAAGCGCGGCGCCGACCATGCCGCCGCCGGCGATGGCGATGTCGAAGTCGCGCTTCATGCGAGCGGCACCCCGCGCGCGAGCCGCGGCAGCCGGCCCGCGAGGCCCATGGTCACGCGCGCGAATCCGTCCTTGGCCGGCTGCAGGAGATCGAACAGCAGCATGCCGGCGCCGCGCGCGGCGCGCAGCGGCAGCAGCGGATTGCCGAAGAGCCGCACGAGGCCGTCGGTGAAGGCGATGACGCTCCGACGGTCGCCGCGTCGCCAATCGGCATAGCGGTCGAGCACCCGCGGCGCGCCGGGGTCCGCGTCTGCGCCGTGCTCGCGCAACTCGTCCGCGATCACCTCCGCGAGCGTGGCCACGTCGCGAAGCCCCAGGTTGAACCCCTGGCCTGCAATCGGGTGCAGGCCCTGGGCGGCGTTGCCGATGATCACCGCGCGCGGCGCGACCTGGCGCTCGGAACGGGTGAGCGACAGCGGGTAGGCGTGGCGCCGGCCGACGCGCCTGAGGCGCCCGAGGCGCCAGCCGAAGGCGTCCTGCAGCCTTGCCAGGAACGCCGCGTCGTCGAGCGCGAGCAGCGCCGGCGCGGCGTCGGTCGCCACCGTCCAGACCACCGTGCACCGCCCGTCGGCCAGCGGCAGCACCGCGATCGGGCCGTCGGGCGTGAAGCGCTCGTAGGCCACGTTGCCGTGGAAGCGGTCGCCCTCGATGTTGGCGATGATGGCCTGCTGGCCGTAGTCCCAGACGGTCGCCTCGATGCCGAAGGCAGTGCGCACCAGCGACTTCGCGCCGTCGGCGGCCACGACGAGTCGTGCCTCCACGCGGCCGGGCGTGGCGCCCTCCACCGTGAGCCCAACGGACCCGGGGCCGGGCTCGACGGCCGTGACCCGCGCAGGCCGGCGCAGTTCGAGCCGCGGCGCGGCGGCGCAAAGGTCGTCGAGCGCCGCGCCGAGCACGCGGTTGGTGATCGTGTGCCCGAGCGCCGGCACGCCCTGCTCCTCCGCGGACAGCCGCGCGAAGGCGAAAGCGCCGCGGTCGGACACGTGAATGCGCTCGATGGCCGCCGCCTCGGACGCCACCCGCCGCCAGGCGCCGATTCCCTCGAGGATGCGGCGGCTGCCGTTCGACAGCGCGGTCGTGCGCTCGTCGAAGCTGGGCGCGTCCGCGCCACCCGGCGGCGCGGGCTCGATCACCACGACGTCGAGCGGCAGTCCGCGCAGGGCGGCAGCGAGCGAAAGGCCGACCATGCCGCCGCCGACGATGGCGACGTCGCAGTGCCGGGCAGGTACGGGCGATTCCATGCCGCCAGTTTACCCCCGGCCGCTGCGGTGCGCCGATCCCGGACCGAATCGGCGAACCGCGGCCTGCGAGGGCGGCGGAGACGTCAGCCGTCCTGTACGAGCCGCTCGATCGCGTCGGGGTCGGCCGGCAGGCCGGCCGTCAGCACCTCGGGGTCGCCATCCGTGACGGCCACGTCGTCCTCGATGCGCACTCCGATGCCGCGCCAGGCCTTCGGCACGCCGGCCATGCCCGGCGGCAGGTAGACGCCCGGCTCGACGGTGACCACCATGCCGGGCTCGAGCAGCCGCCAGTCCTCGCCGATCTTGTATTCACCGACGTCGTGGACATCCATGCCGAGCCAATGGCCGGTCCGGTGCGTGAAGAAAGGCTGGTAGGCCCTCTCGCGCACGAGCCGCGACGGCTGCCCCTTCAGCAGGCCGATGCGCACCAGGCCCTCGGTGACCGCGCGGACCGCCGCTTCGTGCGGGTCGTTCCAGTGGTTGCCGGGACGGACGGCGGCGATGGCCGCCCGCTGCGCCTCGAGCACGACCTCGTAGATCGCGCGCTGGCGCGGGTCGAACCGGCCGCCGACCGGCAGCGTGCGCGTGACGTCCGAGGCGTAGCAGTCGAGCTCGCAGCCCGCGTCCACGAGCAGCAGTTCGCCCTCGCGCAGTTCCCGTTCCGTGGCGTGGTGATGCATCACGCAGGCGTTCGGTCCGCTGGCCACGATCGGCCGGTAGGCCGCCTCGCCATGGTGGCGGTGGAACTCGTGCAGCAGTTCGGCCTCGATCTCGTACTCGGTCCGCCCGGGCGCGGCCGCGCGAAGGGCCCGCAGGTGCGCGCCGACCGTGACGCGCGCCGCCCGGCGCATGGCCTCGAGCTCGGGCCGGCTCTTGACGAGTCGCATCTCGTGCAGCAGGTGGTCGAGCGCCACGAACTCCTGCGGCGCGTGCAGGCCGTGCCGCGCCTGCGAACGCAGCGTGTTCACCCATCCCATCAGGAGTTGGTCGAACTCCGGGTGGACGCCCATCGTGCAGAACACCCGGGTGCAGCGCTCCAGCAGGCCCGGCAGGATGTCGTCGATGTCGTCGATCGGGAAGGCGTCGTCCGCGCCGCAGGCCTCGATCACGCCTTCGGGTCCGGCGCGCGCCCCGTCCCATGCTTCCCGCTCCGGGTCGCGCTCGCGCACGAACATGATGAACTCGCCCTGCGGGCGGCCCGGCACCAGCACGGCGACGGCCTCCGGCTCGTCGAAGCCGGTGAGGTAGTGGAAGTCGCTGTCCTGCCGGTAACGGTACTCGACGTCGGCATTTCGGTAGCGCACGGGCGCGGCCGGCAGCACCGCGATGGCGCCGCGATCCATCATGCGCATCAGCTGCCGCCGCCGGCGGGCGAACTCGGAACGACGCATCGGGCGCGTCAGTGCGGCCGCGAGGGCGCGCCGGCATCGTGCGCGCGGCGGGCGCGCAGTTCCTCCCAGGCGAGCTGGACGGAGGCGCGCACGAACTCGACGAGCTCGGCATAGTCGCGCTCGCTCTCCTCGCCGCCCTCCTCGTGCCCGAGCGCGGCGCGCGAGATCTCGGCGAAGTCCCCGGAGATCTCCACGAGGTCCCCGGGCAGCGTACGCGGGCCGCCGGAGCGGCCGATGCCGTAGAGGAAGCCGCTGCACCAGGCCGCGAGGGCCAGGACCCTTTCCCGGATGGCGACGCCATCGTGCGGCAGCAGCGGCTCGAAGGACAGGTCGTCGCCGGACAGTGCCTCGCGCGCGTCGCTGAGCGCCTGCTCGAGCACCTCCAGGGTGCCGGCCGGCCAGGCGGAGGCGTCTGACTCCGGCAGCAGCTCGAGCGCCCACTCGGAGGCCTTGAAGTCGCGCTCGGCGCAGAGCGCCCCGCTCAGGCAGCCGTGGGCTTCCGCCGCCTCGATGCCGGAACCGGCATCGGCGAGGACACGGGCCAGCTCGTCGTAGGTGATGGCGCTCATCGGCATCCCGGGCACGGTGGGCGGACAGCCGCCAGTATGCCACCGCGGCGCCCGGCGGCGGACCCGGGCGCAACGACGCCCCGGTTTGACCCTGGCTTCGCGCGGGGCCGATAATGCCGCCATGGAAGAAGCCCCTCCCCACTCGGCGATCGACGTCGAACTCAAGCGCCTCGAGAAGCGCCTCGAGGAGCTGGTCGCGGTGGTCGAGCAGCTGAAGGACGAAAACCGCGCGCTCAGGCAGCGCCAGGACGCGCTCGCCGCCGAGCGCTCGGTGCTGCTCGCGAAGAACGAGCAGGTGCGCGCGAGGGTCGAAGCCATGGTCGGCCGGCTGAAAGCCATGGAGAGCAACGCGTGACCGAAGCGACGCGGGTCAGCATCCGGATCCTGGAGAAGGAGTATCACGTCGCCTGCCCGCCCGGCGCGCGCAACGACCTGATCGACTCCGCCGAGCTGCTCAACCGCAAGATGCGCGAGATCCGGGACAGCGGCAAGGTCGTGGGCCTCGACCGCATCGCGGTGATGGCTGCACTCAACCTGACCAACGAGCTGCTCAAGACCCAGGGCCGTGACGAGGTTGCCGATGCCGACCTCGCCGCCCGGCTGAAATCCATGCGCGAGCGCGTGGAGTCCGCCCTCGCGAAGGGCCAGCAGCTGGAACTTTGAGATTTGCCGCGCGTCCGACGGGATGCGCGTACGATTTGGCGCCGCCTGCGGTGTTCGATGTGGGCCTGGGTACCTCTCGACCCTAATGTGAAACACCCAGGGGCCTGGCTTAGCGACAGCGTTGTGCATGTCCGCCCTCGAGCGGGAAGCCTGAGCTGTCACGGCTTGCCCCACCTGTTGCTCCGGTTCGAGAGCAGCGGTCCGCAACGGCACAGGCGGGTGGCGCCTCCCCCTTCCCCTCCGGCCGGTCGCTCCGGTGGCCGCTGACGACCCGCGGCCCGCCCTGCGGCGCGCCATGCGCGAGCGCCGCCGCGCGCTGTCGCCCGCGCAGCGCGAGCGCGCCGCGCTCGCGGTCGCCCACCACCTTCTGTCGCTCGGCCTGCCGAGGCCGGGCAGCCGCGTCGCCGCCTACCTGCCGGTCGGCGGCGAGCTCGACCCCGCGCCCATCGTCGAGCACGCACGGCGCCGGGGCTGCCGCGTCTATGTGCCGGTCGTCACCTCGCACCGCGGGCGCCGGATGCGCTTCGCGCCGCTCGACGGGACGCTGCACCCGAACCGCTGGGGCATCCCCGAGCCTTGCCTGCGCGAAGCCATCGACGGTCGCTGGCTCGACCTCGTGCTGCTCCCCTGCGTGGCCTTCGACGAGCGCGGCGGCCGGCTCGGCATGGGCGCCGGGTTCTACGACCGGCACCTCGCGTTCCTGCGACACCGCTCGATCTGGCGGCGGCCCCGGCTGGTCGGCCTCGCCTACGCCTTCCAGCGCGTCGAGCCGATGTCGCAGCGGCCCTGGGACGTGCCGGTGTCGGCGGTCGTCACCGACGCGGGCGCCGTTCGAACCTTCGAAGCATGAGAGGAAGAAGATGAACTACTGGCTCTTCAAGTCCGAGCCCCAGACCTTCGGCATCGACGACCTCGCGAAGTCGCCGAAGCGCACCACGGCCTGGGAAGGGGTGCGCAACTACCAGGCGCGGAACATGATGCGCGACGGGATGCGCGCGGGCGACCAGGGGTTCTTCTATCACTCGAGCTGCGACGTGCCGGGGATCCAGGGCATCGTCGAGGTCGTGCGCGAGGCGTACCCCGACGCGAGCGCGTTCGACCGGAAGAGCCCCTACCACGACCCGGCGAGCGACCCGGCGAACCCGCGCTGGATGCTCGTGGACGTGAAGCTCGTGCGCAAGTTCGCGCGGCCGATCACGCTCGAGGCACTGAAGCGGCACGCCGGCGGCAAGCTGAAGGACATGGTCGTGCTTCGTCGCGGCAATCGTCTCTCCATCACGCCGGTCACGCCCGCCGAATGGAAGTTCATCCTCTCCATCGCCGGCGAGTGATTCGCGGCGAGCGCGTTTCGCGCGGCAAAAACAGGGGTTTTCGGCGTTCCTCGAATCGCGCGCCGCGCGCCGCTTCACGCCGGGGAGGAACGTCGAGGCAAGAGACGGGGAGCGCCGCGACGACGGCCGATGCGTTTCGCGCGTCGACGTCGGAATAAAAAAGGGCCATACCCCTTGCTTGCATTCCCGTCAACCATGTATATACTCGCACCCCGGATTAACCCGACATGGAGATCCAACATGGCGACCAAGAAGAAGGCTGCGAAGAAGAAGGCGACCAAGAAGAAGGCCGCTAAGAGGGCGGCGAAGAAGAAGTAGTTCTTCTAGCAGCCGGGACGGCGGCCGGCGATCTCAGGAAAGCCTGCCGCCCGTTCTGACTCTTCTGACTGTGCCCGCGAAAGCGGGCACAGTCATTTCCGGAGCCTGAAAACCGAAGGAATCGCGATGTCTGACGCGGACGAGAAGAAGCGGCGCGCCGCCCTGGCGGCGATGGAGTACGTCGGGCACGGCATGGTCGTGGGTGTCGGCACAGGCTCGACCGTGAATCACTTCATCGACGCGCTGGCCGGGCGCAGGCACGACATCGCCGGCGCGGTCTCGTCCTCCGAGGCGAGCACACGCCGCCTTCGCGACGCCGGCATCGAGGTCATGGAGCTCAACTCGACGGGCGACCTGCCGCTCTACGTCGACGGCGCGGACGAGGCGACCCCGAGCCTGCAGCTCATCAAGGGCGGCGGCGGCGCGCTGACCCGGGAGAAGATCGTCGCCGCCGCCAGCCGCAAGTTCGTTTGCATCGTGGACGACTCGAAGGTCGTGGACGTCCTCGGCCGTTTCCCACTGCCCGTCGAGGTCATCCCGATGGCGCGCTCGCTGGTCGCGCGGCAGCTCGTCCGCCTCGGCGGCCAGCCGGTGTGGCGCGAGGGCGTCGTCACCGACAACGGCAACGTCATCCTCGACGTGCACAACCTCGAGATCCTCGACCCGCCGGCGCTCGAGTCGGAGATCAACCAGCTCGCCGGGGTGGTGACCGTCGGGCTGTTCGCGCGCCGGCCCGCGGACGTGCTCATCGTGGCCGGCGCGGACGGGCTCCAGACCTTGAGTCGCTGATCGGCCCTGAAGACGTCCTGTTTCAGGCCTCGTAAGCTCTATCTCGACCATCCGTGACCGTCCGGCTGCCCATCCCGAGGAGAGCGCGGAACTCCGTCACCCCGGCGCGGGTGACCTTCTCCAGCAGCCCGGCGACGTAGATCGTGGTGGTGGGATCGGCACCCGCCGTCACCTGCTTGTAGCGGTTCCGGAACGCCCCGTAGGACAGGGCGCTCGAGTTCGACACGGGCTTGTCTTGATGCCAATAGCTACGCGCGGGCGGTCGCTGGTGCGCCATTCGACACACTAGAGGGTACGGATCGCTGGCGCGGCATTTGCGAGAGGCATGCATGCCCACCTGGCGACGCGTTCACGCGGCTTCCTCCGGAGCTTCATCCAAGCCGCGGTCTACCAGCCTGTCTCGCCCGAACTCGCTTTCGAGCATGCGCCGAAGGGTCAGGACGTGATGCAGATTTCGCCCGAGATCGATCAGCACGCCCTCTCGCCGAGGCCGGCTGGAAATCGTGATCTCTACCTGATCCGTGTCGCGGGGGGTCAGCGACACCTCAATGCGTTCGCCGTACCCGTGACGCAGCGTGGCCGGCAACAACGCAACGAAACCTTCCGCGTGCCTTTCAAAGACGATGTCGCGGCGGCCCGCAGCCAGCCGGCGGACTCCTGCCTCCAGAAGTTTGATCACTGGGGCGGGCCGAGCCTCGACCTGCAAGCGTAATCGCGGCCGGAGTGGTACGTTGGCGGTCTTGTGGCCTAGCGTTGCAAGGTCGCGATGGGCCCGCCGGCGCAGCCAGTGCAACCCGGCGGCGAATACTGCCGCCCCGGCAACGGCAGCGCCGGCCGTGCGTAGACTACCGCTGGCTGCGACCCAGAAGACGGTCAACGCTAGAAAGATCAGCCACGCGGCACGGACAGTGTTTCCAGGCTCCATCAACTGGCTACTCGCTGCAAACTTGATCACACACGAAGGCGGTCAAGGCGCGGCCTCCCAAGGAAATGCCCACGCCAACGAACCCAGCGACGAACCCGTGACGCATCCCTGTCAATACGTTACGACCGATCTGCGGCCACGCATTACCCGGCATTCCCAAAGAACCGATCCCGTTGCCCAGCGAGGCAGCTATCGGCGCGGGCATGCCGGCCGTCGAAAAGACTCCGGATAACAGCCCTCCAGCCACTCCTCCGCTGAAGCCTGTGACGCCACTACCGGCCGCGATCATCGTTGCACCGCCGGCCAGTCCGCCCGCAGTTGCAGCTATCGAAACTTGTGCCCAGTTGCCTCCCGTGCTTGACGCAGTTCCCAAGCCGGCCATGCCCGCCGTTATCCCCGCAAGGGCCCCGATTCCGCCGACGAACGGGTTGCCGCCAGACACCTGCAGCCCCGCAACAAAACCCGCGGCTGTTGAACCTGACAGATCAGCAACGACCGAGCCGATGCCCGTACAGGTCCGGAAACACTGCTGCCTATCTGCCTCCCGCCCCGCATTGTTCTGCATCGGATCCGGTCCCCCGGCGTCGGCGGCGCCGGCGGCCACCACGCCGCCCGGGCCGCCCCCGAACACCACCACCGGCGGCGGGCGATGGCGCTTCTGCCCAGTCCGGGTCGCGGTCACCGTCACCTCGCCCAGTTCCGACACTTCCTGCCGCTCGTAGTCGCCCCCGCCGGGCGCGCCCATCTCGAACACGCGGCCGCTGCTGTCGAGCATCGGCCCGAACGTCACGAACGCCCCGGGCGGTGGCGGTGGGAACTGCGCCCCTCGAACCACGATCTCCGCGAACCTCGGCATGTCGTGCCCATCCACCCGGATCGGTCCGTGGCCAAACGGGTCGCAGGCCGTGAACCCGCTCGGATCGATGCGGTTGAGCGGATTGTTGCCGACGTACCCGTAGCGGTTCACGCCTTGGGTCCCCAGTCCCCGGTCAATGAACGGATCGGCCGAGAGGAACCGTGCGACCTTCGGATCGTACACCCGTCCGTTCATATGGATCAGCCCCACGGCATCCAGATGCTCGTGGTCCGTGAACCCGTCGCGGGTGGTGTTGCCGATCGCGGTCCAGTCGCCGCTGCTGGGGGTGCCGGTCCAGGTGGCCCCGCGGCGTTCGCCGAACGCCCCGAAGCTGAGCTTGACCACTTGCGCACCCGTGGCGTTGGTGACGAGCTCCGGGGATCCGAGGTGGTCGCGCATCGTGGCCACCGTCCTAATCGGCCGGGATGAAACAGGGTCGACGATCACCGCTCCTTGGTGCGAAGTCGCTTTATTCTTGCACGAGCGATCCCGCCGAACAGGACAAAGGCGAGTAGGTACAGCACCCAATAGGGCCACTCGAGCCAGATCAACGACACAGCAAGCCCGACAAGAGCGAGAGCTGCCGCTAGAACGGCAGCACCGGCGCCGCCGATCTCGATCCAGCGGGCAACTACTCTCATGTGGCTCATCGAGAGGCGCTTGTGCCGGTTAGTCGCACAGCGCCGTCCTCAGAACGCTCGGAATCGACGGTGTCGCCAAGGTTAGCGACCCGCCATTTCCGACGCCTATTCCGCCCAGAATGCCGAGACCGACCCTCGCTCGAGCATAGGTGACGGCTCCTTGAGTACCACGTGTATCTATCGAGAACGACCCGCCGAGTCCAGGCCCCGAAGTCGCAGTCATCGAGCCCCAAGTCACAACGCTTTCGGAGGCGCTGAAACCAGTTCCCAAGCGACCTTGGCTTCCCAATCCGAATCCTCCCGTCAGGACGTTGACGCCAAGACCGAGTCCCGGGCCTCCAGCGAAATAGCCGCTGGCATAGACTTGCAGGTGGGAGTTGACCCCGATCTCGAATCCGAACATCCCTGATAGAACGACGCCAAATGCTTGGGCTTCCAGACCAAGCGGTGCAACTGCGACTGCTGAAGACTCCGACCATGCTTCCAGTGCGGCACAAACGCCGCCCTCCGTGTCCGCTTCCGCCTCCGGGTCGGGCGGCTCGTCGCTCGACGTGTCGTCTCCACCGCTGGAGCCGTTGCCACGGCCTCCGCCACCGCCGCGACCGCCGCCACCTCCGCCGCTTGGCGGGCTGGCTCCTACATACCCGCCGAAGCTCGAGCCGCTCACGCCGAAGTTGGCTATCAAGCCACCTCCTCCAAAGACCCGCACAGCGTCAAGACAATCCTCCCACACGCGAGTCTGCGGGTTCTGCCGGCAGAACCCGCTCGGGTCGATTCACGCCAGGGGATTGTTTCCCACGTACCCGTAGCGGTTGACCCCCTGGGTCCCCAGTCCCCAGTCGATGAACGGATCGGCCGAGAGGAACCGTGCGATCTTCGGATCATAGACGCGCCCGTTCATGTGCACGAGCCCCACGGCATCCAGGTGCTCGTGGTCCGTGAACCCGTCGCGGGTGGTATTCCCGATCGCGGTCCAGTCGCCGCTGCTCGGGGTGCCGGTCCAGGTGGCCCCGCGGCGCTCGCCGAACGCCCCGAAGCTGAGCTTCACGACCTGGGTTCCGGCGGTGTTGGTGACCAGCTCCGGGCTGCCGAGATGATCCCGGTGCAGGTAGTAGGTGTCCGCGGTGCCGCTGCTGCGGCGGGTGTAGATGGCCACCGGCCCGGTCGGACCGTGGATCTGGTGCCGGAACTCCGTCACCCCGGCACGGGTGACCCGCTCGAGGATCCCGGCGACGTAGATCGTGGTGGTGGGATCGGCGCCCGCCGTCACCTGCTTGTAGCGGTTCCGGAACGCCCCGTAGGACAGGGCGCTCGAGTTCGATCCCTGGTGGATCAAGCTCGGCAGGTTGTAGCTCGTG